>JAPPEF010000053.1 GCA_028875335.1 Gemmatimonadota bacterium
GTGCAAACCTAAGTTTAGCCAAAAAGGATGCCCTCACCTTAACCCGAACTCACGTTAAGTTAGTTTTATCGACTCGGTTCAGGTTAAAAGCATCCCAAGCGTCGGCTGGCGGCTTACGGTCTCTAGAATCGGCCTTGTCTGGTGGCACATCCGAGTCAATGTGGTAAAGATCAAATGGATCGACGTATGGTCCCTCCTCCAACCAGCTATCTAGCTTTCCCGGTTTACCATAGCGTCTGTACTTATCGAAAACACACAGCCATTCTGCCGGAGGCGGTTCTTCTCCCTCCGAAAATTTTCTAACCCCCTCAACCGTCGAAACGATGTGAGCAACTTGCCCACGCTCATGCGGCAAAAGGCTTTGGGGTCCCTGCTTTGCTTTGTTGATGACCTCCGAATACCATTGATCGGGATCTCGCGCTCTCTGCGCCCATGCCTCCAATGTGCGCCAAAGCTCAGTATGGTCGGAATCTTCCGCATAGGGGATGGCCGTAACCCCTTTGTCCGTCCATTTAGCGGTCGCTTCGTCCGCCTTACCCGGTTGAAAAGCATAGACCTGACGTTCATTGATCTGTCTGTTCAGTCCTTCTAACAGATAATGAACAGGAGGATCGTCCGCCGCGTAGCCGACGAAGACAACGACGTACCTGTCAATGATTTCCCGAAAGAAGGAAGTAGCCCAACCCTCCGAAAGATACGCCTGTCCAAACTGGGAACTGGACAGAACAAACCCATCGCCTTTAGCCCCTTTATAATCAGATGTAACCTTGCCGTGAAGATAGACGATGCCATCCATATCTTTTGGCCGCGACGGATCAGGTAAACGAGGTCGTTGCCACGATGAAAGGTCGCGGCCACAATCATCAAACAGACGATCAAAGTTGGTCGTTACTACATGAACCAAACCTTCCCTAGTAGTTGCGAGATCGAGGATTATACGATGGGCTGTCAAATCCGGTTTACCATTCGGTTGCAGCTTCGGTCGCAGCGCAGAAGCCACCGCTGTTTCTATAAGGGCCGTAGAAAAATCGCGCTCAAGCAGACCGAATATCCGGTCTGCCGCGATTACACCGGCAACACCGGTTTGGGCCTCAACATTATATGCTTCCTCAAGTAACTTCCGGGCTGAGCTATCAGCTTGAACCCCAAGCGTCTTCATAACTTCTTCTGCCAAACCAAAGAAGTCCGGCAGCTTTGCCTTAGCCCGTGAGACCCCAGCCCCACAGAAGAAAACTACTCGGCCCTCATCACGGGCATGGAGAAGCTCATCCGGAATCGCCGGACCATTTTCAAAAAACCGCATTACTGGTCTAGGCTTCCGTGGATGGTTCCCAAGTCGCGCTGGAGCTCTTCAAGGTCGTATTGGGCAGGCACCTTTCTGGCACGGGCATAATCCATCGTCTCCCACAAGGAGACTCCAGCATCGCGCGCAGCTCGTGCCAGCGTGAGCTTTCCATCTCCGTACAGCCGGACGTAGTGCTCGAGCTTCCATTGCTGGATCGCTTTCGAGAGTAGCCGGCGCACAGTGGTTGAGCGATCAGACTGCTCAACCTCCTCGATAAACGCCAATTCTCGGACTAACTCTGAGGGGAGCCTAGTGCCGACCATCTGTTCCTTCTTCATCTGTTTGCCTCCCGTGCAAGTCTCAATAGGTCAAGCACGCCGGACACCGCTGTCATTTTTCTTGTCAAAATTGCTGACATTTTTTATGCTTTTTTATCATACTAATTTATATTAGTTATTTGAAAACAATTACTTATAAATGAGAAAAACGAGACAAGTAAGCGGTCATACAAAGCGACACATTCTTGGATCGCGTTTGCTATTGGAAGCCCCAAGAGAAAAACCACCTACTTCGACCGATACAGATGAGGAAAACGCCCCATGAAATCTTATCTCTTTACATACAGCCAAGCCTGCACCCAAGCGCAAGCACATGAGGCACTCAACGACACCGAGGGCGTTCAAACATGGGTTGCGCCTTTTCCTTACTCTGCCATCCTCGTCTCCACACTCGATACTCAGGATCTCTGTTCCATCCTTCGCAATCGACTGCCCGACGTGTGGTTCATGGTCTCGGAAATGGACCCCCAGACCATAAATGGCTGGTTGCCTAGAGAACTATGGGATTACGTAACCGATCCGCAGAAGGCATGGTCGCGGCAGTTATTCAAGAACATCGCCTCTACAAGGCATCTTCGTCGTCCTGTCGCCGATGCCGGCAGAATGACGGGGACATAGAGTTTCCTTTCTAACTGATTTACCTTACATCCTCACTCTAGCCAGCCGCTGAAGCTCGCAGCGCCTGCCGCGTCCCAGCCAAGTCGAAACAGGCCTCTTGGTTGCCGCGCATGAAGCGGGTCGCCAGTTCTATGGCTTCGGCCTCAGTCAGCAGGCCGTCGTCTATCTCGCCTTGGAGGGCGCGGGTGAGCCAGCGGCGCGCCTGAATCGCGTAGGCCACCGAGCTGGTCGGCCAGCCAGTGTCGCCGCCAAAGGCGAAGAGCTTGGACGCGGGAGCCGCGTGGATAAAGCGGCGCACAAAATCGCACGAGCTGTACGGGTCAATCGACCACGCCCAGCAGAGATCGGCGTACACATTGCGGTAATGCTTGGTCAGCGCGACCAATTCGTTGGAATAGGGATAGGCAATGTGCATCAGCACAAAGCGGCAATCGAGGTAGCGGGCCAGCAAGGGGCAGAGGTTGCCGCTTTTGATGCGGTCAACGGGCATGCGGTCATTGCCAGCGTAGTAGCCAGTGTGGATCTTGAACGGCAACTCGTATTCGATCGCCAGCTCGGTGCCCCGCGCCCAGCACCAGTCGCCCAACAGCAACCGGCTCGGCTCGTCAAGTTCCGCGCCTTGGAGCGAGCGTTGGAGCACGCGCTCGGCGTCGGCGTCGGCGCGCTCTTCCCAGCGCAGCGTGCGGTTGTACGCGTGCTGGGCTTTGACCGCGATGGCATGGGGGCCGTGCTGGGCGAAGATGGCTTCCATGCCCTGCTTGAGGCTGGCTAAGTCGGTGACGGCCACGCCGGTTTCGCGCTCAATGGCCTCGGCGTCGATTTGGCCGTTGCAAAAGGTGGCCCAAGACAAGTCGTAAAGAAAGAAGTCCACACCGGACTCGTCAGGCGGGCAGGGCCAAGAAAAGTCGTCGGTCTGCACGTGGTCCAGCAGGCCTACTTGGCTGAGCAGCTCGTGCCGCCCGCCGGGTTGACGCCAAGCGCTGAGCTTTTCTTGCGCCTTGTGCAACTCGTCGCCGCTAAAGTCGGCCATGCCATAGATCTCGTGCGCGAGGATGCGCACGGCCTCGCCGTAGCCAGTGAAGCGGATGGCCGCAAAGGCCGAGCGGATCCCGTCAAAGCGCGCTTCCAAGTCTGAGTCGGAAGCGTCGTTGAGCTTGTGCAAGTCCTCGGGGGTAGCACCGGCGGCGATCAGGTCGGCGGGTACGTAGTTGCCAAAAAGATCTTGCAAAATGTCCGGGCCGTCCTCGACCCAGTCGCGCTCCTTGCGCAGATGTTCGTGCGTGTCAATTAGTAGCGTGTCGGCGATGTGTTGGGACAGGTCTGTGGCCATGAGGCATTGCTCCGGTTTGAGGTGTCGCGTTCCCAAGTTTCATTAACAATCCTAAGTTCTATTAACAATAACAAACAATATGGATTGGCATCCCTTCATCGTCCACTACCCTATCGCGCTCTTGTCGCTGAGTCCGCTGTGCGATCTAGGCGCGCTGTGGCTAGGTCGCCGCGCCGGGCACCACCTAGCGTACGGCTTGCTGGTATTGGGCGTACTAGCGGCAACCGCCGCCGTCCTCAGCGGCAACGCAGCCGCAACCGAGGCTTGGGATGGGCCGGCCGCTGAGCCGTTAGCCACCCACGACTCCCTCGCTACCTGGACCTTGCTGTTGGGATTGGGGGCCGTCCTCGGGCGCTTGCCATTGCACCTCAAGGGGCGGCTTGAAGGATGGCCGCTCTATGCGTGGATCGCCCTCGGCGTCCTGATCGGTGGCTTGGTCTTGTGGACGGGCTACTGCGGCAGCGAATTGGTCTATATACACGGTTTGGGCGTACAAGCCGATGGCTGAGCAACGGCTGGTTGTCGGAATCTGTTTGGCTTATCTTCGCCGCAACTTTCACCCTGCAAACTAGGAGCAACCCGTGAACCGCCCCAACATCCTGCTCATTATGACGGACGAGCACGCACCCATGTACAGCGGCCCCTACGGACATCCGCTCGTGCAGACGCCCTTTATGGATCAATTGGCCGCTGAGGGCGCGACCTTTGCCAACGCCTATTGCAACTCTCCGCTCTGCCTACCGTCGCGGATGTCGTTTATGACCGGCCGCTACATCAACCAAATCGGAGCCTTTGACAATGCCAGTCCCCTGCCGTCGGATGCGGTCACTTGGGCTCATCGGCTGCGCGCCGTGGGCTACGATGTGGTACTCTCGGGCAAACAGCACTTTTGCGGCCCCGACCAACTGCACGGCTTCCGCGCCCAGCTAGCGCGCGATTTGCACGCCGAACTGTGGACCAAAGACGGCGTCCTGCGCGGCACGCCCGACTGGAGCAAGGGCACGCCGCCGGCCGACAAGCCTTGGGGTGGAGTCGCCGAGGCCGGGCCGGGGACGACTTTGGAGATCGAAGTCGATGATCTGGTGGAGGAACAAGCGCTGGCTTATCTGCGCGATCCGGCCCGCAAGGAGCGGCCTTGGGCGCTGAATGTCTCGTTTATTGCGCCGCATTTTCCACTCGTAGTGCCCGAGCGGTTTTTCAACCTCTATCCCCTCGACCAAATCGACATGCCGGAAATTCCCCCCGGCCACCTCGAAAGCCAGCACCCCGTCCACCAGCGGATGCGGGCCATGTTCGGGGGAGTCGATTTTCCCGAAGAACAGGTGCGCCGCGCCCGCGCCGGTTACTATGGACTCATTACTTATCTCGACGAGAAGATCGGCCGCCTGCTCGCCGTCCTAGAAGAAACCGGACAGCGCGACAACACACTCATTGTGCATTTCAGCGATCACGGGGAAATGAACGGCGATCACGGCATGTGGCGGAAATCGAGCATGTACGAGGCGTCCGCCAAGGTGCCGCTGCAAATGGTCTATCCCGGGCAAATCCCGGCCGGTCGGCGCATCAGCGAAGTAGTGTCGCTAGTGGATTTGGTAGCGACCATAGTCGATGTGGCCGCCGCGCCCAGCGCAGGGCCGTTGGATGGCGATAGTCTGGTGGGATTGCTGCAAGGGCAAGACGCAGCCTGGAAGGACGAAGCATTTTCCGAATACCTCGCCCACGGCGTGGCGCGGCCAACGGCCATGTTGCGGTGCGGCCGCTACAAGCTCCACTACAGCTTGGGAGATCCGCCTCAGCTATACGACGTGGAGGCCGATCCCAACGAGTTCGACGACCTAGCGGACCATCCAGCACATGCGGCCACCTTAGCCGACCTCCAAAAGCGGCTACTGTCCGAGTGGGACCCGGTCGCCATAGAGGCGCAGGTGCGGCAAAGCCAGCAAGATCGGCTCTTAATCGAACAAGCCACACAGCAGGATCGGCTCTTGATCGATCAAGCCATGCAGCGGTCTCCCAACTGATAGGAAAGAATCATGCACGTCGATCTGCAACAATTTCGCCGCCAAGGCTATCTGATCTTGCGCAACGTCGTGCCGCCCGAGCGGTTGGACGCGATGCGGCTCGCCATCGAGTGGATGGTGGACCGGGAAAAGGCGCGCTCGGTGGCCGCGCGCCAACCCGGCGACCCGCTCGGCGGTGCTTGGTACGAAAAAATCCATCCGCGACTGAACATAAATTCAATTGACGCCGAGACCGCCGATGTCATCGACTTTTGCCTCGCCGAGACCACCTTTGGCATCAGCGCCCAGCTCATACAGGCTCCGGTGACGGCCCTCACTGCCTTTGGAGCGCTGTGCAGCGGGCTGGTCGATTACGGGTACACGGACTGGCACCGCGACGCCAGCTCGGCTGAGCAGGCACCGCTTAGCGGCATGCAAGCAGACCTAATGGCCAACGCTCCCGGATACGTGCAGTGGAACATCGCGCTCTACGAAGACGACGTATTCTGGATCCTGCCAGAGAGCCACAAACAGCCGACCAATGAAGTGCAGCGGCGTCAGCTCATGCTCGACCCCAAAGTGCCGCTAGAAGGCGGCATCCCCGTCGAGCTACAGCCCGGCGACGGCATCGTCTATCCCAACCTGATGATGCACTGGGGCAGCAAGTACACCAGCCGGATGCGCCGCACCATCCACCTCGGCTACCGCTCCTTCGGCGGCCAAATTTTCTCGTATCATCACCATCTCGACTGGTATCACATCGACGGTTTCCGGCAACACCTCTCGCCCGAAGCCGAGGCTCAGTTTGCCTACTGGACCGAGTGCTACGATCAAGAGCGGGACCAGATTGAGACGACCTTCCGCGCGCTGATTGCCCGCGACGAGCAAAAATTCCGCACCTGCTTGGCCGAGCTGCACCCAGGCGAGTTCGGCCGCATGGTGAGCGTGGTCCTGCTGTGCCGGATCGCCAACAAGATCGTCTTCCTGCACCGGCCGGAGATCGCCCAGATGTCCGTGCAAGAGCGCCAGCCGCTGGTCGACGGATCGCCCCCCGCGTACTACGCCGAAGACATGGCGCAGCGCTTCACCACTGCCGAGGCCGAGACCCTGCAAAGCCGCTTGGCCGCGCTCAACGAGCGGTTGCAGCAAGACGAGGCCCGCGTCCACCAGCACTATAGCGACATGTACGCTGACCTCCGGCCCGCAGCCGATCCGCCGAACTTTGAATCTCGACCCCTGCGCACCTTTAACAGCGAGATGCCCGAGGGCTTTGACGTGGACGAATTTGTGAGTACCTGGTAAGGAGAAACAAAAACATGTTGAGATTTGCATTCCTAGGCGCTTGGCACAGTCACGCGTCCATGCACGTGCGGGAGGCTGCGGCAAGGCCGGGCGAGGTGGAACTGGTAGGGATGTACGATCCCGACCCCGCAGTGATTCAGCAGAATCTGGAGCGGTGGGCGGAATACGGGCTGGACATTCCGGTTTTTGCATCCATCGAGGACGTGTTAAACAGCCGAGCAGAGGCCGTGGTCGTAGAAGGACACGTATATCAAAACCTCGACTATGCCGAGCGGGCGCTCGCCGCTGGCAAGCACGTGTTGTTGGAAAAGCCAGCCGGCGTCGATCTAGCCCAACTGGAGCGGCTCCATAAGCTCTCCGAGACCGAGGGGCTGATGCTACAAATGGCCTATATGTGGCGCTACAATCCGGCGGTAGCTGAGATGCTGCGCTTGGTGGAGTCAGGCTGTCTAGGGCAAGTCTTCATGTATCGCGGGCACATTCCCAAACCGATCAACTGGCACAAGCAGCTATACGGTGAGTTTACCGCCTATCACGGCGGCGTTTACTTCGAGATGGCCGGACATTTGGTAGACTTAATGGTGGCGATGATGGGCGAGCCAGTGACCATCCGCGGCGTGTTGGGCAAGCACTACGGGAAGCGGGCCGAAGTCGATAACGCAGTGGTCGTCCACGAGTGTCGCGATGGAATCGGCATCGTCGATACGACCGCCATGCAGATCGGCATGGACCGGCGGATAGAGGTCCACGGCACCCAAGGGACTCTGCTGCACGAGCCGCTTGGCTCCAACAAGCTGCGCGTCTTCTTGGCTCAGGAGATCAAAGGGTATCAGGCGGGAGAGTGGCAGGACGTGGAGTTTGATCCGGGTCCGTCCCCGCCGAGCTTGTTGCGGGAGCTAGCTGCGTGCATTCGCGGAGAAAAGACGCCGGATTTTGCCCTCGCGCACGACCGCGCCGTGCAGCGGACCTTGTTCAAAGGCTGCGGCATAACCGACGGGCATGCCCTGAGGGCTTAGGCGTCCGGCTCGTACTTCGGCTGCCTCGGCCCGCGATCCCGCTCCAGCCGATATTTGCTCCCGTCAAGCGGCAATTCCACGCGAGCACCGCCGCGCTGGTGCGACTCGACAAACGCGAAGATCAGCTCAGTATTGGCCCGCGCCAGCTCGGCACCGCCGCGCGGTGGCTCGCCCGTATCGAGAGAGCGGACCAAATCCTCGACCAAGCAAAGCGTCGAAGCCCGGTCCTCGAAAGCGGGAAATTCCACCAAGCCCAATTTATTGCGGCCCCGGTGATCCTGTGATACCGGTGCCCGCAACTGCCACTTCCTATCATTGCCCAGCGCCGTCACCACGCCTCTTTGGCAGACGGCCTCCACTTCCAATCCCCGACCCGAATTGAGCGCGTACGCAGTGACCCCGTTGGCGAACTGGATCATGCCGTGCCCGGTCGGGTCCTCGCGCAGGATATCGCCGTCGATGATCTCGTCGCCATTGGGCAAATGCGCCTGCACCCAAGCGGCAGGGGCATCGGAGTTGAGGCGCTGGAGTAGGTCAAAGCTGTGGCTAGCGCCGTTAAAGAGCGCACTCGTCTGGTGGATGATGAGGGTTTGCAACGCGCCGATTTCCCCAGAGTCGATGACGGCCTTCATCTGGTCGTAGCCGGGGTGGAAGCGGCGGTTGGTGCCCATGTTGAGCGCGACGTTGTGGCGCTGGCAGGCTTCGACCATGCGATCGGCTTCCTCCAGCGAGGCCGAGAACGCCTTTTCCGCGTAGATGGCGCGGGCACCCGCTTCGGTTGCCGCGATGACGATCTCAGCGCGGTGCTCGGGCTGGGTGGCGACGCTGACGATGTCGGGCTTTTCGCGGGCGAGCATCTCTCGATAGTCAGTGTACTGCTTGTCCGCAGGGATGCCGTAGCGTGCGCCAACCCTTTCCATCACCTCGGGTCGCAGGTCCGAACAGGCGATGAGATCCGTGCGCTCGCAAGCCTCGTACCCAGCGGCGTGGGAGTACGGGCGCATATTGGCCGGAACCTCGTTATCGATGAAAGCCCCCATGCGGCTGCAACCGATGAGAACGGCTTTGTATTGGTCCATCTGCTCCTCCTTTACCAAAATTTGGCGACGTTTTCTTCCGCCTTGGTCATCACCTCCAACAGAGCGGCTCGGCCTTCGCCATTGGCCGCGATCGCGCGTTGGATGGCTGGTGCCAAGTCTGGGATCGCTTCAACGCGCTCGGCGTGGGCACCAAGCGCCTCGGCCACCTGCGCGTAGTGGCCACCGAGTTGGTTGCTCTGATAGTGCTCGGTGGCGTAGGGCATGTAGTGGTCGTAGTGCGTCATCACGCCGTTGTTGAGCACCACCGTGAGAATGGGAATCTCTGCGCGCACTGCGGTCTCAATGTCGAGACCCGCCATGCCAAAAGCCGCGTCACCCATGATGTTGATGACCTGCTTGTCCGGCACGGCTAGCTTGGCCCCCAAGGCCAAACCCAAGCCGTAGCCGAGCTGGGTCGATTTGCCCCAGCCCATGTACCCTCTGGGGACCTGGGGCCGCCAGAACGGCACGAGCTGATCTCGGGGATAGCCCGAGTCGTGAGTGATGATGGTGTTGGGCACCTCCACGGCGCGGGCGAGCTCGGCGAAGACCCGGTAGGGGTTTATCGGCACTTCGTCCGAGCGGAATCGCGGTGCCCACTCGGCGTTGAACTCAGCGCGGATGGCCGCGATCTCGGCCGCAACT
>JAPPEF010000360.1 GCA_028875335.1 Gemmatimonadota bacterium
CCTACGGACGCCAACGTAGAGGAAGGGATCTCAAGCGTAGTCCGTGAAAGCTGTCCGCTTTAGCTGACAGTGGCTTACCTAACCTCGGGGGTGGTAGGTCTTGTGGACCTCTTTGAGATAGCTGAGGTCGAGGTGCGTGTAGATCTGGGTGGTGGAGATGTCGGCGTGGCCCAACAGCTCCTGTACGGCGCGGAGGTTGGCACCGCCTTCTAACAGATGCGTGGCAAAAGAGTGGCGCAGGGTGTGGGGACTGATCTCCCTGCCGATGCGGGCCTTGTCGCCGGCGGTTTTGATGATCTTCCACACGCTCATCCGCGAGAGCGGTCCGCCTTGGGCATTGAGGAAGACGTGGTCGCCCGAGTCGGGACGGGCGAGGTGAGGGCGGCCCTGGCGCAGGTAGTGTCTAAGTGTGCGGGCGTCTTTGGCTGCGATGGGCACGATGCGCTCACTCCGGCCGCGGATGCGGATGAGGCCCCGCGCCAGCAGCAGGGCCTCCTGTTGCAGTGCGGTTAGCTCGGAGACGCGGATGCCGGTGGCGTAGAGCACGGCGAGGATGGCCCGGTCGCGCTGGCCCAGCGGCTCGTCGGGGTCGAGCGCGGCGAGCAGGCCGGCGATTTCCTCGACCGAGAGCACGTCGGGCAGGCGGCGCTCTAGTTTGGGCGGGTCGAGGAGTTCGGCCGGGTTGTGCGTCGTTGCGCCCTTGAGCAGTAAGTACTGGTGGAAGCGCTTTATCGAGGTGAGGTTGCGGGCCATGGTGGAAGCAGTTAGGCCAGCGTCGCGCAGCGAGTGGAGCAAGTGGGCGATGTGCTGGTGTTGGACGGCTTCTAGGCGCTCGACGCCTTGGGCGGACAGGTGGTGCAGATAGCGGTTGAGGTCGCGGCGATAGGCGTCGAGGGTATTGGCCGCCAGCCCATTGTCGCGCTCCATGGCCTTGAGGAAGCGCTCGCAGGGGGCGGATAGGGCCGCTGGCAGCGGGCGTTCAGGCGTGGATTTCGGGCGGGCCATGATCCGGGCCGTTGAGATGGGCGAGCAAGGCGTCGGCTTGTTTGCGGCTGAAGCCGGGGAGGGCGGCGATTTCCTCGGCTGGCGCGGCGGCGATGCGCTTGACCGAGCCGAAAGCGACGAGCAGGGCCTTGCGCTTTTGCGGGCCAATGCCGGGGACGTGGTCCAAGGTCGAGCTGAGCGCGCTCTTGGCGCGTTGTTGACGGTGGTTTTTGAGCGCGAAGCGGTGGGCTTCGTCGCGCAGCATCTGCAACAGGCGCAGGCTGGCCGAAGTTTTGGGCAGCAGCAGGGGATCGCGCTGGTCCGGCAGGATGACTTCCTCGAAGCGCTTGGCGAGGCCGACGACGGGTTGGTCTGCGATGTATAGCTCGCGCAAGGCGGCGACCGCGCTGGTGAGTTGGCCCGGCCCACCGTCGATGAGCAGCAAGTCGGGCCGTGGCTCGTTACGCTCGGCTAGGCCGCGGAAACGGCGATAGACCACTTGGTGGATGGCGGCGTAGTCGTCGGGCTGCGCGAGGTCGCGGATTTTGAAGTAGCGGTACTGGCTGCGCTTGGCTCGGCCGTCGATAAAGCAGACTACCGAGCCGACCGGGTTCGCGCCTTGAAAGGTGGAGATATCGATGCCTTCGATATGGCGGGGCGGAGCCGCTAGCTGCAAGTCGCGCTGGAGGGCATAGACCGATTGGGGGATGCGGTCGCGCTTCAGCTCGCGCTTGAGCTGGCGTTCGGCGAGCATCTGGGTGGCGTTTTTGGCGGCCATGTCGAGCATCTGGGCCTTGGCACCGCGCTGGGGGGTGGCCAACTCGACCTTGCCGTCGGCCTTTTGCGACAGCCAAGCGGCCACTTCGTCGGCGTCTGCTAGCTGGGCTGGCAGGTGGATCTCGGGCGGGACAAAGTCGTTTTGCAGGTAGAATTGCCGCGCAAAGGCTGAGAGGATTTCCCCGTCTGAGGATTCCATGACCCCGCCGAGGAAGTGGTGCTTTTTGCCGAGCAGGCGGCCCTCGCGGATTTCGAGGACGCTGCAACAGGCTTCGTCGTCGCTGCGGGCCATGCCGAGGACGTCGCGGTCGATCTGGTCGTCGAGGACGACTTTCTGGCGCGCGCGCATGGATTCTAGCGCTTGGATCTGGTCGCGGAAGCGGGCTGCTTTTTCGTAGCGCATGTCTTCGGCGGCTTCGGTCATGCGCTTTTGCAGCTCGCGGATTACTTCGGCGTTTTGGCCGCGCAAAAAGCGCACGGCCCGCTCGACGGTTTTGCGGTAGTCGTCAGCCGAGACGAGGTTTTCGCAGGGGCCTTCGCAGCGCTTGATGTGGTATTCGAGGCACAGCGGCACTTTGTCTGAGGGCAACTGGGCGTTGCAGGTGCGGATGGGGAAGACCTTGCGCATGGTGTCGATGGTGGTGTGCATGGCGCGGACGTTGCTGTACGGGCCGAGGTAGCGCGAGCCATCGCGGACTACGTCGCGGGTGGCGAAGATGCGAGGGAAAGGCTCGGCCGTGATGCGGATATAGGGGTATTTCTTGTCGTCTTTGAGCAGGATGTTGTAGCGCGGTTTGTGGGTGCGGATTTGGGTGGCTTCGAGGATGAGGGCTTCCTGTTCGTTGCCCGTTACGATATAGTCGATGTCGGCGATGTTGCGGACTAGGGCTTTGAACTGCCGCCGACCATCGCCGCCCGACGTGCGAAAGTACGAGCGCACCCGGTCGCGCAGGCTTTTGGCCTTGCCGATGTAGATGATCTGCCCGTCGCGCCTTTTCATAATATAGACGCCGGATTCGTTGGGCAGGGCGTCGAGTTTGAGGCGCAGATCTTCGGAGAGGTTCTTCATCAGAAAGCGATGCAGGTTGACATATTGCAACGAGGATAAGCGTTTTGCTGGGTCGCGTCAAGACGGGCGAGGGATGCGGGTTTTGCCCGATTCGGCGGACTTGGGCGAATTCAAGTTGCTCAGCGGCGATTAGCCCTCTCTTCGATATCCGCACACCTTGCAATCAAGTCGTCAAAAGGTTCATCGTCGTCGAAGAGCATGCCGTCGCTCAACATTCTTTCATAGTCGTCGGCAAGTGCCTCATAAGCATGGCCCTCTGGTAACAGTTGCAAGCTACCCGAGACCGCCACTTCATAATCTATCCAACTGCCAGCAACGTCCTTTTCGCGGAAAAACATCGCCTTGTGCCGCGCAACTGATAAAGCGATACCTGGGTGATCGGCTAGCGCTCTTTCAGCATAGCCGGCATCGTCTAACCGGACCAGATCGTACCAGTGCCGAGAAAGACGTTCCCCTCGACTGCGTTGTTGTTGACAAAAGACGTGTATGGCCGTCGCCTTTTCCCAAAACGTGCACTCGGCCAGCATGACAAATGGGCGGGCCGAGGGAAATACGACGTCCGGTATGAAGGCGGCAGCATCGCATTCGGTCAAACGCTCTTCGCGAGGCTCTCCGGTTGAGCGTGCCCCGAACTCGACCATCACTTCCGGCCTTACGAATCCATAGTCGGCAAACAGCGGCGTATAGCAGACGTACAGCCGATCTCCTTCAGCGCGAAGCTGAGCGGAGAGCCCTGCTTGAGCCAGATTTGCTTCAATAGCTGGCAGTGCCCGGTCTTGAACCCATGTTACCAGCCGTCTCCTGATCGCCCGCGTCCAGCGTTGCTCTTGGCTGCGACTGACCGGAAGCGCATCCTCGCCACCATCGGCTACGAGGTCGGGCGCAAAAGCGCGGATGTCATGGGTAATGTCGATGTCTTCTGAAAACCGATGGATTGCGTGATACGCCTTCGCCAAAGATGTGCCTCCCTTCAAGACCAGATTTCTTTCGAACGGAGTTCCAGCGAGAGCGTGCAGCGTCTGTATAACCCAGATGTCTTTTTCCAGCAGATGAGCTCGACGCCCACTCAAGCCGGCGGCTACTTCCAGAGCGTCGCGTCTGTCGCTGGCCGAAAGGGACTGGAATAGCGCATCAGGCATTGACGATACGTGCGCTCACGAGTTCTGCAAGCCACGCTGGCATTAGGACGCGCAACCCAACGAACTCGTCGAGGTCGGCAGGAGAGAGCTTGCTGGCAATCGCGCCGAGGTTCTCTTCAATCTCTCCCAACCAAGCTAGGGCGCGAACCGCATCGCCGGCCGGCCGGTGCGGTGCTACCAACTGCCAGCGCGGGGCATGGCGCAAATGCACTGTCAGTGCGCCGAGTTTCAACCGACGGCTGGGGCCAGAGGTCAGGTACACCGACTGCACTGGCGTCTGAGTAGTGAGACCGAGGAAATTCGCTACCGAACCGCCACAGGGAACAATGGTCTCCCCCCACAGTTCTGCCAGCGCTTCAATGACCTTCTCAACTGCGGGCGGGCGCAGACCGAAGCGAGTCTCTATAGGCCGGACATAGACGCCCTGACAGACCCGCATTAATTGTCCTCGACGTGCGAGGCGCGACAGTGCTTGATCGACTGCCGCTCTGCTTCCGAGGTGGAGCAACGCCCTTGGGCACAATAGCGACCCCTCGGGTAGTTCGGCGGCGCGTTTGGCGATATGCTGAGATAGGCTTGGCATGGTCGTATCCATTGGTATAATGTCAGAAATATAGCGTAGAAACTGACTTGAGCAAGGAAAGGATTGACGTATTGCAACGAGGATATGCCTTTCACCCGGCAGCATCAAGAAGGACGATAGACGCGGGCGAAGATGCACTTGAGGTAGCGTCCGTCGGGGAAGGCTGGGTCTATTGGATGGTCGGCTGGGTGCAGGTTGTAGGCAAGGATGCGGGTGCGGACTCGGGCACCAGCGGCGCGGCGGACGATTTGGAAAAAGTCCTCTTGGGAGATTCGGGCCGAGCACGAGGCGGTCACCAACAGGCCGCCGTCGGCTATGAGGCGGAAGGCGTTGCGATTGAGTTTGGTATAGACGCCCATGGCCTGTTTGTACTGGCTGCGTTTGCGCATAAGCGAGGGGGGGTCGCAGACGACGATGTCGTAGCGGGGGCCGCGGTCGGCCAGCTCGTCCACGAAGGGAAAGACATCGGCGATCAACAGGTCGGAGTGGGAGCCTTGGGGGCGGTTGGCGTCGAGGGTGCGGCGGGCGGCGGGCACGACTTGGGGCGATATATCGACGTCGAGGGTGCGGGATGCACCGCCTTTGAGGGCGTGGGCGGAGAAGCCGCTCGAATAGGAGAAGAGGTTGAGCACGCGCTGGCCGCGGGCGAGTTGCTGGAGGTAGAAGCGGTTGGCGCGCTGGTCGAGAAAAAAGCCGGTCTTCTGGCCGCGATAGAGGTCGGCGTAGAGGCGCGTACCGTGCTCTTCGATCTCGACGAATTCGGGCGGTGCTTCGCCCGCTAGTAGGCCGGTGGGCCGGTCGTCTAGTCCCTCGGCGCGGCGGGTGCCCACATCGCTGCGCTCGTACATGCTGCGGGGGGTGAGCAGGGATTGGAGCGCGTCGAGGATGACGGGACGTTGTTTTTCCATGCCAGCGGTGTGAAATTGCACCACTAGGTAGCCGGCGTAGTCGTCGGCGATTAGGCCGGGCAGGCCGTCGCTTTCGCCGTGGATTAGGCGCATGGCGTTGGTGTGGGCGGACAGGCCGGTGCTGCGGCGGAGGGCGATGGCTTGGGCGATGCGCTCTGTGAAGAAGGCCGCGTCAATGGGGCGGCTGGGGTCTTGGGTGAGACTGCGCACGCGGATCAGCGAGCGCCGATTGTAGAACCCGCGACAGACGAAGCGCTTATGCACGTCAAAGACATCGACGATATCGCCGGTGTCGGCGTCCCGGGGAGGGCGTTCGACCGCGCCGGAGAAGACCCAAGGGTGGCCATTGCGCACAGTGCGCTCGCTGTTGGGGCGCAGGTAGAGAGGGGGATAGTTAGGGGTCATTTTCTTTTTTGCATAGTTTGAGATAGGCAACCTTGGCAAGACTAATTTTGAGCGTCATTCCAATTTGCACAATGCCTTGACAGAGCAGCGAAAAAAGGTTCTTCATTTTTCCTATGCCTTCATGTCCCTAACCAAGAGAGTCTGACTATATGCAACCTGATCATACCTCGGCCGTTGCCCAGTACAGCTTTGGCGATACCCTCGCCGAGCAGGAAGCCCAACTGCAAACAAACCCGCTCCTGCAGCGCTTTAGGGCCACTAGGCAGGCTAAGGCCAGCGACCCAGTGCGTCCCATATACCATTTTTGCAACCCGGACGGCCGCTTAAACGATCCCAACGGACTGTGTTTTTGGCAGGGGCGCTGGCACCTGTTCTACCAGGCCTTTCCCCCTGAAGACCCACGGCCGCACTGGGCCCACGCAGTCAGCGATGACTTAATCCACTGGCGCGATTTGCCCTACGCCATTTATCCCCATCCCGAACACGGTTGCTGGTCTGGCGCGTCGCTGGTCGATGGGAATCGGGTCATAGTCCACTATTACGGCCACCAACTAGGCAATGTGAGCGCCATCAGCCGCGATCCCCTGTTGTTGAATTGGCAAAAAGTGCCCGGGGGTATCTTTGAGCCCAAGGCCAACGAGCCCAGTCAGCCCTACCAGGTTTACGATCCGTGTATTTGGAAAAAGGACGGGGCCTACTACTCGCTTTCAGGGGGCACACTGCCCACCGGTCCGAGGGGCCTGCAGCGCCGGGCGAATTTTCTCTTTCGCTCGGAGGATCTCGAAACTTGGGAATACCTGCACCCTTTTGTCGAAGACGATCTATTTAGCGTCAACGGCGACGACGGGGCCTGTCCGTATTTTTGGCCCATCGGCGACAAACACATGCTGCTGTATTACAGCCATCGCAATGGGGGGCAGTACCTGATTGGCGATTACGACCAAGCGCGAGACAAATTGATCGCCCGCGATTACGGCCGTTTCAACTTTGGTGCCTCTTGGCCCGGGGGGATACACGCACCATCGGCCACCCCCGACGGCAAGGGGGGATTGATTGCGATCTTTAATGTCAATTGGGGGATGCCGAGCTTGGGTTGGAGCGAGGAGGAACGCCAGCGTCGCCACTTTGGCTGTTGGGAAGGACAGCAGCTTATGAGTTTGCCTCGACGCCTGAGTTTGAGCGTTAGCGGCGATGTACAGATTGAACCGGCCGGGGATATCGAATCGCTGCGCGGCCGCCATACTCAGATTGCCGACTGCACGATCAAGGGCAATAGCGAGATCGTTTTCGACCAGCTCGCTGGCAATGCTATCGAGCTGAACCTCGAGGTTGAGACCAATGGTGCGCCCTTGATCGAGTTGGATGTTTTGCGCTCACCGGATCAGCAGGAGTATACCCGGATCGCCTTTTACCGGGACCGCGGCGTCAAGCTCCTTGAGCCCGGTGTCGGGGCCGGTACGCCGCCCAATGGCGAGGGCACCTACAGCCTAGTCGCCCTTGATTCTTCCCATGCATCAATACAGCCTCAGGCGCGATCGCGGCCTCCAGAGATTGCCCCGGTGTTCTTGGCACCGGAGGAGAATCTCAAGATGCGGGTATTCGTCGACAAAAGCATCGTCGAGGTCTTTGTCAACGACAGGCAATGCCTCGCTGTCCGGGTGTATCCTGGCCGCCAAGACAGCGTCGGCGTGGCACTGCGGGCGGTGGGCCGGGATGTGAGCTTGGTTGCTTTGGATGCCTGGGAGATGAAGAGTATCTATAGCCCAACGGATTGATGACCTTGGGCGTTGCCTGCTGCGTCGTTCTGACTTCGCCGGTCTGCTCCGCCGACTCCGCACCTTAATCCCAGCTCGGGATCGGGGTTTGAAGTGGATCGTCGATCCAGAGAAAGCGCCCGTTGACGTCGCTCTCGATGATGTCGAGCACGAGCTTGGCCGCCTTTTCCGGCGGATCCCCACCCGTTTGCTCCACCCACGCCACCCAGTCGTGGTAGCCGCTCTTGCCGACGGTGCCCATCTTGTCGCGGATATCGGCCCACATTGCGGTTTTGACGTCGCCGGGATGGATGACGTTCGCCGTGACGCCCGTTCCCTCCAGCTCGGCGGCAAGGTGGCGGGTGAACTGGTTGAGCGCGACTTTCGCAGTGCCGTAGGCGCTGTTTAGCCGCCCGGGTGTGTGCAGCGACGCCGCAGACGAAAGGTTCACGATCCGGCCCCATCCTGCGCTTAGCATTCCGTCGAGGAACGCGCGGGACACGAGATAGGGCCCCACCGCATCAATCATGAGCGTTTCGACCCATTCCTCGGGATCGCCGTCCTGTACGAGGGCAATCGGGCCGAAGACTCCGGCGGCATTGACGAGAACGGTGGGCCGGCCGAGCTCGGCTTCGACTGCGGTTTTGAGGCGGTCAACATCGGCCGGGTTTGAGACATCCGCGGTGAATTGCGCCGAGCGGCGTGCGACGGTTGCGACGGAGAGACCACGCGCTTCCAGCGCATCTGCGATTGCCCGTCCGACGCCGCGGCTGGCTCCAGTGACGACTGCGACGTGTCCTTCGAGGTTCATGGCCCGGCCTCGGCGGGCACCATGGGATTGTCCGAGTCATTCAGACGCTTCCGCTCACTGCCCCAGTTGCCGGCGCTGCCGTTCCAGTAGCGGGTATCGGAGGGGCTGTACGAGAAGAGGTAGGACCAGCGCGGCTTGTCGGTGGTGTTGTCCGGGCCCCCGTGGACGGTGTATCCGTGATGCACGGTGCAGTCTCCCGGCTGGTAGTGGAAGGGCGGCGAGAGCTCCAGCACGGACGTCAGATTCGGGAACTGCTTGAGCAGGTCGCCCCGGTCGTCGTTGAACACCGAGCCCAGCGGTCCTTCGCGATGGGAGCGGCTGACGAACCGCATGGCACCCATCTCGGGTGTGACTTCCGCCAGCGCCAGCCAGAACTGGAGCTCGCCGACCCGGTCGGAGCCGTGCTCGGACGAGTCCTGGTGATAGACGGATCCGGATGCTCCGGGAGGCTTGTTTAGGAGGAGATCCACGCGGTAGCGGAGCGGAACGTCCTCGCCCTTGAACCGCTGCCTGTTCACGAGGCGCGTCGCGTTTTGTGCCATGCGCTCGCTGAACATGAATGAACGAAACGGCTCGGTCTCTTGATTCCGCGCGAGGCCGGCGACCGGCTTGCCGGGGCCGACCTCTTGGGCGTTGCGATCGGCGAACTCCTGTCCGACGCGCAGGAGTTGTGTGGCGAACTCCGGAGCGACTAGCTGCGGCATCATAACCCAGCCGTATTCGTGGTAGAAGGCGACCTCCTCGTCTGTGACCTCTCGGACGATGGCTTCGATCTCGTGCTTAGTCATTGTTTGTGTCATTACTCGTGCTCCTATTGTGCTACTGTATGGTTCGGAACGATAAGAAGCCTTTATGGACGCGTTGTCAAGGGACGGCGCTCAGCGCGGAACAGGCCTGGACGAACTCCGCCGATGTGGAGGTGTAGCCCACCACGTGCTCGAAGTTCCGTAGCATGATCTTGCGCAGCCATCCCCCTTCTGGCAGGCTGTCGTCCACTGTATCGGGGTACTCGGCCGAGTGGGTACAATCCCGCAACATCACCACCCGGTAGTTGTGTTCCACCGCGCCGGCACAGGTGAAGTAGAGGCAGGACCGCTGCGAGAATCCCACGGCGATCA
>JAPPEF010000238.1 GCA_028875335.1 Gemmatimonadota bacterium
GCGGGGATTTTGCCGCTGACGAAGTCGTGCTGTGCAGCGGGGCGTGGTCTCCGGGCGTGGGCCGCGGACTGGGCCTGTCTCTGCCGGTGCAGCCGGCCAAGGGCTACAGCGTCACTGTCCACAAGCCGGATCCGTGCCCAGAGGTACCCCTGATGTTGGTGGAGGCGCGCGTTGGCACGACCCCGATGGGGGATAAGTTGCGCTTTGCTGGTACGCTCGAATTGGCGGGCATGGATACGTCGATCAATCGCCGGCGGGTCGCTGCGATTGTCAATGCGGTGCCGCGCTACGTACCGGCGTGGACGTCGGATGCGCTAGAGCTAATCGAAGTGTGGCGGGGCCTGCGGCCCTGTACGCCGGACGGTTTGCCTTTCTTGGGGAAGCCGCGAGACTACGACAATCTCACGGTGGCGGCCGGACACGCCATGGTTGGGGTCTCGCTGGGGGCGGTGACCGGGGTGGTGATCGCGCGGGTGGTGCAGGGGGAGGAGCCGGGTTTTGATTTGAGTTTGTGCAACGTGGATCGGTTCGGATAGGAGGAGCAGATGCGTTACGCACTGGGCATTGATTTGGGAACTGGAAGCACTAAGGCCGTCCTCATTGACGAGGCAGGGGACCTCGTCGGCAGAGGGCAGGCCGAGTATCCGCTCTACAAGCCGCATCCTGGGTGGGTCGAGCAGGATCCGGAGGATTGGTGGCAAGGGCTGTGCGCGTCTGCGCGTCAGGCTATCGCTGATATTGACCCAGCGCAAGTCGCCTGCGTCGGCCTGTCGGGGCAGATCAACGGCGCGGTATTTGTCGACGGTGCTGGAGAGCCCTTGCAGCGGGTGCCGATCTGGCTCGACCATCGCTCGCAAGCAGAGTGCGATTGGGCCGAGCAGCGCGCAGGTGACTTGCTGCGGGAACGGACGCTAATGCGGTTGGGGCCGGTTAATACACTGGCGAAGGTGCTATGGGTAAAAGACCATGCGACAGATGTTTACAAGCAAAGTCGCTGGATGCTGTTGCCCAAGGATTGGCTGCGCTTCCGGCTCACTGGACAGATAGCAGCCGAGGTGTCGGATGCCTCGACAACTGCGGCTTTTGACCTGCACGAGCGCCAGTGGTCTGGGGAAATTTTGGAGGCGTTGGAAGTCGATGTGGGGCTGTTCCCGGACTTGGCCGATTCGCCAGAAGTGGTCGGGGCCATAACTCAAGAGGCTGCCGAGCAGACTGGGTTGGTGGCGGGCACGCCCGTCGTCGCTGGCGGTGGAGACATGCCCTGTATGATCCTCGGTGCTGGAGTGATTGAACCGGGCATTATCAGCTTGGGAATCGGCACGGCAGCGCACGCCACGGCTTTTGCCGATACGCTAGATCCACGGGCCTTTAACAAGCTCTGGCCGATGTGCCATCCCATCCCCGGCAAATACGCTTGGCTGGGTTGCTCGTTTACTGGAGGGGCTTCGCTCAAGTGGTTTAAGGAGGAATTCGGGGGCAGCTACGAGGAATTAACCGAGGCTGCGGCTGAGGTTCCCGCTGGTGCCGAGGGGCTGTTTTTTATGCCTTGGCTCGAAGGAAGGGCCACGCCGCGTCCCGACACCCATGCTCGCGGCGGTTTTGTCGGGTTGTCGCTGGGGCACACGAAGGGGCATCTGGTGCGGGCGGTGCTGGAGGGGGTCGTCTTCGATTTGCGGCACTCGCTCGACTGCTTTGCCGAAATCGGCTTGCCCATTGACGAACTGCGGATCGGTGAGGGCGGCTCGCACTCAGAGGTGTGGCGGCAGATTCAGGCCGATATTTTGGGGCGCGACGTGGTGCGGATTGCCACCGACGATCTGTCGGCGGTTGGGGCGGCGTTGTTGGCGGGCGTTGGCGGCGAACTCTATGCGGATTTTGCCACCGCCTGCCAGCGCACGGTCAAGTTGGCTGAGACGGTGCGCTGCGACCAGGAGCGGGTCGAGGAGTATAGGCGGGCTTTTGAGCGCTACCGGGCGCTCTATCCGGCGTTGCGGAAGTGGTTCGATCCTAACCCTCGATAAACGGCCCTTCCTCCTGTAAGCGCTTGAGGACGCGGGCGTATTCGGCTGAGCCGTCGTCGGTCCAGTACTCAAAGTTGAGGCCATCAAGGCGACCTTCTTCGGTGCCGGTCAGGCGGTCGATATTGGGACTGCCTAAGCTGTAGGCTTTGTGGCCGCCGGCAAAGTGCAGCACGCCGATATAGTCGTACCTGGGCAGGTGGGCGCGGGCGGCGGCTTGAGCTAGGGCTTCTTCGTCCACTTCCACGCCTAGCCCCGGGCCTTCGGGCACAGGTGAAAATCCCTCGACGACCGGGATTTTTTCAGCGATATCGGACTCGAACTGGTCGTCTAAGTTGATGGTATGGGCCGAGGCCGTGGGCAGGACTGCGGCTTGGTGCAGGGTGAGGGCCTTCATCAGGGTATTGCCGGATTGCTGGATCAGGCACTGGATATTGGCCTTGCCGTAGGCAAAACCCGAGGTCAGGGTGTCGCCAATGCGACCGCCAATCATGTAGATATCGGCGACCCCGCGGATCACTTCTTGGATGCCGCCCAATTGGGGGACGTGCATGATGAGGGGGATCTTGGTCTTCTCGCGCAGGGTGCGCCAGCCGTCGATGTCGCTCCACACTAGCGGGTCTTCGAGAAATCCGACTATCGGCGATTTTTCCAGTTCGGCGACAATGGGTAGGATCGTGCCCAGGGTGCGGTTGTGGTTGAGATCCCAGTGCAGTTTGAAGCCGGGCGGTGCGACCTTTTCCGCGGCTCGGGTCTGCTCGATGACGTCGTAGCGGGCGTCCGAGTGCATTTTGAAGACGCGGTAGCCCTGATCGACAGCGCGTTGGATTTCGCCGGCGAAAACGTCGGGGGGGCAAGGGCGGGTCCAGGCGGCGCAGGGGACGGCGTCGCGCACTTTTTGCCCCATCAGTTTGTGCGCGGGCACGCCTACGTGCTTGCCCATCAGGTCGTAGAGCGCCATGCCCAAGGCCATGTGGAAATTGTTGGACAGATAGTCGAAGGGGTTGGTGCCGATGAGCGCGTCGATCTCGGCTTGGGGTACGGGCCTGGGGTTGTCTTCGTAGTCACCGTAGCCGACTAACCCATTGTCGCCGTGTACCTTAACTACTATATGTTGGTCTATGTCGTACATGCGCATGCGGCCGGCGTGGTTGTCGTAGCGCTTGGCTAGGGGCATGGCGATGGGGATTTGCTCGATGTGGGCGATTTTCATGGGAAGCTCCTATTGGAAAAGCTCTGATTGGGCCTCCAATAATTGACTTGGGCGGTGGCCTGTCAAGGTGGTGGCCACGTATATTAGGGCGTCGCGGAATACCTGCAATCATCCTGCATTGAGAAAACCATGCTCCAACTCGCCACGTTCCAATCCGACGTTACGCCGCCGCTGGGCCATCCGCTCTGTGCGGGGTGGTATCCACCGGCCAAGGGGATAGCCGACTCACTGTCCGCCTTGGGGCTGATTTTGGTGCCGGACGATCAATTGCCCACGGTCTTGTGCGCCTTGGATTGGGCTGAGTTGAGCAATGGCGATTACGACCGCTGGCGCGGGGAACTGGCTGGGGCCGTAGGTACCGAGGCTGAACGCGTGGCCGTACACTGCATCCACGCCCACGATACGCCTTGGCCCGACCGCGATGCCCAGGACATTCTCGACGCCCACGGCCGTACCAATATCATTATGACTGGGGATTGGGCCGAAAAGGTGCGGGCGCAAGCGGCGCAAGCGGCGGGCGAGGCTATGACCAAGCTGCAGCCCTGCACGGATATTGCGGTGGGTCAGGCCAAAGTCGAGAAAATCGCCTCCAATCGGCGGGTGATGGGGCCAGACGGCAAGGTGGCTGGGGTGCGCTGGACTCAGTGCCGCGATCCACAAGTGCGGGACGCTCCCGAGGGTATCATCGATCCGATGCTCAAGACGATTGGCTTTTACCAGGGAGAGACGCCCTTGGCGCTGTTGCACTACTACGCCGTCCATCCCACCAGCGAGGACGGCACCGGGCTGGTGACGCCTGAGTTCGTCGGCTTGGCACGCAACCGCCGCAGGGAGGAAAGCGGCGTGCCGCACCTATACTTCACCGGCTGCGCGGGCAATGTCACTGCGGGCAAGTACAACGACGGTATAGCCGACAATCGGGAATTGTTCACCGAGCGCATCTACCGGGCCATGTTGGAGGCGGAGCAGGGTAGTGCGCGACAGTCGCTGGAGCGCGTGCGCTGGACGGTCGAGCCGGTGTGGCTGCCGCCGAGGGAGGATATGGACGAGGAAAACCTGCTGGCGCAAATCGCCTCGTCAGCCACTGGGGCCAAAGTACACAGCAAAGCCGCCCTCATGCTGACGTATCTGCGCCGCCGCGAGCGGCCCATTCCCATCACTTGTTTACACCTCAACGACCGGGTGGCGGTGGTCCATTTGCCGGGCGAGATCTTTATTGAATATCAACTGCACGCGCAGGAGAGTCGCCCAGATGCCTTTGTCGCGGTAGCGGGATACGGGGACTTGGGGACCGGGTATATAACCTTGGCGAGTTCCTTTGTCGAGGGGGGATACGAGCCGGTGGACGCCTTTGTGTCGGGGCGGTCGGAAAAAATTGTGCGCGCTGCCATTGAGAAGGTCCTGCGGGGCCCTTAACTAACGAGAGCAGGAGAAGAGAATAATGAATGATTTGCTGGCCGGAGCCGGCGGTGCCCGGATCACTCCACCGATCGGCTGTCCCATGGGAGGGTACGGTGCCCGCGACCACGGGGCCGAGGGCGTACACGACCACCTCAACACCCACGCTTTGTTCCTCGACGACGGCTCGACCCAGGCCGTGATCATCGCCAATGATCTACTCGGCATGCGGGCAGAGCAGGTCGCTCGCGTGCGCGAGTTGGTGCACGCGGCGACGGGGGTGCCTGCGGCCCACGTATTCCTCGCCTTCTCGCATACGCACGGCGGTCCGCAGATGTACTCTGACTTTTCGGCGCTGGAGGAACAGGTCTCTACCTATATCGACGCGACGAGCCACTACATGGCCGGTGCGGCTCTGCAGGCGGCCACCTCGGCGGTGCCCGTGCGCTGGGGCACGGGCCGTCATCCGCTGCAGGTCGGCGTCAACCGCCGGGAGCGACAGGCGGATGGCACGACTCGCATCGGCGTCAATCCCGACGGAGCGGTGGCACCTTGGGTCGATGCGGTGTGGTTCGAGCGCGACGACGGTGGGCCACTGGCGGTGATCTACCAGCACGCGGCCCACGGAACCTGCCTAGTAAGTGACAACTACCTGTTCACAGCCGATTGGATGGGCCACGCCATGCAGTTGATCGAGGCCCAACTGTCGGGAGTGACGGCGCTGTTCGTCAACGGTTGTGCTGGCAATATCAACCCCCATCCGCGCGGCTCCTATGCCCTTGCCTCGCGCCACGGCACCAGAGCCGGTGACGCGGTGCTGCAGACGGTGTTGGCCCGAGACGACCTGAGACGGGGCGGCCGGTTGCGCTGTGCCCAGCATGCCTTTGAGTTGCCTCTCCAGCCCATGCCGTCGCAGCAGGAGTGCGAGCGCGAACTGGCGCAGTGGGAGCCGGCCTTTCGTCAACTCAAGGGCGAGCACCACCGGAACTGGCAGGTCTGCCGCCACTACTTTGCCGCAAAGGAGCGGCTGGAGGCGTGCCAGAGCGGCTCGGTGGCCACGGGTCTGCCTTTGGAACTACAGGTCGTGGCTCTGGATGATGTAGCTCTTATCGGCCTGCCGGGGGAGATCTTCGTCGAGACGGGGCTGGCCATTGCCGAGGCGTCGCCTTTTTCCTTGACCTTGCCCGTGGGGTACGCCAACGGTGCCATCGGCTACGTGCCGACGAATGAGGAGGTGCCCTACGAGGGCTACGAGGTCCTCGATGCGAGGGCGAGCCATCAGGGGCGCTTTCTGCGCGATGACGCGGATCGGGTTCTGACCGACGGGGCACTTCGGGCCTTGGAATTGGCTGCGGCAGAGTGAATTGCGTGGATTATCTCGCAGTACTCTTGGCAGGCATTGAGGGCCTGAGACCGCGATTGTCGGCAATCTCGGAGGTCGCCGATCAAGTCGCCGGATGCCTTGTAGCGGATGGACGGCTACTGCTGGCCAGTGTGCGGCCGGACTTTACGTCAGAGGGCTTCATTCGCTCTGGCGGGCTGATGCTGGCTGAGGAGTGGACGCCCGAGACGGTGCTGTCGCCTAATGACGCAGTGATTCTCGGCTGGTCGGGTGCCCTGCCGGACCAGGAGTTGGAGTTGTTGCGGGATCTGCGCGCCTCGGGTGCTCTGGTCGTCGGCATTGGGCCGGCCTCGTGGGCTGGTGCGGATTCTCAGTTGGGGGCCGACCTATTTCTGGAGAGCGAAATTCCCCTGTCAGAGGCAGTGACCGCTCCCTTCGGTGGCGAGGGCTACCCACTGATCTCTCTGCAGAATTTGGTTGTCTTGTGGACCTTCACCGGGGAGATCGTGGCCGCCTTGACCCGAGTTGGGCGGATGCCTGCCATGTATCAGAGCGTGCTGGTGGCAGGGGCGAGGGATCGCAATGCCCGGTTTGTCGGCTCGCGGTTCCACCAGGCACACCAAGTGCCGGCGATGCCTCCAGGACAGGTGGGTGGGGACTATCTGGATGCAATTGGAGCGATTCTGCGCACTCTGATTGAAGAGGAGGCGGGGGCGATTGACCAGGTCGGTGCAGTCTGTGCTCAGGTCCTCAACGCCGACCACGTCATCCATGCGGGCATGATCTCTCACTTCCCCGTGTATCAGCACGGAGCGCCGGGCGATCCGCTGTACATGCGTCTCCTAGCGCGGCTCGATGGGGAGTCGCCGTCGGTAGCCGAACTCGAGCGCGAGCTACAGTTAGGGGATTTGTTCTTCTTCCTTGGATACTACCGGCGGCCAACGCAAGCTTACCAGGTTGCGCGCCGGGCGGGTGCGCGGATCGTCGAGGTGATCACCGGGGATGGATCGGATGGTTCGCCGCAGCCGGACTACTTCATCCGGCCAAAGTGGCCCTTCGGCGATGCGGTGACGCGGGTGCCTAGGTACGACGTGGAGATCTTGCCCAGTTCCGGTATTGTGCAGGCGGCGATTTACTGGGCCGTGGTGGCGTCGATCTGGCAGGCGCTGTCCCGATAGGAACTCGCCGAGAGAGCCGCATCTACTCGTATTCTGTGAGGTAGAAATGATGAATAGTGTAGAGACGACAGTTCAGCTCCGCAGCGGCGAAAAGTTGATGATCGAGGTGTGCGAGCCGCCTTTTCCCGGTGGAGAGCACAGCCTCTGCTGGTGGGGGGATATTGCCGCCGACCTGATGGCAGGGAACCTGCGGCCTTGGCTGTACACGCCCTACTACCTGGGGAAAATCGATGGAGAGTTGGTGGGCTACATGGGCTGTCAGACGCCTGCGGATACGCGCGAGGTGGGGCTCGTCGAGTTCGTCTGGACCGCCGAGGCACACCGGCGCAAAGGAATCGCTTCTCTCCTGCTCGGTCGGCTTGTGGAGGAGTTCACGCAAGCCGGGGGGTTGGCCCTTTATCTGTGTACGGCTAATCCCCATGCCGGTAGCCTGTACGAGCGCCATGGATTCCGCTATTTCGTCGGGGATGGAATGCGCTACTTGGCACCCGGTGCCGGCGACTTTGATCGCGACTACCTCGAAGGCGGCAGTCCGGCCGAGGTTCGCGACGCTACTTGGGCCGATCTGCCGGGGGCTTCGGTGCTCTATAATCATCCCGAGCCGAGGTGGATCGTGAAGGACTACCTGAGCCAGAGTTTCCGCGACACTCGCTACGAGAGTCACTTTGTGAAGACCCTCCGGCGCTTAGAAGGCCGGCGGGGGTTCTGTATCTCTCTGGAGAACGCCAAGCGCCGCTTGGTTGGCTTGGCTACGGTTGAACGGCGGGGGAGTTTTGCCGAGCAGCACACGGGTATATTGAGCTTTCGCGTGGCACCAGCTTTCAGCGGCCAAGCCGCGGATTTGCTCAATGCGGCCGTCGAGCGGTGCGCGAACTTGGAGATCGCGGTCCTGCATGTCTATCTGGCGGACTGCGACGACGATCAGAAGCAGCTACTCGAAGAAGTGGGATTTGGCGAGGAGGCGCGATTCAAGCGGCGGCTGCGGGTCGATGGGCGGTACGTGGATATGGTTGTGTACGCGCGAACCATAGCGCAGACGGCGGCAGCTCTTTTCGACGAAGGCTATTACTATGGCGGGCGCAAGGACTGGCAGCGGGAGCGAGCTGGCGGCGCGGACTGAAGGACGCAATCCACAGCGCTCAAACCCTGTTTGTCGGTGTCTAGTCGCAGGCCGCGAAAACCAGTTCGATTAGCTCCGGATTGGCCCCTTCACCACCGCGCACCCCGAGCGGATCCGGGTTTTGCACGATCACCAGGTCCTCGCCGGGAAACACGGCGGTGTAATGGCCGCCGGCACCCCACGAATGAAAGCCGTCGCGTGGCAACTCAGGCCAGATCATGCCCTCGGAGTTGCTCCAGAACCCGTTCCCGTAGAGCCAGTCATTTTCGGGGCAGTGCGCCTTGATATGCGGCGCGACCTGAGTCGAATCGCGCATCCACGCTTCCGGCACGAGTTGTACATCCCCCCAGCGGCCGTAGTTGCACCAGAGCCACCCGGCGCGAGCCAAGTCGAGCGCGGTGGTCGAGATACTCGTGCCATAGCCGAAAATATGCTGTCGCGCCGAGGGGTGCAGCTCCATCGCGCCCGATGAGAACGCCCATGCCGCGCCGAGCGGCTCTGCGAGCTTCTCCCGCATCAGCCGCATGCAGCCGGCGGATTTCTCTGGGTCTTGCGCGTCGTAATAGCCGTATAGGTGCGCCACGGCGTGCGAAAGGATATTCATTCCCCAACTCTGGTAGTGGAACACCGTCCCGGGCTCTTCGCCGGGCTTCATATATCCGGAGGTATTCGATATGAGCTGGCGAAAAGTAATCTGGCGGTCTTTCGGGAAGGCGTAGCGGCTGTCCTTGGGGCCTGTTCCTTCCGGCACGTCCATATATTCGGGCCAGTAATCGTAGATCGCCGCGTCAACCGAAGGCAATTTTCCTTCGGCGACGGCGATGCCCAATACATTCGACAGCATCGACTTCCACGTCGAGGCTATCGCCAGCTTCTCATCGCGCTCGACCCGATGGTTCCACTCGACGACGAGCTTGCCGCCCCGCACGATCGCGAAGCGGTACTTGCGGTCTGCTACGCGCTCGTCTAGCCAGACTTTGGCTTTGTGCAGGCGGTCAGGATCGAAGCCGGCTTCATCAGCGGGGACTGTCTCCCAGTTATTCTTTGGCAATGTCATGGAGGCCAATGGCTTGCTCCTTGATCGATGGATGGATCATTAGCTCAGATTTTATTCTTCTCGATGTAATCCCAGTTGATATTCATCCCCAGCCCCGGCCGTTGAGGGACATGGACAAAACCCTGATCGTCCATCAACTCGCCGTGCTCGTGCAGCCAAGGGGCGGGTTGGTCGAAGTCGATGAAGGGGTGCA
>JAPPEF010000335.1 GCA_028875335.1 Gemmatimonadota bacterium
TCGGCGGGCCGTTCTTCATCTTCCTCCTCAAAAAGGCGCAGATCGGATGGGAGACCTAACACCAGCGATTCAAGTCGAGAACCTCTCCTTTGCTTACGAAGAGAGGCCGATCCTCAACGAGATCTCGCTGGAGATCCCGACCGGGCAGTTCACCGTCCTCCTCGGCAAGAACGGCAGCGGCAAATCGACGCTCATGCGCATCTTAGGCGGTTTCCTCGACTTCGAGCGCGGCAACGTGCATATCATGGGGGAGGAACTCCGCTCCTTCTCATCTCGGCGGCGGGCCCGCGTCCTCGGCTACCTACCTCAGCACCACCGGCCGGTTTTCCCCTTTTCCGTGCTGGACGTGGTTCTTACCGGTCGCGCCAGCTATGTCACCTATGTCCCCAAGCAGGAGGACGTGGAGATCGGCATCGCGGCGCTGGAGCGGGTCGGCGTTATCCACCTGAAGGACCGCCCCTATACCGAGCTATCGGGGGGGGAACAACAGCTCGTCCGCATCGCCCGGGTTCTAGCCCAACAACCCCGCCTTATCCTCCTCGACGAGCCAAGCTCGCACCTCGACTTCCTCAACCAAGCGCATCTGCTGCGCCTAATCCGCGAGTTGGTCGATGCCGACCTCACCGTCCTCGCCGTCCTGCACGACCCCAACAGCGCCTTCCTGTACGGAGATCACTTCATTTTTCTCAAGGATGGCGCAGTGGAGCGGCTGCCAGCGGCCGAGCGACCGTGGGACCGCGACTTCTTAGAGCGGATCTACGACACTGAAATGGATTCAATCCCCTACGGCGACCGCGCCCTCGTGGTGCCGAAGGGGTGAGCGACCTCAGCCGCTGTGCAGAACTATCTCGCGGTCGTCGCCGCGCAGAGGCAACTCGACCCAAGCTCCACCAGCGCGGTGGGAGGCGTGAAAGGCAATGATCGCCTCTAGCGTGCGCACGGCTCCCCGCGCGTCGTAGGAGAAGGATCCCTCCCCGTCGAGCCAATTGACGATCTCGTCAACGGCCCGATCCATGCCGCTGTCCGGGGAGTCGTCGGGCAGGAACTCGCGGTCGTCGCCGCGCACGATCTCAATGTCGCGGTTGCGGCAGATGGCGTAGCCCTCGGTGCCGTGGAAGCGGTGGCGCGGTGGTGCAGTGCCGTAGTCGGCCGCGTCAACCGTGCAGATTAAGTCACCCTGCGGCGCGCCATCGACCGCGGGCAAATCGCGTCCGAGTCGCAGCAAGCCCCAGCCGCCGGGATCGGCGAAGGCTGCGCCTCGGCAGTCGGGTTTTCTCGACAGGTCGAGGGTGCCGGAGACAGCGGTCACCGGCAGGCCAGTGGCCATCTGCACAGCGTCGATCATGTGCGTGCCGACGTTGCCGAGGCGGCCAGAGGTCCACTGGAGCGAGGCCGAGGTCAACGTGCCGAGCGCACCAGCAGCTATGCGGTCGCGCAGCCCCCGATAGCCGGGATGAAAGCGCAGGTTGTGGTTGATGACGAGCAAGGCACCGGCCTCGTTGCAGGCGGACAGCATGCCCTCGGCCTCGGCGACCGTCGCTGCAATGGGCTTTTCGCAGTAGATGGCGCGGGCACCGACTTCTAATGCCGCTTGGGTGATCTCGGCGTGGACGGGGGTGTACGTGGCGATCGAGACGATGTCGAGGGGCGCAGCTTCGCGCAGCATCGCGCGCCAGTCGGCAAACACGGACACGCCGTAGCGCGCGTGGAAACGCTCGCGCCGCCCGTCGTCGCGACTGCTGCCGGCGACTAGATCAACCCGGTCGTGATCGCGCAGTGCCCCCACGTGCGTGCCGTCGAGGTCCTCGACGAGCTGGCCGAGGGCGTCGCCCGAGACCTGATCCGCACCCCCGATGAAGCCCAATCCCACGATTGCTGCACGGTATCTCGTTTCACCTGACATAGTAATTCCTCCTATCAAACTTTGAGGCCGATCACGCGCGCGCAGGTACCTCCCATGATCGCAGCCAGATCCTCGGCAGAGAGAAACTCGCAATAGTCTTCAATCCAGCGGCGCGACTGGCGATAGGTGCAAAACCGGTTCTGGAAGGGCATGTCAGTACCCCACAACAGCCGCTCGGCACCTATGCGCTCGACCATCTGCTCAAGCGTCGGCCATAGTTCGCGATACGGGTAGTCGAACAAGTCGCCGAGGCGCACCGGAAAGCAGACCTCTATGCTCAGGTTCGGATTGTCGAAGGGGCCCCATATCTCGTCAGGCAACTCAATCCGACTCGGTTCGTCGTCGAGGAAGAGACGCCACGGGAAGCCATGCGTGAGGCTGCACAGCACATCCGGGTAGCGCTCCATCCAACGCACCAAGATGTCGAGCTCGGCCAAGTAGCCGCGACGACGGCTCTCCACGGTCTGCAATACCGACGCTTCGCCCGGCCCGGTGCCGAGCGTAAAAAACACGGGCACGCCGAGCGCGGCCACTGCCTCCCAGAACGGACGCAGGTGCTCTCCGTCCCACGGATCGGAACGATAGTAATAGGCGTGGGGCGGGTTGAACTTGATGGCGTGCAGGCCGTGCTGCTCAACGGCAGCGACAGTCTCGGCGATGACGGCATCGAGTTCACCGGCCAAGCGCCACTCATCCACGGGAGCCATCGAATAAATGCGCTCTGGACCGACGGCGACCGACTTCGCCTGGAACGCGGGGTCGCGGCCCAACATGGCATCGACGTGTAACAGGACCTTATCTACGCCGGCGTAGTCCATCTCGGCCAGCAGATTGTGGGGCGTGTATTCCAAGTGGGGCAAATCGGGCGGATAGAACTGCTTGGTGAAGTCCTCGCCGTCAATCGTCCACACCACCCGGCCCTTGTCGTGGTCAACGCGGAAGTTGACATCGGGCAGGTTGTCGAAGTCCATGGCCCCACCGGGGGCTGCCAGCACATCGGAAGAGGCCGGTGCGCGGTCGCGGATGCGCCAAGCGGGCTGGTGGTGAGAGGCCTGACCGCCCTGGACCCAGCGCAAGTGATCGGCGACGGTGGGATGTCCGGCCGGAGAATCGGCGAGGGGGAAGCAGTAGGCATGAGAGTCGATAATCATGGGCAGCACCCTAGCAGTAGCGGTCGGAGGACGTCCGAATGCGCACTCACGAAAGCTCCCGCGCGAATTCGTAGGTCCAGTCGACGACCCGGAAACCGTAGTTGGTATAGAACAGGAAGGCGCGGTCGTTGTCAAAAGCGGTGCTGATGGCACCGTGGCGATAGCCGCGCTCGCGCGCCAAGTACATGGCGTGGGCCAGCAGGAAGCGTCCGAGACCACGGCCCTGGTGCTTCTCGTTCACACCGAGCCAGTCGCAGAACGCGAAGTCGTGGGCCTCGTCGGCAGCGGAGGAATCGGCACCGCTGACCAACTCGCACTCGCCGATGCCGTCGCCGTCCTGAACGGCTCGGACCCGCAATCCCGGTCGGGAACCGGCCCCCGGGCGATCCTCGACGCAAAGCTCGTAGTCGAGGCCACTAGCATCGCTAGCCAACTCCGGCTGCATGTCTAGCCAGTCGAGAAACACCTCGCCGCCAGTCTTGGCATAGCCGCGGAAGCGCACCAGAGCCTGCACGTGATCGAGGTGATCGGACAAGTAGGCATGGGGAAAGGCGTAAAACGGGTAACGCCAAGGTTGCGGCATGACGATGCTGCGCCGCAGATCCCGTTCGCGCATCCAAGATTCGGCCGCTGCCAACAGCGCATCGCCCACGGCGCGCTCGCCGCGGCGATAGGCTAAGAAGCGGATCACGCCGATCTCGTCCTTCCGCCACTTGTTCGTCGCTTGGCGGCCGACGTGGACAAATCCGTCACCATCCGAGCCTGCCACGAGGACAGCCTGCTCGAGTAGCCGCGTCTCCTCGCGCTCGATCTCACCGGCCAGCAGCGTTTCTTCCAGAGAGGATGACGCCACCGGCCAGCAGTGAGGGACGCGCCCGACGAGCAGTGCGTTGTAAAGGTCGCAGATGGCGGACAGATCGTCCGGCAGGTAAGGTCGAACCGCAATTGTCATGGAAGGAAGAGTATGTCTCTTAAAGAATGATGTCAACGAAAGGGATCGAGCGCGCCGAATGCAAGGATCGAGCGCAGCTTGACCCACCACCAGAAACGCTATTTATTCGGTCCTATCCACTGTCGCCCCCAACCCTGCGCAACCACGGCTCCCATCATCCTAAGACACTTCAGAGTGCCGAAGGAGCGCTACCGTGGAGAAAAACTATGTCCCTAGAACGAGCGATGCAACGAATACTATTAGCACTAGTAGCGATGGCGATTGCAGCTTCAGCTTGGGGAGATGAGATCGGCGAAGTGGGGCGGTTGCCCGTCGGGACGGTAGCTGCTGAGGAGGGAGAAACGGACGCCCTCAGCGATATGCTCCGCTCTGAAGAGATGAGCTTGGGTCTGATCGTGGGAGCGTTGGCGCTAGCCTTTTTTCTTGGCGCGGCCCACGGCCTAGAGCCGGGACACGGCAAGACCATTGTCGCCGCCTATCTCGTCGGCGCGCGCGGTACTGTGGGCAATGCCCTTTTTCTCGGAGGTGTGGTCGCCCTCACGCATACCGCTAGCATCATTTTGCTAGGTCTAGTAGCGCTCTTTGCCTCCCAGTACATCCTTCCAGAACAGATCTTCCCTTGGCTCGGCACGGCTTCAGGTTTTCTGATCATGGGGCTAGGCACATGGCTTTTGGTCAATCATCTCAGAGGCCGCGGCCTTGGTCACAGCCACGCCCGTGGGGAGCATCATCACGAGCACAGCCACGAAGAAGAGCATCTCCACGAGCACGTCCACAGCCACGCCCATGGAGAGTATCTCCACGGACACAGCCATGAAGAAGAGTATCTCCACGAGCACGTCCATAGCTACGCCCATGGAGAGCATCTCCACGAGCACGTCCACAGCCACGCCCATGGAGAACATCACCACGGACATGGCCATAGCCACGAAGAGGAACATCACCACGGACATAGCCATAGCCATGAAGAAGAGCACCACGGCCACCGCGATCACCCTCATGGGGAACATCACCACGGCCACGGCCATAGCCATGAAATACCGAACAAAGTGACCCTCGGCAGTTTGCTAACGCTGGGGATTTCCGGCGGTATCGTCCCTTGTACAGGGGCCTTGGTGATCTTGTTGCTAGCAGTGGCCTTGCATCGCATTGCCTTTGGTTTGCTGCTTCTGGTGACTTTCAGCGTCGGACTGGCCGCAATCCTCATTGCCGTCGGCGTGCTCATCGTCAAGGCGCGACCGCTCGTGGAGCGCTTCTCGGGCAACGGCCGCTGGATTCAACGGCTGCCCATTGCCAGTGCAGTGGTCATCATCGCCGTTGGCTGCGCCATAACCTTCAGAACGCTAATGCACTCGGGGATTATGTAGGGGAAGCGCCCATTGCTCTTGGCGCTGATTCCAGTCCTTCACACAAAAAAGGGGACCCTCTCAAGGAGGTCCCCCTTTTTTTCGTACAACCAGCCGCCGCTCAGGGTAGCTGCGTGCTGCCCATCAGATAGCGGTCCACCTCGCGGGCGGCACCTCTGCCCTCATTGATCGCCCACACGACCAAGCTCTGGCCGCGCCGCATGTCGCCAGCCGCGAAAACACCTTCGACGCTAGTGGCGTATTTCTCGTACTCAGCGCGGGCGTTGGAGCGTTCATCGCGCTCAATGCCTAGCTGTTCGATCATTGCGTCCTCTGGCCCGCGGAACCCCATCGCCAATAGCACCAAATCGGCCGGCCAGACCTTCTCGGTGCCCTCGATCGGCACGGGCGTGAAGCGGCCGTTTTCATCCTTGTCCCACTCGATATTGACCGTGTGTAGCTCCTTGACGTGGCCCTCGTCGTCGCCGACGAATCGCTGGGTCATAATCAGATACGTGCGCGGATCGTCGCCAAAGCGAGCTTTGGCTTCCTCTTGACCGTAGTCGAGCTTATAGACGTTGGGCCACTGCGGCCAAGGGTTGTTGGGCGCGCGCTCGTCCGGCGGCCGCGGCATGATCTCGAATTGCGAGAGCGTCTTGCATTCGTGGCGCATCGACGTGCCGACGCAGTCAGTGCCGGTGTCGCCGCCACCGATCACGATCACGTGCTTGTCCTTGGCCGAGATGTAGTTGCCGTCTGCGTGATTGGAGTCGAGCAGGCTCTTGGTGTTGGCGTGCAAAAAATCCATCGCAAAGTAGATGCCTTGCAGATCCCGCCCTTCAATCGGCAGATCGTTGGGCTTGGTGGCCCCACCGCAGAGCACCAGCGCGTCGTTTTCCTCCACTAGCTGCGTCGCCGACAGATCCACGCCGATCTCCGTGCGGGTGACGAACTTGACGCCCTCGGCCTCCATCAGATCGACGCGGCGCTGCACCACCTTTTTCTTATCGAGCTTCATATTGGGTATCCCGTACATCAGCAAGCCGCCGATCCGATCGGCCCGCTCGTACACGGTCACCCAGTGGCCAGCGCGATTGAGCTGAGCAGCGCAAGCCAAGCCCGCAGGGCCTGAGCCGACGACGGCGACCTTCTTGCCGGTGCGCTTGTCGGGCGGCTCGGGCACCACCCAGCCCATCTCAAAGCCCTTATCGACAATGGCGCACTCGACGCTCTTGATCGTCACCGGCGGGGCGTTGATCCCCACCACGCAGGCCCCCTCGCAGGGCGCTGGGCAGACTCGGCCAGTAAACTCCGGGAAGTTGTTGGTCTTGTGCAGCCGCTCTAGCGCCTCCTGCCACAATCCGCGATAGACCAAATCGTTCCATTCGGGGATCAGGTTGTTGATCGGGCAGCCAGAGCCTTTGTCGCCCTGACTGACTATGTCGCCCAAGTGGCAAAAGGGGATGCCGCAGTCCATGCAGCGCGCACCCTGATCCTGCAGGCGCCCGTCGGGAAAGTGCTCGTGGAACTCGTCCCAGTCCGCGACGCGCTCCAACGGGTCGCGGTCTTGCGGCAACTCGCGTGCAAATTCGATGAATCCGGTGGGTTTACCCATTGATTTCTTCCCTATCTAGGACGCTTCGGCCATGGCCTCGCGGAAGGCGACTAGCGCGGCCTCATCGCCGGTCAGCCCGCGTTCCTCGACGCGCTTGAAGGCGTTGAGCATCTTGCGGTAATCGCGCGGCATGACCTTGACGAACCGGGGCAGCACCGCATCCCACTGGTCCAAGACCCGCTGGCCAAGTGCGCTGTTGGTGTGCTGCACGTGGCGCTCGATCATGGTCCGCAGCTCGGCGATATCCTCGGCATCCTCTACCGGCCCCATGTCGGCCATTTCGTCGTTGAAGCGGATCGCAAAGTCGTCCTCTTCGTCCAGCACGTAGGCAATGCCGCCCGACATCCCAGCACCGAAATTGCGGCCCGTGCGGCCCAGCACCACAACCCGCCCGCCGGTCATGTACTCGCAACCGTGGTCGCCGACGCCCTCTACTACGGCGTGGATTCCGCTGTTGCGCACGCAGAAGCGCTCGCCAGCAATACCGTGGATATAGGCTTCGCCGGAGGTAGCGCCATAGAAGGCGACGTTGCCGCAAATGATGTTCTCCCACGGCACGAAGGTAGAGCCTTTGGGCGGATACAGCACCAGCTTGGAACCCGAAAGCCCTTTGCCAAAGTAGTCGTTGGCGTCGCCTTCGACTTCCATAGTCAGGCCCTTAGGGGTAAAGGCGGCAAAGCTCTGGCCAGCGGCACCCGTGAACTTGAGGCGGATAGTGTCCTCGGGTAGGCCCTCGGGACCGTAGCGCCTGGTCACCTCGCTGCCGAGGATCGTACCTACGACTCGGTTGGTATTCTCGATCGGCAACGCCGCCGCGACCGGCTCTCCGCTTTCAAGGGCCGGTTTGCACAACTCCAGCAAGGTGGTGTTGTCGAGCGCCTCGTCCAGTCCGTGATCCTGCGGGATCTGGCAGTAGCGCCCGATTTGGGGGCCGACCTCGGGCTGGTGCAAGATCGGCGTCAAATCGATGCCGGCCGTCTTCCACAACGCAATGGCCTTCTTGGGCTCGAGCCGGTCAGTGCGGCCAATCATCTCATTGACCGTGCGGAAGCCGAGCTCAGCCATGATCTCGCGCATGTCCTCGGCGACAAAGCGCAAAAAGTTGACCACGTGATCGGGAGTGCCGGTGAATTTGGCACGCAGTTCTGGATTTTGGGTCGCCACGCCCACCGGACAGGTGTCGAGATGACAGACCCGCATCATAATGCAGCCCATCGCAACCAGCGCCGTGGTCGCGAAACCGAATTCCTCGGCACCCAGCAACGCGGCGACAACCACATCGCGCCCGGTCTTGAGCTGGCCGTCGGTCTCGACGACGATGCGGCTGCGCAGGTCGTTGAGCACCAGCGTCTGGTGCGTTTCGGCCAGCCCCAGTTCCCAGGGCAGGCCCGCGTGCTTAATCGAGGTCTGCGGCGAGGCCCCGGTGCCGCCGTCGTGGCCCGAAATTAGCACCACATCTGCGTGGCCCTTGGCTACCCCAGCAGCGACGGTACCGACCCCGAACTCGGAGACCAGCTTGACGTTGATCCGCGCATCGACATTTGAGTTTTTGAGATCGTGGATCAGCTGCGCCAAGTCCTCAATCGAGTAGATGTCGTGATGCGGCGGCGGCGAGATCAGCTCCACGCCTGGGGTCGAGTGGCGCACCTTGGCGATCCAGGGATAGACCTTGGGGCCGGGCAACTCGCCGCCCTCGCCCGGCTTGGCACCTTGAGCCATTTTGATTTGCAGTTCTTTGGCCTGAGTCAGGTAGTGACTCGTCACGCCAAAGCGCCCAGAGGCCACCTGCTTAATGGCGCTGTTTTTGGAGTCGCCGTTAGACTCAATTACATAGCGGGCCGGGTCTTCGCCGCCCTCGCCGGTGTTGCTCTTGCCGCCGAGGCGGTTCATGGCGATGGCCAAATCTTCGTGCGCCTCCTTGCTGATCGAGCCGTAGGACATCGCCCCGCTTTTGAAGCGTCGGGTGATCTCCTCGACTGGTTCGACCTCCTCAATGGGCACTGGCTCGGCCCCACCCTTGAACTCCAACAGGCTCCGCAAGGTCGCCAAGCGCTCGGACTGGTCATTGATCAACTCGGCGTACTGCTTGTACACCGCGTAGTCGTTGGCTCGCGACGCCCGCTGCAGCAGATGGATCGTCTTGGGGTTGAATAGGTGATGCTCGCCGCCCTTGCGCCATTGGTAGTGCCCACCCACATCGAGGGTGCGGCCATTGGTCGGGATCTGGGGAAAGGCCGCCTCGTGGCGCACTAGCGCCTCGCGAGCAATGTCCTCAATGCCCATGCCCTTCACTTGGGTAGTGGTCCAAGTGAAGTACTGATCAACCACTTCTTGGTTTAGCCCCACGGTCTCGAAAATCTGCGCTCCCCGATACGACTTGATCG
>JAPPEF010000214.1 GCA_028875335.1 Gemmatimonadota bacterium
TGGACCCGGATGACTTCGGTTTAGCTTTGGCTTTCGGTTTGGCTTTGGCTTTGGCTTTGGCTTTGGCCATGAGAGATCCTTTCTCAAAGTAGTGGTTGATATGGGATCAGGGGGCGCGTTCCCCGCCGCACGCGCCCCCTGCTTCTGGTCTGGGTTCCGCGTTGGAATGCAGACCAGGTTTTAGAAGCTCCTGCCAAAGACGAGGAAGGTGCTTTCTTTGTCTGGGTTGAGGATGTACGAGGCGAAGTTATCGCCCTTGCCCATGTTGAGTCCGATGCTGACTAAGGCCGGATCGGTCGTTGTAGTGTAAAACCCGTTGCCGAAGCCGACGGTGACGCTGACGGCGGTCTCTTCCATCTCACCCAGGTCGTAGGTCGCTTCCGCCCAGAACGAATCGTCGGCGTCGCCGGATACATTGTACGCGACTAGGGCGCTCAGAGGTACGCCATCGGGGGCGAGGGATGCGCTGATTTCGAGGATGTGTGCCCCGTCCTCGTCGCTGTAGTTGAAGAAATCGTCGTTTTCGGTCAGGCCCGGGAAGTAGTAGTCGGTCAGGGTGATGCCGATGGGGCCGGACGAGAAGCTGACGTAGAGGTCGTTCTCGTTGGCACCGCCATCGGAGATCGCCCACGAGGACCAAGCGCCGACTTCGATGCTGCCGGAGCTGATGGACATGCCCGGCTGGACGCTGACGGCATTGCCAAAGTCCGTGCCGCGCCACACGTAGCGGTTGACTACGTCGGCACCAAAGCCGACCCCGGCATCGGCCGGAATGGCGGATAAGGTCAGCGCGAAGAGAAGGGGTGAGGCAAAAAGCAATCGTTTCATCGATTCCTCCTTAGGTGGGTGGGGTAAGAGGAGGGCCGGTGTGGTCGGGCTACACCGGCCCCTTGTTATCACAGGGCGCTTTCGCCCGTCTCGCCGGTGCGAATGCGCACAGCTTCTTGGATCGGCGAGGCGAAGACCTTGCCGTCGCCGACTTTGCCGGACTTGGCCGCCTCGACGATGGTGTTGATTGCCTGCTCGTGATCGGCGTCTTTGACGACGACCTCGATTTTGATCTTGGGGACGAAATCAATGCGGTATTCGGCGCCGCGATAGACCTCGCGGTGGCCGCGCTGGCGGCCAAATCCCCGCACTTCGGTTACGGACATGCCGGCGATGCCCCGTTCGCCGAGGGCCTTCTGCACGTCCTCAAGGGCCGATGGCCGGAGGTATGCTTCAATTTTATACATTGTTGGTTCCCCCTCGCTTAGTTGTTGATGTGCTGGAAATCCGCGTACGCGGGCTGGCCGTGTTCGCTTAAGTCGAGGCCCTCGTCCTCGTCTTCCTCATCGACGCGGAACCCGAGTGTTGCCTTGACAATGGTCGCGAGGATAAAGGAAAAGACAAAGGCGAAGATGGCAAAAGATAGGGTACCCAATAGCTGGATGCCTACACTGTGGTCGGCGTTGGTGCTGAATATCCCGACCGCGACCGTGCCCCAGACGCCGCAGATGCCGTGGACGGAGATGGCGCCGACCGGATCGTCGATCTTGATGCGGTCAATAAAGACAATAGAGAAGACGACGATGATTCCGGCGATTAGCCCAATCCAGATGGCTCCGGCCCAAGTGACCACATCGGCACCAGCCGTGATGCCCACTAGCCCGGCGAGAATGCCGTTGAGCGCCATGGTGATGTCGGGCTTTTTAAGGTAAATATAAGAGGTAAAAATCGAAGCCATACAGCCGGCCGCAGCGGCGAGGGTCGTGGTGACGAAGACCAGCGATACGGCCGCGGGGTCGGCGCTGAGCACCGAGCCGCCGTTGAAGCCGAACCAGCCGAGCCAGAGCAGGAAGACGCCGATAGTTGACAGCGGCATGCTGTGCCCGAGGATGGGCCTGATTTCCCCGTTGTGGTATTTGCCCTTGCGCGCCCCTAACACTATAACCGCGGCGAGGGCTGAGAAGCCACCAAAGGCGTGTACTACCGACGAACCGGCGAAGTCGTAGAAACCGAGGTCGTCGAGCCAGCCAGCGCCCCACTTCCAGGAGCCTGCTATGGTGTAGCCAAAAGCCACCAAAATCGCGGCGTAGATCATGAAGCCCGACAGCTTGACGCGCTCGGCCACCGCACCGGAGACGATGGTCGCAGCGGTGGCGGCAAACATGGCTTGGAAGATGAAGTCCGACCAATAGGTGTAATCTGCGTACTGATTGGTCAGATTGGCCACATCGTCGTCAAAGCCGATCCAGCCCTTGAGGGCCAGCACATCGGCGATGATCCAATCGTCGCCCGGATACATGATGTTAAAGCCACACAAGGCGTAGGTGAGGATACCGGCCGAGATGATAAAGAGGTTCTTGAAGAGGATGTTGACCGTGTTCTTCTGCCGGGTCAGGCCGGCTTCGAGCGTGGCAAAGCCTAGGTGCATGATGAAGACCAAGGCTGCGGCGATGAGAATCCACAGGTTGTCCACCATGAATTTGGGATAGGCCAAGGGCATGGCCTGGAAGGCTTCTACGGTTTTGAAATCCCCCGCCGAAGCCTGTGTAGTCGCCCCGAGGACCCCGGCACAGATCCATAGGAGCGAAGGACGGTTGCGAAAAACAGACATGGGCAATCCCTTCCCTTGAATGAGGTAAGGAGGCATCCTGTCGACGCCTCGTAGATGCGAACGTCGGATACTACAAGGCAAGAAATGTGCCAAGTGGATTGAGTGCGAATACGTCAGAATTGTAGCTTATTGTAAATTAGGGAGTTATAAAAAGTAACAATAAAAAGAGAAACGAGGTCGGCATAACTACAAAATTGAAATAGTGTCAAAAAATAACAATTTTGTAGTTTTATTGCTCATTTCTTGTAGTTTTTTGGGCAGATATCCAGTTTTTGGATGCGATAAGAGAAAATGCGGGTTGTAGTGCCGAGGGTGCGGGCGGCCTTGGCCATATTGCCGCGGGCGTTCTTGAGGGCTTCGATGATGATTTCTCGTTCATAAGACCGCATCATCGTCTTAAACGAACCCGTGACCGGCGTTCCGGTGGCGTCAGCCGTTTGCAGGGAGGGGGGCAGATGATGACCGTGGATGACGCCGTCGTTACTGAGGATGATCGCTCGTTCAACGCAGTTTTCCAACTCGCGCACGTTGCCCGGCCAGTGGTAGCTCATCATCATGTCAATAGCGGGCGTAGAAATGCGGTGCATCTCCACGCCGTGCTGGTGGGAGTACTTTTCGAGGAAGTGGTCGGCGAGTTGGAGGATGTCGGATTTGCGCTCGCGCAAGGGCGGAATGAAGATGGGAAAGACATTAAGTCGATAGAAAAGATCCTCGCGAAATGTTCCCTCAGCTATGGCTTTTTCCAGATCTATGTGGGTCGCCGCCACGACGCGGACATCAATCGGCACTGGGCCGCGGCCACCGAGGCGCTCGACTTCGCGATTTTGCAGCACGCGGAGCAGTTTGACCTGCGCGCCCAAGCTGAGCTCGCCGATTTCGTCGAGGAAAATCGTCCCGCCGCGCGCTCGTTCAAACCGGCCGGCTTTGCTCGTCGAGGCTCCGGTGTAAGCGCCGCGCTCATAGCCAAATAGCTCGGATTCGACCAAGGTCTCCGGCAGGGCGGCGACGTGCACTTTGACAAAGGGTTTATCCGCGCGTAAGCTGTTGTAATGTATGGCATCTGCGGCAAGTTCTTTACCCGTGCCGCTCGCGCCGCGCAACAGGACTGTGGCGTCGCTGGGAGCCACTTGACCGATGAGTTGGCAAACCTCTTGCATGGGGCGGGAGTTGCCGATGAGGTTGGCGGGGTGGAAGCGCTCGCGGAGCTCGTTTTGCAGGCGCAAATTTTCGTCGAGAAGCTGGGTTTGCTCGGCGCGGGCGCGTTGGCGGGCGGCGACCGATTGGCCGATCATGACAGATATGATGGACAGCAGGCGAACGGTATCTTGCAGGCTTTCGTTGTCTTTATAAGGAATATCGACGCTAATGGTGCCTACCACCTGCTGCTGTTGGAGGATGGGCACGCAAATGAACGAGGTTTGGTTCTTGGCCGTACTGCCGCGGGCACCGGTGCGGTTGAGGAAGAGAGGCTCGCTGCTGATGCGCGGCACGATCACGGGTTTGCCAGATTCTACGACCTTGCCGGTGATTCCCTCCCCGACGTCGTAGCGGCCCCGCTTGATTTCCGATTGTGAGAGTCCATAAGCCACGTCAATGGAGACTTCAGAGGCTTCTTGGCTCAAGAGGCTGACCGTCCCCAAACTCATGTCGAGTTGGTCGCTCATGAGCTTGAGAATGACGTTGACCGCCTCCTCAAACTCGGTTGTCGAGCCTAGTATCTGCCCGATTTCATGTAGAATAGAGATCTGTTGTTTAGCATTGGCGGTCGGTTGGGTAGACATATAAGCCATCCTATTTTACGACATTTTTGTCATTATAATAGGCAAAAAAGACATTTTTGTAAATATCAGAAAGTCACATATTTGTTGTTGAAAACGAAAAATCGACCAAAAATACAGGGTCATACGCCGCAAAAGGCCGTTATTCAACCAAAATCAAAAGGAACGTCGTACATTGTTGTAGCATAAACTATGCCATCGCAGGCTAGGGCTCAGAGGGGCCGTAGGAATGGTGCAGCCCTCAAGGCTACGGGAAGGTCATTGCCGTAATGCGTCAACCCGGTTATTATTCTGCAATGAGAATTTCTGAAATGCCAGTAAACAGTGGTCGTGCGAGGTTGGCATGAGCCGAGATATGACCGACCTGCTAAATGAATGGTCCTTCGACCCAGAGGCGAATGTGCGGAAAATATCGGGAAGGGATGGGGTTGCGAAGATCCAGATCCGGGTGGACCAAGGGGCCTTTCAGGGCATTTTGCAGCTAAACCTCGACGGCCGCCCCGATGGCCGTCGGCCTCACGGACAGGACTTTGCTCTCGATTACTACCGGGATGAATTGGAAAGATACCGCCGCGAACATGGGGCTAGCGACGAGGGTTTCGCGCTCGATGAAGCGGCTTGCCGCGAGCTTTTTGACGAGGGGAGCCGCTTGTACAAGCGCTACGCCTTTCTGATCCAATTGCACGACTACCGGCGAGTCGTACGCGATACTGAGCGCAACATGGAGCTCTTTCGGTTTGTCAATCGCTATGCCGAGGACGAAGAGGACCGCGACAATCTGGAAAAATGGTGGCCTTATATCTTGCGCATCAACGGCGTAGCTCAGGCCATGATAGCCATCGGCGACCAAGACTACGACAGCGCGTTGGCCATCGTGCAGCGGACCCGCGCGCGGATTGGCACGTGGCCCGAGGTGGAGGCCGAAGAGTTCTACATCGAGCGCGAGCGTTCAGAAGCCGCGCTCGATGAGTTGGAGCAGGAGATTTTGCAAAAGAAACCGCTGAGCCAAAAGGAGCAGTTAGAGCGCTGGCTACAAGAAGCGGTTGATAGCGAAGATTTTGAAAAAGCCGCGCTCTTGCGCGACGAACTCAAGAAGTTGCGGGAAGGTGAAGGCTGAGCAATCGGGTGCCGCCCGCAACAAAATCCTACCAAATTAGCGAGTCCGCTGCCCTAGACGCGGGCAGCGGACTCGCTTGCAATCCTAATAAAATTCCGTCTCATCTACCAACGCGAGGAGCGACTGGTAGCGAGTTGGGTGGCGGAGTTTGCTCAGGGCGCGCTCCTTGAGCTGGCGCACGCGCTCCCGCGTCAGGCCCATCAACCCACCGATTTGCTCCAAGGTCAGCGCTTGACTGCCATCGAGGCCGAAGTAGAGGCGAATAATGCGCAACTCGCGGTCTTCGAGGCTGGCGAGGGCTTCCTCTAAGTGGGCACGGGCCGAGGTTTGCAAGACGTCGCTGTCGGGCGTCGCCTGATTGTCATCGGCGAGGAGACTGAGCAGGCTGCGATCGTCGTCGTTCTCAAAAGACTCGTCGAGCGAACGCACTGAGCGGGCGCTGAGCATGGTGTCGAGAATCTCCTCGGTCGGCAGGCCCAACTCAGTGGCGATTTCCTCGACATCCGGCTCGCCTTCGCGGCCTTGGCCGAGCTTGCGCGCGGCCCGCGAAATGTCCTTGAGCAGGCTGAGCTTGTTCAGCGGCAGGCGCACCGTGCGGGCGTGCTCGGCGATAGTCTGCAAGATGGATTGCTTGATCCACCATACGGCGTACGAGATGAACTTGTATCCCTTGGTGCCGTCGAAGCGCTCGGCAGCGGTTAGCAAGCCCACATTGCCCGCGCTGATTAGGTCCTCTAGCGAGAGGCCGCGGTTCTGGTAGTTTTTGGCCACATCGATGACGAAGCGCAGGTTGGCTTGAACCAACTCGTCGCGCGCGACCATGTCGCCGTCTTGGATCCGCGCCGACAACTCGACTTCCCGCTGGCGGCTCAGCGGCCTAGAATCGGCGATGTCGTCGAAGTAGAGGCGCAGGGTGTTGTCCTCGTCATTTAGGACTTCTTGGATCGCGTAAGCCATGTGCGAAACCTTCCTTGGGTAATGGGGTCAGCAGGTGCAAATTTTTGCACTTAGTTGCAACAATTTTGGGCCGATGTCCTGCAAGGCGTTTGAATTGCGCGAGTTAGAAGCATCAGGCTCTATGTGTTCAAAGTGCAAAATTTGCATTCCCACCGTTTTAATTCGGGGCTGCAAAGCGTCCCCGCGTTGCTCAATGCTTGATGCGACAAAATTGTTTGCTCTGTATTAACAGATAGTTACGGTCGATGCGAGCTGTGAAACTCTTTCGGTTGCGCGAAGGGCGACCGATGCTCCTTTCGACTCACGTATAGATAAGCAAATTCAATGCCACAATGAGCTAATGATAGATAAGATGTTGTAAATGCGTCATTTGAGAAATAAATACTAACGGGCGAGGAACGGGTTGAGGGGCCACATAGGCGTAAAAGTGCAAAAAATGCAGGAGTTGCTAAAATTGGCGAGCGGGTTGCCGACTTATCGCGTGTGCCGACAGCCGTCAGCGCGTTACTTGGTCGCGATGTTGTATCGCTTGATTTTGTACTGAAGAGAGCGGACGCTGATGCCCAAAATAGCGGCCGCTTCGCGGCGGTTGCCCGTGAGACGTTGGAGGGTTTGGCGGATGAGTTCGGCTTCGACTTCCTGGAGGGAAGAGCCGAGGGCCATTGAGAACTGTCCAGGGCCATCGGCTAGCTCGCCGAGCGGGCCGGGCAGGTGCTCGGGGAGGATGACAGCAGCCGGGGTGGTGACCACGAGCCGCTGCAGCAGGTTGCGCAACTGGCGCACATTGCCCGGCCAATTATAGGCTATGAGGCCCTCCATGGCTTCTGGGCTGATTTTCTTGGGGGGCTTGTTTTGCGCGCGGCAGGTTTCGTCTAGGCACATTTCGACTAAGACTGGGATGTCTTCCCGCCGCTGGCGCAAGGGAGGGATGTCGATGGGGATCACGTTGAGGCGGTAGTACAGGTCTTCGCGGAAGGCACCGGTTGCGACGGCGTTTTCGAGGTCGCGGTTGGTCGCGGCGATGATGCGCACATCAGCGCGGTGGACTTGCGGGTCTCCGAGCGGTTGGAACTCGTGGGATTCTAGGACGCGCAATAGCTCGACCTGATTTTTGTGCGAGACCTCGCCGATTTCGTCGAGGAAGATCGTCCCGCCCTCGGCGAGGGTGAAACGGCCGGGCCGGTCGGCGTGGGCGCTGGTAAAGGCCCCGCGCTTGTGGCCGAACAGTTCGCTGGTAAAAAGCTCTTCGGTGAAGCCGCCGCAGTTGACGGCCACAAAAGGAGCGTCGCGGCGTCTGCTGCGATCGTGGATGGCGCGTGCGACCAGATCCTTGCCGACGCCAGTCTCGCCGCGCAAGAGTACCGGCACGTCTGTTTCGGCCACTTGTTTGATCGTGGCCGCGGCGGCCTGCATGGCCGGGCTGCGGCGCACGAGTCGGCGGAAAGGGGCTTCTTTTTCGAGGCGGTGGTGGAGCTTGCGGTTTTCGACGACGAGTTCGAAGCGATCAAGTGCGCGGGCGACCACGAGGCGCAAGTTGTCTAGATCGACGGGTTTGGTCACTACGTCGTACGCCCCTTTGCGCATGGCTTCGACCGCGGTGTGGACGTTGTCGTGGTCCGTGAGTATGATGCACAGGGTGTCGGGGTGGTGCTGGCCGACCTCCTGCAAAAGTTGCATCCCAGAGGAGCCGGGCATCTGTAAGTCGAGAATAGCTAGGTGGAAATTGCCAGCTTTCAGCATCCGGCGCACTTGAGTACCGTCCGCGGCAGTCTCAATGGCATAGCCGGGTTTTTGCAATGCCTCTTGTAGCCCTTCGCGGATAAAGAGCGATTGGTCGGCGATGAGGATGTTAGCCTGTAGTTGGGGCATGGACTTTTGTTGACAGTAATGGCAAGGAGACTAGCTTTTCCTGCATGGAGAATAAGCAAAACGTCGCCGAACACAAGAGGCGCAACCGAGACATGTTCAACGCCATTGCCCGGCGCTACGACTTGCTCAACCACTTGCTCAGCGGTGGCGTGGATGTGTACTGGCGTTGGCGCGCCCTCCGCGCCGCCCGGCACAAGCGTCCGCAGCGCATCTTGGATTTGGCTACCGGCACCGGCGATTTTGCGCTCGCGGCTGACCGCTTGGGGCCACAGCAGGTCGTCGGTATTGATATGGCCATTGAGATGCTGCGGTTGGGGGCGGCCAAGGTGGCGGCCAAGTCTCCGTCCGCGCGCGTGGACCTGCTGGTCGGCGACGCTGAGCAACTACCGTTTCAGGACAATGCCTTCGACATGGTAACCGGGGCTTTTGGGGTGCGCAACTTTGGGAACATTCCCAGTGGCTTGGCCGAGGCTCATCGGGTGCTCAAGCCCGGCGGCCAACTTTTGGTGCTCGACTTCTGCGAGCCTACTGCGCCGCTGTTCCGTCAATTGTACCTGTTTTACTTCCACAAAGTGCTGCCTTTAATCGGCGGCCTAATCTCCGGCCAGCGCCGGGCCTACGCTTATCTGCCGCGCTCGGTGGGGACCTTTCCCCAGGGGCGAGCTTTTGTCGAATTGCTCGTCGCGGCTGGGTTCAGTCAGACGCGCTACACGCCCATGACCTTAGGGATCGCCGCGGTGTACCAGGGAGTCAAAGGGCCGGTTGACGAATAGGATACCCATAGGTATTATGTACTAAACGCGGGAGAAATAAGTGATTTACGACGATCTTATCGGCCGTGCCGGTCTCGCAGATATTCACGACAAAGTGCTGGCTGGTCAGCGCTTGAGCTTGGACGATGGCCTGCGCCTGTACGCCTGCGATGAACTGCCTGTCTTGGGCTATCTGGCCAATATCGTCCGCGAGCGCAAAAGCGG
>JAPPEF010000097.1 GCA_028875335.1 Gemmatimonadota bacterium
TGCAGCGCGACGGGCGTCTGACCGAGGTCGATGAGGCGGACTACGCGCAGCTACCCGCCAACCAGCAGGGCGGGGTCTCCTACTATCGCTGGGAGCGGCCCCGGCTGGCCGAACTCGAGGTTTGGCACGAGGGCGACGACGCGATGCTTGCCGCCTTGGCACGAGGCGGCGACGTGTTTGCCTCTCAAGGGCTGCCGGTGGGGCGGACCATCGACGGCAACGTGCAGACCTATGTAGATCTGATCTTCTCCTTTGACCGCCAAACCATCCCCGGCCCCGAAGGCCATCTGAGCTTTGACTTGGGCTCGACGTACTGGATTGACACCTTCCGCATTGCCTACGGCGGTCAAGCGCTCCGCGACCGCTATAGCTTTCCCTCCTACCGCCTCGACGCCTCGGACGGCGCGCTCAACGCCGACGGTAGCCTCAAGTGGACGACCGTGGCCAGCCGCCAGCAGTCGAGTACGCGCAAAGAGTATGAGGGCCACGACTTTGCGCTAATCAAGACGCGTTTTTTCCGCCTAGTGTGGGAGCAAATCATCGTGGCCGTTGGTGGGCACCGGGGATTTCCCGCTTCGGTGCAGCTCTACGGCCGGGGGTTCCAGCCCGAGGTCTGGCTGGAGTCGGGCTTGGTGCGGCTGGGCGGGCGGCGGAACCTGCTGTCGATAGAATGGGACGCGGATACGCCGCCGGGGACCAACGTGCTGGTGCAGACGCGCACGGGCAATGAGTTGAGCGAGGTGCTGCACTATTTCAAAAAGGACGGCACGGAAATTTCCGAGAAGGAATACAACAATCCGACGCTGTTGGACATCTTCAAGGGGCCGATCGTTGCCGAGGAGGTGGAAGGGGACGACTGGAGCGGCTGGAGCCAGCCCTACGAGGACCCAATGGGGAGTGCGATTACCTCGCCTAGCCCGCGCGAATTCCTCAAGGTGCGGGCGACCATGTTGTCAGAGAACCCGGACATCGGTGCTGCGCTGCGCGCGATCCGCCTCAATTTTACCAGTCCGGTGGCTCAAGGGCTGACGGGCGAGATTGCGCCGTTCAGGGTCGATTCGCTGGGTGTGGAGCGTCCCTTCTCTCTGTACGTACGACCGGAATTCAACCGGCGCGATCCTGGTTTTGACCAGTTGCTGCTGGTCGCGCCCACGGATATGGCGCTCGGTTTTGCGGGGCTGTACGCGGGTCCGGCCGGGGAGGAGCGCGAGGTGGAGGGCGTCGAGGTCATTCCCACAAGTGCGGACAGTCTGCGCCTATCCTTTGCCGAGATTCGGCCCAACACGGACGTTGAGGTCGTGCGCCTCGACTTCAGCACGGCGCTCTTTGGCATGGGTGCGGTGCTGCGCGCTTCGTTACAACATAGCGCCGGGGGCGAGGGTACTTGGCAGCGGGTGGATCCGGGCAACGCGCTCGACGAGGTGGCGGGCAATACGACGACGCTGGTGGGCGATCCGACGCGCGGGGAACTGCTGCTCGACGTGGAGGTGCGTCCGCCGGCGTTTACGCCCAATGGCGATGGCGTCAACGACCATGCGGTTTTTGCCTTCAAGGTCGTGCGTCTGGACGACGATGGCCCGCTGGAAGTCGCCATCTACGATTTGAGCGGTCGGCTGATGCGCCAACTCGCCGAGCAAAGATCGACGAGCACCGGTGAGTACGAGATCGCTTGGGATGGGACAGACGAGCAGGGTGCGCGCGTTCCGCCGGGTGTCTATTGCGCGTTGCTCCGAGTGGCTGTTGACGCTGGGGGATTGAGCGCGGAACGGACCGAGGTGCTGCGCACGGTGGCGGTGGCCTATTGAAGGCTAGCGATGAGCAATAGACCCAATATTCTTTTTTTGATGGCCGACCAGATGCAGGCCCGCGTGCTCGATCCAGATCACGTCTGTCAAACTCCGTGCTTGGATCGGCTGGCTGGGGAGGGTGTGCGTTTTACCCGCGCCTATACGCCCAATAATATTTGCTCGCCGACTCGGGCGAGCCTGATGACCGGGCTGATGCCGCACAACCACGGGGTGTTGGAGGTGCTCTATCCCAAGGTGCCGGATTTACATGCGCTGAGCACCGATAAGGTGCATTGGGCCGAGCGCATGGTGGATGCTGGCTATCGCACGGGGTATTTCGGCAAGTGGCACATTGAGCGCGATAATGCGCTGGGCCGTTTCGGCTGGCAGGTCAACGGGGTTAGAGGCGGTGCGCTCCACAATGAGTTGGTCGCCGAGGTGCTGGGCGGTAAGCCGCTGCGGCCGGAGTGCGATCCGGCGCATTATCTCGAAGGGCCGCACGGCTATGGTCCCCATCTGTTCTACGGGGTGACTGACCGGCCGGCCGAAGAGCGCAGCATGGGGCTAACGACGACGCTGGCACTGCGCTATCTAAGGGAAGTGGTACAAGGCGACGATCCGTGGTGTGCTTTCGTCAGCTTTGAGGAGCCGCACGATCCCTTTATCGCCAGCCGCGAATTCTACGACCGCTATGCAGAGCAAGAGCTGCCGCCGCCGCCCAATGCCGATGATGATCTGGCGGACCGACCGGGGCTTTACCGGCGGGCGCAGGGCATTTGGCGTCAGCTCAACGAGGAGCACAAGCGCGCGGCGCGGGCGTGTTATTTCGCGTCGATTAGCGAAATAGATGCCCAATTCGGGCGGGTGATCGACTTTCTCAAAGGGATGGGCAAACTCGACGACACGATCGTTGTAATGTGCGCTGACCACGGGGATTTGTTGGGAGCGCACGGTCTGTTCTTCAAGGATATTTCCGCTTTCGAAGAAGTGTATCAGGTGCCACTTATTGTGCGTGGATCTGGGATTGCGAGGGGCGCTGTTTGCCAGGGCCGAGTCGGCTTGCACGATCTGTGCCCGACGTTGTTGGAACTGGCTGACTGCGAGTCTATTGATGGGACCGACTCCCGCTCTTTTGTCGGGCTGTTGCGCGAACCGGCGAATGTCGCCGACGAATGGACCCGAGGTTATGCCGAATACTTTGGCAATCGCCACCGGCTGACGCAGCGGGTAGTGTGGGACGGGGCGTGGAAGTTTGTGTTTAACGGCTTTGATTTCGACGAGTTGTACCAGCTAGACGAAGATCCCTATGAAATGAAGAACTTGGCGCAGGATCCCGCCTATGAGGAGCAGGTGAAAAAAATGACGCGGCTCTATTGGCGCTATGCCCGCGATACGGGCGACACGCCGCTTTTTGAAACACTCTATCCCGCGCTGCGTTTGGGTGCGGTGGGGCCGCTGGCCGCGGATGAAGATTAGGACTGAGACGAGATCTCACAAAAATAGAGGAGCTAACGATGGCACGAGCTATCAAGATCACCCGCATCACTACGACGCATTTCGACTACGAGATCGCCGATATGGAGTTGGAGGAGCGATTGGGCTTTGACACGGTCTATAGAAAAGGAGGTTGTCTGCCTCAGAGTGGCGGCTTCCTGACCATCGAGACCAGCGCCGGGATCAGCGGTATCGCGCCCAACGGCATCGACGCCCGCACGGCGCAGTACTTGCTCGGCCGCAACCCGCTGGACCGCGAGATCATCTGGCACGATCTCAAGCGCTCGCGGCGCGGTCAGGACGGCACGCCACCGGGCGCGGTGGACACCGCGCTATGGGATTTTGCCGGCAAACTCTACGACGCGCCGATTTACGAGCTCTTGGGCGGGGGTTGGCGCAAGAAATTGCCAGCCTATGCCTCGACCTACCACGGCGACGAAAACGGCGGTTTGACGACGCCGGACGACTTTGCGCAATTCGCGCTGCGCTGTAAGGAAGAGTACGGCTATCCAGCGTTTAAGATCCACGGCTGGGTCAACGGGCCGATTGACCGCGAGGTGGCGGCGGTGTTAGCCATTCGCGAAGCAGTGGGCGATGATATGGATTTGTTGCTCGACCCGGCCGGGTGTTTCCCTACGTTTGAGGACGTGCTCAAGGTGGGGCGTGCCTGTGATGAGGCGCGCTATATGTGGTATGAAGATCCGTTTAGGGGCGGCGGGTTTTCGCGCTTCGCCCACGTCAAGCTGCGCGAGCTGATCAAGACGCCGATGCTGATGGGCGAACACGTGCGCGGGCTGGAGGCCAAGGCCGATACAATTACCGCTGGTGCCACCGACTTCGTGCGCGCCAATAGCAGCGTCGATGGCGGCATCACCGGGGTGATGAAAATTGCCGCTATGGCTGAGTCGCACGGGCTGGACGTGGAGTTGCACGGCGGCAGCCTGGAGCACCGCCACATCATGGCGACCTTGCGCAATGCCAACTATTACGAGTTGGGCTTGGTGCATCCTCTGGTCAACGATACCAAGCCAGCGGTTTATAGCGAGAGGCGCTGGCTTGATGAGTTGGATTCGGTGGATGAGAACGGCTGTGTGGAAGTGCCGGAGGGGCCGGGGCTGGGCGTGGAGGTGGACTGGGATTGGATTGAGGAGCACAAGACTGGGGAAACGGTTTACGAGTAGCCAAAGTGTTGAGTACAGTGGAGGTGGTCCATTAGTCATTATTTTATTGTATATTGACTTTGTACTAGGCAGATGAGATAACTTTTAACCGCACAGAGAAGATGGGCACTAGGGTATTGTGCATATTGTGGGTAATAAAAAATTGGAAGATTTGAAAAAGCGGCATACTGAAACTGTAAAGCACTTAGATCGATGGAGTCAGATAGTCACGCAAGCACAATGGAAGACGCCCCATGATATCGAGAACCAGTTACCTACGGCTCGCGCCCTAGGTGGAGGCAGTGGTCGTCATGTGTTCAATATCATGGGTAATAAATACCGTTTAATTGTGCGGGTGGACTTCGATTTAAGCCTAGTGGAGATTCGCTTTGCGGGAACCCATCCAGAGTACGATAACATTCCCGATGCGAGAAAGGCATGACCATGCGCCGCTTAGAGCCTATTCGCACTGAAGCTGATCACGAACGGGCTATGGCCCGTATTGATGAACTGTGGGGATCTCCCAAAGGCACTCCGCAGGGGGATGAATTAAAAGCCTTATTCCTGCTGGTAGAAGCCTATGAGCGTGAGTGCTACCCGATGGCTGATGTAGATCCGCTCGCCGCTATTGAGTTCTCTATGGACCAAGCAGGGCTAACCTCAAAGGATGTGGAATCGTTACTGGTTCAGAGCGGCATAGTGGATGCCAATATCGACGATATTTTATCGGGTAAGCAATCACTGAGGTTAGATGTAGCCAAAGTCCTTCATCGGCACTTGAGCATACCGATGGAAGATCTCATTAAGGAGGAAGGGCAAAAAAAAAAAGAGAAAAGAGCAGCATTCATCTAATAGGAAAATCACAAAGTCTAAGCCACAACGGCTGCGATTGAGTATTCAGCCGTCCCGAACTAGCGAAATTGCCTTTAATGTCCCGCTATTGGATGTGCTTCGGACCAGGCATCCGCGCTGGCGGGATCACGCCGGTGTGGAGCAACAGTGGGTCCTACGCGAGACGGCACTGCGGCCGGATATCGTCATTCGTCCGCCGGGCGGCATTCCGGTTATCTTGGAGACGGAGTTTATGCCAGCGCGCAGTGTCGAAGCGGATGCCCGAGCCCGCTTGGGGCAATTTTTGCAGTACAACGGCGATCGGATCGAACAGACTATCGCCGTCCAGATACCACGGGAACTGAGCCAAGTGCCGCAGGCGGACTTGGAGCAGCATATCGAGGCTGCCGAGTTCCGGTATTGCACGTATTCGTTGCAAGAAGCGGATATGAGTGTGCGTTGGCCAGCTACGGGCTGGCTCGCCGGTAGTATTGACGACCTCGCTAGCTGTATTGAAAATGTCTCGCTGTCTGAGCGGCTGCTCGCCGAGGGAACGCAGATTCTGGAGCAGAGTATTGGCGAGGCCGCTGGTAAGTTGCGCGAAACGGCCGGCACTCATGCGCTGGGGAATATGGCGCAGTCCCTCCACCAAGAGGACGGCGAGCAGACCTCGCGCATGGCCATGGCCATCGTCGCCAACGCGCTCGTTTTTCACACCGCTATTGTTGAAGCTCACGGGATTGCCACTATCGACCAATTGCGTATTCCGGGGCGCAACGACGTCAGCAAGGGCCGTTTGCTTGAGTGTTGGCAGCATATTCTCGATAACATCAACTACTATCCGATATTCCGCATCGCCTCCGATTTGCTTCTGCCGATCCCCGACGGCACGGCGAATGCGGTTCTCAATCGCCTCTCGCAGGCGGCCAGCGATTTGGCAGGCTTAGGAGCTACCACCTTGCACGACCTGTCCGGGCGGATGTTCCAACGGCTCATCGCTGACCGGAAATTCCTCGCCACCTTCTACACGCTGCCGACCTCGGCGGCTCTGCTTGGCGAGTTGGCGGTGGCCCGTTTGGACGCGGAGACGGATTGGTCCGACCCGGACGCTTTCACTAGCCTCCGAGTCGCCGATTTGGCCTGTGGCACGGGTGCTCTACTTTCGGCAGCGTATCGCGCTCTAGCAGTGCGCTATCGGCGGACTGGCGGCGACGATCAGGCGCTGCATCAGCAGATGATGGAACGTGCCCTTATCGCTGCGGACATCATGCCGGCGGCGACACACCTTACCGCGTCTATGCTGTCGAGTGCCCATCCGGGGACGACTTTTGGCCGCACCCGCGTTCACACATTGCCTTACGGACAGCAGAGTCAGGAAAAGCGGCATACGATGGCGTTGGGGGCACTTGATCTGATTGAGGATGACGCTGCGCCATCGCTGTTTGGCACTGGTGCCACAGTGGCCCACGGCACGGGCGCGGATGTGGAAACCGAGGGGAGCCAAGACATGATTCTCCCCCGCGAAACGGCCGATCTGGTGATAATGAATCCTCCCTTCACGCGACCGACGAACCACGAGAAAGCCGAGGTTCCTGTGCCGTCGTTTGCCGGGTTGAGCAAGACCGAAGACGAACAGCAGGCCATGGCCAAGCGGCTAGCCGAGATACGTCAGCGGTTAGCCAATCCAGTCGGTCATGGCAACGCAGGGCTGGCTTCCAACTTCATTGATCTCGCCCACGTCAAAACCAAGCCGGGTGGCGTCCTCGCACTGGTGTTACCGGCCTCGTGTGTGAGCGGTGGTTCTTGGGAGGACGTCCGCTGCTTGTTGGAACGAGAGTACGAAGACTTGGCCGTACTGACTATTGCTGCGTACGGCCAGACTGACCGGGCCTTTTCAGCAGATACTGGTATGGCCGAAGCTCTCGTGGTGGCTACTAAGTGTCGCGCCGGACGCAAGGGGAGCGGGGAAACGCTATTTGTCAATCTTCACCACCGGCCACATAGCCTCGCGGAAGCCTTTGAGATAGCGCGAGCAGTGCATCGTATCTCGCCTCAAGTTCGGCAAGGACGGTTGTGTGTGGGCGACCGAGAGACCATCGGCACGTATATTCGCGCCCCTTTAATCCAAGGCGGTTGTGCGTCTCTCCGCGAAACCACGCTCGCCGACGCCGCCCTTGGATTGTTGAAAAAAACGCTCCGGTTGCCCCAGGGATACTCCACTTCGTTCCCTACGATTTGCCTTGAGGTCATCGGCAAGAAGGGACTGCTTCACCGAGACATCTCCGGTAAGGCGAGCAACGGAGCACCGCGAGGGCCGTTTGAAATTATTCCCATTCAGGGTGTGCCACAGTATCCGGTGTTGTGGGGCCACGACGCCGAGCGTGAACGGAGCCTCGTCGTCCCACCCGATAGAGAAGGCGAGGTGCGCCCCGGCTGCGACGACCGAGCCGTATTCGTCTGGAATCGCACGGCTTCTCGGCTGCACTTCAATCTCGATTTTCAGATCAACTCGCAAAGCCTTACCGCCTGTCTCACGCCGACCAAAGCGATCGGCGGTCGAGCGTGGCCCAACTTCATCCCAGAGCAAGGCGAGTGGACACCACCTCTCGTCTTGTGGTCCAACACGACGCTAGGACTTCTTGCCTTCTGGTGGATTGGTACCCGACAACAGCAGGGCCGGGCATGTCTCACGATCACTCAGTTACCTCGCCTAACGGTCTTGGATCCACGCTCCCTCAGCCAAGATCAGCTAACCCAAGCAGAGAACATCTTTGAGCAGTTCAAGGAAAAGGAGTTCTTGCCAGCCAATGAGGCATATCGGGATGAAGCTCGTCAAGCCCTTGACCGCGCTGTCTTAGTGGATCTGTTACAACTTCCCGAAGAAGTTCTTGAACCGCTCGCCATTTTGCGCGACCAATGGTGCGCAGAGCCAAGCGTTCACGGTGGCAAGAAGACGCGGATTGATAACAGTTAGTTAAAAGACGCCATGAACGAAATTAAGAATAACAACTTGGTCACCTTTGAAGGCGTCAATGCGAAGGTCGCAAGAGCCGACAATGGATTGACCTCACTTAAAGACGAAATGAACAGATTTTGTAAAGAGCTGTGGCGGTCAGTCAATCGCGAAATCCGAGAGGATACCGACGAGCAAATATGGATATATCGTGGCGAGACACCCAAAGTCCCCCTTGGGTGGTCGGTCAGGATCGGGGAAATCCTCTACAATTTGCGGTCCGCTCTCGATCACCTCGTCTGGCAGTTGGTCCTCATCAATGGACAGACTCCGGGACAGTACAACTCATTTCCTATTGTCAGTGACAAGTCAAAATGGGATAAAGAAAAGTCTCGAAAACTCAAAGGCATCAGCCAAAAAGATGAGGAAATGATCCGGCGTCTACAACCATATACCGGGGGCATAAATTTGCCGTTTGATGTTTCGGCGTTCTGGGCACTCCACACACTTTGCAATATCGATAAATACCGGCATTTGATTTTGGCGGCTATCAGCTTAGATATGTCTAACCCAATCTTTGGCCACGATTTCTCGCCGGTCCAAGGGCTCAAGGGACAGGTTTATTCAGGGAAGATTGTCAAAGGCAAAGTTCTGAGTTGCTTCAACAATGCAGAGACAGAAATTAATCCCTCTTTTCAAATTGGTGTAAGCTTTGAAAAGTTTGAGAATATAGAGCTAAAAAAAGAGGATCGGTTGGCAGAAATCTTCTCCCGCAGCCTCTTTGTGAGGCCAGCCAGCACCGTCCTCTGTAAATGCCTTAAAGCTGTTCAAGGGGCCTTAAGCATATTCAAAGCTACCTTGATTAAAGGACACACTCTGAATTACTGAGATCGCCCTCTCCTCTGCCGTCTTCGCTCCATACGAATCCTTGCCCTTGACCACCAACAACGTGTGGAGCCTCAAGCTAGAGATACGCAGTGCCTATCTGGATTCCATTCACTTCTGTTAGGAGTAAAAAATGATTGATCTGAGCAAGTACCGCATTATCGACCTATCGCACGAGATGGT
>JAPPEF010000376.1 GCA_028875335.1 Gemmatimonadota bacterium
CGACCTGCTCGGCCACCTGCAGGGCGACGTTGGCTTGGGCTTCCTTGGTGGAGGCCGCCAAGTGCGGCGTGCAGATCACGCGGTCGTCAACCAAGAGGTCCACGAGGGTCGGCGGCTCCTCCTCAAAGACGTCTAAGGCGGCACCGGCGACCTTACCCGAGTTCAAGCCGAGCAGGAGGGCGGCTTCGTCAACGATGCCGCCGCGGGCGCAGTTGATTAGATAAACCCCGTCTTTGCACTGAGCAATCTCGGCATCGGAAATCAGGTGCCGGGTCTGGTCGCTGAGATGGGTGTGGACGGTGATGAAATCTGCGGTAGCGTAGATTTCGTCGAGGGATGTTAGATGCGCGCCGTAGGAGAGGGCCATCTCTTGGCCGATATAGGGATCGTAGCCGAGGACCTGCATGTGAAAGGCCGCGGCGCGCGCGGCCACCTCCCTCCCCACTCGGCCCAAGCCGACCACGGCGAGGGTCTTGCCGGCTAGCTCGACGCCGACGAATTGGTTGCGTTCCCACAGCCCCTTTTTAAGCGAGGACGTCGCCTGCGGGATGTGCCGCGCAAGGGAGGCTATGAGCGCAAAGGTGTGCTCGGCGGTTGATAGGGAATTGCCACCCGGAGTGTTCATGACGATGACGCCGTGGCGCGTTGCCGCCTCTACGTCGATGTTGTCGAATCCCGTGCCAGCGCGGCCAATGACCCGGAGGCGTGACGCGGCGGCGAGCACCTCGGCCGTCACCGTGGTCGCGCTGCGCACGACAAGTCCCTCGTAGTTGCCGATGCAGTCTAGGAGCGCACTTGGCGACAATCCACTGCGCACATCTACTGCGATCCCATCATTGGCTTCGAGAATCTCGACGCAGCGAGGGTCCATCTTGTCGCTGATCAGTACTTTCAAATGGTCCTCTTTAGGTTGCGTTGCCCACTAGCGCCTCGGCGATCCACCCTGTAATGTCGTCCTGCCCGCGGCCATTGACGGCCGAGAAGGGTACAAAGGAAAGGCCGGCGAGGGATCCTTGGGCATCGAGCTGGTCGAACAGGTGTTGCAGCTTGTTGCGCGACAGTTTATCTGCTTTGGTAAAGACCAGCAGGAAGGGCTTATCGAGGGTGCGCAAATGGTCAATCATCTGCCGATCCAAATCGGTGGGACCGCGCCGGGCATCGACGAGTTGCAACACTGCGCACAGCGCTTCGCGATTGGCCATGTAGCTGTGGATGAGCTGGCCGAGCTGTAAGCGCAAGCCCACGCCGCCGCGCACGTACCCGTAGCCAGGCAGATCAACCAAGTAGAACTGCCCGTTGGCCAGATAGTAGTTCAACTGCTGGGTCTTGCCGGGTACCGTGCTGGTACGCGCCAGCTTCTTGCGCTGTACCAACCTGTTGATCAGCGAGGACTTGCCGACGTTGGAACGGCCCACTAAGGCGATTTCGGGCAAGCCGTCCTTGGGCAGATCGGCCGTGCGGACGGCACCAATTTTGAATTCGACAGAGGAAAAGCGCATCGCCGGGGCTTGGAGATTAGGCGCGTTTGCGCCGCATCTCTTCGTCTTCGCTGCTATACTGCTCAATCCCGCGCTCGATCATCTCGCCCGTAACTTGCAGACGCGTCACGCCCTCCTGAGAGGGAATATCGAACATGATATCCATCATGGCCTGCTCCAGAACGGAGCGCAGGCCGCGAGCCCCCGTGCCCTTGTGAACGGTCAGGGCCACGATCTTGCGCAGGGCCTCCTCGGTGAACTCGACCTCGACCCCGTCCATGGCGAAGAGCCGTTGCGACTGCTTGATGATGGCGTCGTGCGGCTCGGTGAGGATGCGGAACAAGTCATCCTCGGCGAGAGAGTCCATGGTAGTGATGACCGGTACGCGGCCAACAAATTCGGGAATCATGCCGTAGGCGAGCAGATCTTCGGGCTGCACCAGCGGCAATACGTCTGGGGGGTCGGAGTTGTGCTCGTCGTCGCTGTCGGCCCCAAAGCCCATGGTGCGCTTGCCGACCCGTTGGCTGATGACCTTGTCTAGCCCCTCGAAGGCTCCGCCACAGACAAAAAGAATGTTGCGGGTATCCATCTGGATCATCGGCTGCTCAGGGTGCTTGCGGCCCCCCTTGGGCGGGATATTGGCAGTGGTGCCTTCCAAAATTTTGAGCAGTGCTTGCTGCACGCCTTCGCCCGACACGTCGCGGCCGACCGAAGGCGTGGCACTCTTGCGGGCAATTTTGTCAACCTCGTCGAGATAGAGGATGCCCCTTTCGGCGCGGGGCACATCGTAATCGGCTGCTTGCAAAAGGCCCACGAGGATGTTTTCCACGTCCTCGCCCACGTAGCCGGCCTCGGTGAGAATGGTCGCGTCGGCAATGGAGAAGGGAACTTGCAGGAATTTTGCGAGAGTTTTGGCCAGTTCGGTCTTGCCGGTGCCGGTGGGGCCGATGAGCATTACGTTGCTTTTTTCAAGCTCCACCTCGTCTAAGTCAACTTTGGTGCGAATGCGCTTGTAGTGGTTGTACACGGCGACCGCGAGGATTTTCTTGGCCCGCTCTTGGGCGATCACGTATTCGTCGAGAAAATCCTTGATTTGGCCCGGCTTGGGCATCTCTGCGGTCTCCCAGGGGAGGGTCTTTTGCCGCTCTTCGGCCAGTACGTCGCTGCACAGCTTGACGCACTCGTTGCAGATGTGGACCTGGGGGCCGGTTATGATCTTGTCAACTTGGCTGTCACTGCGCCCGCAGAACGAGCAGCGCGGATCGCTTTTGGGGGGCCGACGGCGCAAAATAGGCTCCTATGCTGAGGAAGGGACTACCTCGACGCGAGATGGGGCGATGATCTCGTCGATGATGCCGTATTCGACGGCTGCTGCGGCCGACATGAAGAAGTCGCGCTCGGTGTCTTGCTCGATGCGCTCTAGTGGCTGCCCGGTACACTCAACTAATACCTCGTTGATCTGCTGGCGCATGGCGATGATCTCGCGGGCGTGGATTTCCATATCGGCCGCTTGACCGCCGATCCCCCCCATGGGCTGGTGCAGTAAGACGCGGGCGTTGGGCAGAGCTTGGCGCTTGCCCTTGGTGCCGCCGGCCAATAGCACGGCTCCCATACTGGATGCTTGGCCGATGCAGATCGTGGATATGTCGGCGGCCACGTATTGCATGGTGTCGTAGATGGCCATGCCCGCCGAGACTAGCCCGCCGGGGGTATTGAGATAGAGCGCGATGTCTTTTTGGGGATCTTCAGAAGCGAGAAAGAGCATCTGGGCGATGACGAGGTTGGCAATCGCGTCGTTGATCGGAGTGCCCACGAAGATGATGCGATCCTTGAGCAGCCGCGAGTAGATGTCGTATGAGCGCTCGCCGCGGCCCGTCTGTTCGATGACCATTGGAATCAGCGACATGATTTATACCTTTTCCTCTTTGATGTCAGCTTTGGCGATGAGCAAATCAAAAACCTTTTGGTCTTCCAACTCCCGCCGCAACCCCTCCGCGTTCTGCAAGTCGGAGGGTTGGCCGCCGGCGCGCTCGGCGGCGAATTGGGCAAACTCCGCGTCCGTCACTTCGACCCCTGCTTGTTGGCGCACGCTTTCGAGCAGTAGATAGCTCTTGAGCTGGCGCGTGGCTTGGGCGCGCTCTTCGTCGCTGTGGCTGTGGTCGTGATCGTGATCGCGGTCGTGATCGTGGTCGTGACTGGCCTGCTCTCGCTCAAGCGAGTGGAGGTAGTTCTCGACCATGCTCTCGGGCAGGTCGAAGTCGTTTTTTAGGATGAGCTGGTTGATCAACTCGCTGCGCAGGCGCTGTTGGGCCATGTATTCCCAGCGCTCTTGGATTTGCCCGCTGAGGTGCTGGCGCAAGTCGTCGAGGGTCTGGAACTGTTCGCCGAGGTCTTTGGCGAACTCATCGTCGAGTTCGGGCAAAGTGCGCTCGCGCACTTCGTGGGCTGCCACCGCGAAATGAGCGGTCTGGCCGGCGAGCTGTTCGTTAGGCAGATCCTCGCGGTAGGCGAAGCGGACCTTGCGCTCTTCGCCAGCACTTATGCCGACGAGGGCCTCTTCAAACTCAGGACTAAGGGCATTTTCGTCGCCGATGAGGATGTGGCGCTTCTCGTACTTGTCGCCAATGACGGGCAAGCCGCTCTCATCGAGTCGCTGCAAATCCGCGACGAGCACATCGCCGTTGGCCAGTGGCCGCTCGACGACTTGTTCGGTGGCGTGGCGACGGCGCAGTTCTTCTAGGTGTTCGCCGATTTCCTCGTCGGCCACCTCGTGCACCATGCGAGTGGCGGAGAGGTTTTCGTAGTGTTCGGCTGTAATCTCGGGCCAGATGTCGAGATCCGCCGTAAACGTTAGGCTTCCCCCTGGCTCGTGGTCGAGTTGGGAGATTTTGGGTGGTGCGGCCGGTCGCAGGCCCGCCTCGCGCGCGGCCTCTTCTAGCAGCGAGGGGAGGAGATCGCCGAGGACTTCGCCGCGGATGGAACTGCCGAAGCGCGCCTCGACGATCCTGAGCGGCACTTTGCCCTTGCGGAAGCCTGGGATCTCCAGCCGCTTTTGGTACCGGCGCAGTGCCTTATTGAAGGCGGCATCAATGCGCGCGGCCTCCACTTCAACGGCTAGCTCGCGCGCCCACTGGCCCTTCTCTGTTACCTGAGTCTTCACGAAACGCAATCCTACAAGGCTATGGCGCACCGCCGGATCGCAGGCCGTGCGCTCGTTTTCATGGTGCGAAAGGGGGGACTCGAACCCCCATGCCCTTTCGGGCACTAGATCCTAAATCTAGCGCGTCTACCAGTTCCGCCACTTTCGCTACACTGGATACAGCATCGCAATGCGAAGATTTGCAGCTAGGGAGGGTTATATCCCAAGCGCGAAGGATAATATCAGGATTTATACTACCGGGTCAAGGGATTTGCCAAGCGTCCATGCCACTCTCAAGGTGGGCGCGCAACTCAGCTATGGGCACCCGCTCTTGGGCCATGGTGTCGCGAGCGCGCACGGTAACAGTCTGGTCCTCTAGGGTGTCCGAATCAACCGTTAGGCAAAACGGCGTCCCCACTTCGTCCATGCGCCGGTAGCGGCGGCCGATCGCGCCGCCCTCGTCGTAGAAAACCCGCATGTAAGGCCGGAGATCCTCGGTGATTTGCCGGGCGATAGCGGGCATGCCGTCGCGCTTGACGAGGGGCAATACCGCCGCTTTGATCGGCGCGATGCGCGGGTGAAAGCGCATTACCACCCGCGTCTCGCCCTTGACTTCTTCCTCGTGGTATGCCTCGACTAAGCAGGCCATTAGCGTGCGGCTGGCCCCTATTGCGGTCTCTACTACGTAGGGCACGAACTTGGTGCGTTGCTCCTCGTCGAAGTACTTGAGCTGTTTGCCCGAAAACGCTTCGTGCTGCGACAGGTCGTAGTCACCGCGATTGTGGATGCCTTCGATCTCACCCGGACCAAAGGGAAATTCGTACTGGATGTCGAAGGCGGCGCGGGCATAGTGAGCCAGTTCGTCGCCCTGGTGTTCGCGCCAGCTCAGCTTGTGCTCGGGTAGGCCAATTTGCGCGAACCACTTCCAGCGCTCCTCGCGCCAATAGTCAAACCACTCGTCTTGAGTGCCCGGTGCGACGAAGTACTGCATCTCCATCTGCTCGAATTCCCGAGTGCGGAAGAGAAAGTTCTTGGTGTTGATCTCGTTGCGGAATGCCTTGCCAATCTGGGCGATGCCGAAAGGCAATTTCTGGCGCGTCGCCGCCTGTACGTTGAGGTAGTTGACGAAGATGCCTTGGGCCGTCTCCGGGCGGAGAAAGACGCGCGCACTGTCGTCCTCGAGCGGGCCGACGAAGGTCTTGAACATCAGGTTGAATTGCCGCGGGTCGCTCAGTTCGTTGCCCTTGGGACTTTTGATGTTGCGCTCGCGCAGCAGCGCTCCCATTTCATCGGCGCTCAGGCCCGCTACGTCGATGCCGTTTTCTTCGAGGAGTTGGTCGAGCCGAAAGCGCTCGTTGGTCTTGCGGTCTTCGACCATGGGGTCGGTAAAACTATCGACGTGGCCCGATGCCTCCCACACCCGCTGATTCATGAGGATGCTGGCGTCGATGCCCTCTATGTCCTCTCGGTAGGTCATGGCCTTCCACCAGGCCTCTTTGATGTTGCGCAACAGCTCGACGCCCAAAGGGCCGTAATCCCAGCAGCCGTTGAGGCCACCGTAGATTTCCGAGCTTTGGAAGATGAAGCCTTTGCGTTTGCATAGGGATACTAGTTTTTCCATTGCGTCGTCGGACATGAAAATCTCCAATACGTTAGGCAGGTAAGGTGGCCCTGTTGAGGCCATCGAGAAAGTCGAGCGATTTGAGCCGGCTGTGCTCGCCTCCGTGGTACTCTAGAAAGCCGCGCAAAGCCATGCGGATCTCGCCGCGCTGAGCAGGGGCTTGGGGGAGAGCATCCTTGCTGTAGGTCCTAAGGCCTTGGAGGACGGCGAGGAAGTGCAAGCTGCGTTGGGCTAAGCGCACTCCGTTTCCGGGTCCGCAGGCGGAGCACAGGCCGCCCCCTAGGGCTGCGCTGAACCACGACGAGGGGCCGACCAGTTCGCGTTGGCAGGTAATGCACTGGCGCAGTTCTGGGCGGTAGCCGAGGGCTGCGGCGGCGCGCAGTTGGAAGTACCAGAACAGCGATTCGACCTGCTCTGGCTCTACTTCGGCAAGGCCGTGCAATACCCCGGATAGACACTGGTAGAGCCGGAGGTTGCCCTCGCCCTCAATTGTCAGGCGGTCAACCAGTTCGCAGGCGGCGCTGCCAAAGGAAAGTCGCTCTAGGCTTTGCGATAAGTCGGGCGCTGGTTTGAGTAGGGTGCATTCGCTCAGGGTCTGCAACTCGCGGGTTTCCTTGACATAACAGACGGCTTGGACCTCGGTCATCAAGCCGAGCGCGGCCCCGAACCGGCTCTTGGGCTTGCGAGCACCCCGGGCCATGGCCTTGAGTTTGCCGCATTCCTGAGCGTATAACGTCACTAGGCTGCTGGTCTCGCCCATGCGCATGGTGCGCAGCACGATGGCGCGCGTTTTGACGATAGTGCGCGGCACAGCGTCACTCGCCTTCTTCCGCAGGCAGGGGGATGACTACCTCGCCCGGTTTGACCAAGCCGAGATCTTCGCGCGCGACTTTTTCGATAAAATCTATGTCGCTTTCGAGCAGTTTTAGCACTCGGCGCAAGCTATCGGTTTCGGCTTCTAGTTGTTTCCTCTGGGCTTCGAGTTCCGCAAGGGCCTTCTCCTCTTCCCAAACCTTGTATAACAGCCCGTTACCATAGGCTATGTACGCCACTAGAGCGAGGAAAGCGATCAGCAAGATCTTAGCCGTTTTAGTCACGTCGATTTTAGAATAAGACGAGGTCGTCGCGATGGATGACCTCTTGGGCGGGGCGACCCAGCGCACTTGTGACCTCGGGCGAGCTCATGCCCAATATGCGGCGCAGTTCAGAGGAGGAGTAACGGCACAAGCCCCGCCCCAGCTTCTCGCCGCGCTCGCCAATCACCTGCACCACATCGCCAGCGGCAAACTCGCCCTCGCAGGAGACGACCCCCACCGGAAGCAGACTCTTGTCCTGCTCGGCGATGGCGCGTTGGGCACCGCGGTCAATCACTGCGCTGCCGCGACACTGGCTGGCAAAGCCGATCCAGCGATGCCGGCTATTGAGCTTGCGACCGGTTGGCAGAAAGAGCGTCCCCTGCTCGCGACCAGCGAGGATGTGGCGCAATTGGTGTTTGCGCCCGTGCGCGATGACCGCCATTTCGCCGCAGGCCATCAAGAGCCGAGCGGCCCGCAGTTTGGTCGCCATGCCGCCACTGCCGCGCCCGTCAAGCGAGCGGCCAATCATTTCCTCTGGGTCGAGGATGTCTTGAGTCACTTGGGTCACTAGCTTGCCTTCGGGGCCGCGCGGGCCAAAGGAGTCGTAAAGCCCCTCGACATCCGAGAAAATGACCAGCATATCCGCCCGGATCAGGTTCGTTACATAAGCGGCAAGCATGTCGTTTTCCCCGATCTGGCGCCGGAGTTCGGCAACAGCGACGCTGTCGTTTTCGTTGATTAGGGGTACGGCCCCATAGGCAAAGAGATTGCGAAAGGTGTTTTCGAGGTTTACGTAGCGATAGCGGTCGCCGAGGATGTCCTCGGCGGTTAAGAGCACTTGGCCGATGGGCACGCCTTGGCGGCGGAACTTGTCCTTGTAGATATCCATCAACAGGACTTGGCCGATGGCCGCGAGGGCTTGTAGTTGGGCGATGTTGTCTGGGCGTTTGTCCAAATCCATTTGCCCCATGCCCGCGGCCACTGCTCCCGAGGTGACGATCGCCACCTCCAGTCCCTGTGAGCGCAGTTCGACTACGTCTTCGACGAGCTGGGTGACGACCTCATCGTCGAGCTTGTGGCTCTGCGTGGTCAAGGCGCTGCTGCCGATCTTGACTACCAGCCGCTGCACCTGGCCCATCAGGGTCTGCCGCTGCACTTCGCTTGCTTCGGTCACTGGCGCACCATTACCCCGCGCTCGCGCAGAAAGCTCTTGACTTCGGGAATCGAGTAATGCTGGAAGTGGAAGATGGAAGCTGCCAGCGCGGCGCTGGCCTCGCCTTCGGTCAGCACCTCGTGGATGTGGTCGAGGTTGCCGGCTCCGCCCGAGGCGACGATGGGCACATCCACGCAGCGCGCCACTGCTTGGTTTAGCGCGAGGTCGTACCCAGCGCGCGTGCCGTCGGCGTCGATGCTGTTGAGCACCAACTCGCCCGCTCCGCGATCGACGAGGGCCTCCACCCACTCTAGGGCGTCGATACCGGTGGCCTTGCGCCCGCCGTTGATGTATAGCTCCCACGACGGCGGCTCGCCGGGCGCGGTCGGCCGTCTGAGCGCGTCGATAGCTGCGACAATGCACTGCGAGCCGAAGCTCTCCGCGCTTTGGTTGATGATTTCCGGCGAATACACGTGGGCCGAGTTGATCGAAACCTTATCGGCACCGGTCTTGAGAATGTGGCGTACGTCCGCGAAGGTGCGAATACCGCCGCCGACCATTAGGGGGATGAATACTCGCTCGGAGACTTGGCGCACGAGGTCCATGACAATGGCGCGGCCATCGGCCGAAGCCGTGATGTCGTAGAAGACGAGCTCGTCTGCGCCTTCGGCGTCGTAGCGCGCGGCTAGCTCAACGGGATCGCCGGCGTCGCGGTCGGCCGAAAAGCGCACCCCGCGCACGTTGCGGCCATTTTT
>JAPPEF010000334.1 GCA_028875335.1 Gemmatimonadota bacterium
CGCCCAAGGTCTCGCCGCGCCCAATCGCCAGATCAACCCCGTCAACAGCCTTGACATGGGCCTGTACCCGACCCCAAAACCCCCGGCGCACGGGAAAGTGTTTTTTGAGTCCCTCGACCTCGACCAAGGGCGCGGCTTCGCTCATGCGTCCCCCGCTTTCCAACAGCTCGCCCAGTGCGCGGGCTCAATTTCCTCTAGCGATGGCACTTCCGCCCGACAGTAATCGTCGGCCAGCGGGCAACGCGGGGCAAAGCGACACCCTTGTGGGAAAGCGCGGGAGTCGGGCACCACGCCCGGGATGATGTCCAATCGCTCCTGCTCGGCTTCCAGCCGAGGGATCGAGCGCAGCAAACCGCGCGTATAAGGATGTCGCGGGCGAGCAAAGAGCGATTGCGTTTCCGCGTATTCGACGATTTGGCCAGCGTACATGACGGCCACTTGATCGGCGGTCTCGGCGATCACCCCGAGGTCGTGGGTGATCATCACAATCGCCATTTGCAGGGACTCTTGCAGCGACTCCAACAGCACGAGGATCTGCGCTTGAATCGTCACGTCAAGGGCCGTGGTCGGCTCGTCGGCAATCAGCACGTCTGGATTGCACGACAGCGCCATGGCGATCATCACCCGCTGGCGCATCCCGCCCGATAGCTGGTGGGGGTATTCGTCGACCCGCTGCTCGGGTGCTGGAATCCCCACCAACTGCAGCATCTCGATCGCTCGGGTGCGCGCTTCCTGCATGGGAACCTGCTGGTGCAGGACCACGGCCTCGGCGATCTGGAACCCGCAGGTCAGCACCGGGTTGAGACTCGTCATCGGCTCCTGAAAAATCATCGCGATGTCGTCGCCACGCACTCGGCTCATCTCCTCTTCGTCCAGCGTGAGCAAGTCGCGCCCCTTGAGCAGGATCTGCCCGGCCTCAATGCGGCCCGGCGGGTCGGGCACCAAGCGCATAATCGAGAAGGCACTGACGCTCTTGCCACAGCCGCTTTCGCCGACCAGCCCCAGCGTCTGGCCCCGCCCCACCGCAAACGACACCCCATCGACGGCGCGGGCAACGCCCTCTTCCGTGTGGAAGTAGGTCCGCAAGTCGCGAACTTCTAACACGGGATCCTGCTCGATCATGCGCGATCCTTTTCCCAGGTACCAGCGCGGCACACCTCATCGTCGGCCAGCGCGTCCCAGTGCATTTTTGCTCCTAGTTGACGACTGAAGCCCTCGACTAGGCAATCGATCAATTCGGCCCGGTCAATGGGCCGCCCCATGCAGGACTGCAAATCCGTGCTGTGCGCTCGTACCTGCCGGGTCCATTTTTGCCGCGTGTCCTCGTCAATCCGAATAAGTTGGGGCAAGCGCTCGTGCGCCCGGCCGAGCAAAATCGACCCGTGTTGCAGCAAGCGACGTCCGTAGCGCCGCTGCGCACTGCCGACCAACTTGCGCTGCTGGCACTTGAGCTCCCAGCGCGCCGTGCTACCAAAGCAAGGACCCGATCGCAAGTCCCCAACGCAACGGCCAGCTCTTTCCAACTCTACGGGGGCCCCGAAAAGCCGCAGCCCCTCGGCCAAGCACGCACCAATCTTGCGGTGCGTAGCTTCTATCCCGCCACCGGAGACCAATACCTCCGCAGTGCAAGCGACGCTGTAGGTCAATTCCTCCCAGTGCAGCACAGCGCGCCCGCCGGTGGGTCGGCGCACCACGTCAATGCCCAGCGCGCGGCAGGCTTCTACATTAGCCTCGCGCTCGGGCTGCTGGTTCCAGCCGCAGGAAACTGCCGGCGGGTCCCAGTCGTAGAACCGCAGCACCGGGCCTTGGGCCGCGGCGAGCACCTGATCAACACCCATGTTGTACGCGCCACAGTTCGCACCCGTATCGACGACGCGCCAAGCAAGGCCCATTAGAGCGTGTCCAAACTCTCGAGGGCGTCCTTGGCCGCCATCTGTTGGGCCTCTTTCTTGCTCCGCCCTTGGCCCCAGCCCATGCGCTGGCCAGTGATGCACACTTCAACGCTAAAAAGCTTGTCGTGGTCTGGCCCATGCTCGGCGTGCACCAAGTAGCGGGGGTGGCCATTGCCCTTGCTCTGCGAGTATTCGAGCAACCTGCTCTTGAAGTTAAAGTTCGCGTCGGGTTGGACTATTTGGTGAAAATCCGCCAGCACCGCGCGCCGAACACAGGAGCGGGCAGCCTCTAAGCCACCGTCGAGATAAATAGCCCCAATCAGCGACTCCAAAGTGTCGCAGAGGATCGACGGCCGCTGTCCACCGTTGGCTTCGCGCTCGTCCTCACTCAGCAGCACAAAGGCCCCTATCCCAAGACGGTCCGCTTGGCGCGCCAGCGCCTTGCGGCTGACTAATTGCGACTTCATCTGGGTCAACTCGCCCTCGCCCTTATCCTCAAAGCGGCGATAGAGGTAGTCGGTGACCAACAGCTCCAGCACGGCGTCGCCGAGAAATTCGAGCCGCTCGTTCGACTCGATGCGGTCGCTGCCCTCCTCCGCGTACACATACGATCGATGCTTGAGGGCCTTGACCAACAAATCCCTGTTCTTAAAGTGGTAGCCCAACAGCTTTTCGAGAGCGTACCGCGAATCCGCGGTACGCTCTTCTGGGGCACTCGCCGACTTGCGGCGATTCCAAAGAGTTGCAATCCAGCTCATCTGCCTAATACCCGATTGAAAACCTCGTTTGCACGGGGAGTGCTCGGGGGATACTGGGGAAGTGCGTCAGTCGGTGAAGCGACCAAACACCAGCGCCACGTTGTGGCCGCCAAAACCAAAGGAATTGTTGAGGGCGTAGTTTACCTGCATGCGGCGCGCCTCATTGGGCACGTAGTCGAGGTCGCAGTCGGGGTCGGGGTTTTCGTAGTTGATCGTCGGCGGCAAGACCCCGCTTTTGAGCGCCATGATGCAGGCGATGCTCTCGATGGCCCCGGCTGCGCCCAACAGATGCCCAGTCATCGACTTGGTCGAACTTACGGCCATGCTGTCGGTGTGGCCAGCGAAGACCGTCTTGAGCGCCGCGGTCTCCTGCTGGTCGCCCATGGGCGTCGAGGTGCCGTGGGCATTGACGTACCCGATGTCGCTCGGGTCCAAGCCCCCGTCCTGCAGCGCAATGCGCATGGCCCGCGCACCGCCCTCGGCCTCTGGCGCCATCGCCGTCTGGTGATAGGCATCGGCAGTAAAACCAAGCCCGAGGAATTCGCCGTAGATCTCGGCCCCACGCCTTTGCGCGTGCTCCAATTCCTCCAAGATGACGGCCCCGGCTCCTTCGCCGAGCACGAAGCCATCGCGCTCGGAGTCAAAGGGCCGGCTGGCCCGCTCGGGCTCGTCGTTGCGCGTCGATAGGGCCTTGGCCGAGGAAAACCCGGCCATGGAAATGGGCGTAACGGCCGCTTCCGAGCCGCCAGTCACCATCACGTCAGCTTCCCCGTACTGGATCTTGCGCGCCGACTCGCCGAGCGCGTGGGCAGCCGACGAACAAGCCGACACCGTGCCGTAGTTAGGCCCTTTGGCTCCTAAATCCATGGAGATCATGCCTGGGGCCATGTCGGAAATCATCATGGGCACATAAAATGGGCTGATGCGCCTAGGGCCTTTCTCCAGCAGAATGGTGTGCTGTTCTTCGTGGGTCTGGATTCCGCCAATACCCGAGCCCCAGATGACACCTACGCGCTCGGGATCAACCGCTTCCATGTCGAGCCGGGCGCGGCTAGCCGCCTCCCTGGCCACGCAGATCGCGTAGTGGGTGAAGGCGTCGTTGCGGCGCACATCCTTGCGGTCCATAACCGCCCCTGGGTCGAAATCCTTGACCTCGGCGGCGATCGTAGTCCGGTGCTGGGAAGTGTCGAACCTAGTGATCGGCCCGACCCCAGAGCGGCCGGCTAGAATCGCGTCCCAGAACGTCGGCAGGTCATTGCCATTGGGCGCTAAGACCCCCAAGCCCGTGACGACGGCTCTGCGCTTCTGCACTGGACTGCCACTCACGCCTTGCTGTTCTCTTCTAGATATTTAATCGCGTCGGCTACGACCATTATCTTCTCGGCATCCTCGTCCGGGATGTCGATCCCGAATTCCTCCTCAAAGGCCATGACCAGCTCGACGGTATCGAGTGAGTCGGCACCCAAGTCGTCGATGAAAGATGCTTGGGGATTTACTTGATCCTGGCTCACGCCGAGCTGTTCGACGACCAGATCTCTCACGCGCTCTTCAATAGAAGCCATGGTGCATTCCTCTTGGGATAAGAGTGATCAGTTTTACCGCTGCGGCCAATAGCCTGCGGTCTTAAAATTAGAGTCTAAATATAGGCGATGGGCAAATTCTTTTAACACCTAAATTATATGGCCATGCCGCCATCCACGGACAAAACCTGACCGGTGATATAGGCGGCTTGATCTGACGCGAGGAACGCCACAGCGTGCGCCACGTCTTCCGGCGTCCCCGCCCGGCCCAGCGGCACTGTAGCAATCATCTGCTCCTGCTGCTGTTCCGTCAACCCGTCCGTCATGCCCGTTTCCGGCACCAACCCCGGGGCCACGGCATTGGCGGTGATCCCGCGCGAGGCCAACTCCCGCGCCAAGCTCTTGGTCAGGCCGATCAATCCAGCCTTGGACGCGGCGTAGTTGGCTTGCCCGGCATTGCCCAACAATCCCACGACCGAAGTGATGTTGACGATCCGCCCCCCGCGGGCTTTGAGCATGGGGCGCACCGCCGCGCGGACGCAGTTAAAGGCACCCTTGAGGTTGATCGTCAAAACCTCGTCCCAATCCTCTTCCTTCATCCGCATCAGCAAATTGTCGCGGGTGACGCCAGCGTTGTTGACCAGCACGTCCAGCCGACCCAACTCCGCGATCGTCGCCGCCACCAACTCGGCCGCCTGCTCGGTATCGGCGACATCGGCCTGGCGCACGAGACAGCGGCGCCCTAGGGCCTCAATAGCTGCGGCCACTTCGCCAGCCGCCACAACATTGCGGGCGCAAACCGCCAAGTCCGCGCCTTCTTCTGCCAAGCGCAGGGCAATGGCCCGGCCAATGCCCCGCGACCCACCCGTTACCAACGCGACTTTTCCGTCCAAGAGTCCCATGTTATTCCGCTCCTTTTGCCGCGGCGATTTCTTCCACGGTACCCGCCAGTGCGACTGCGAGCTTGGGCGCGGTGCGGCGCACCAGCCCCCTTAGCACAGCTCCCGGCCCTACTTCAAAAGCGCGGTTGATGCCCATAGCCGCCAGCCGCTGCATCGTCGCGCTCCAGCGAACCGGACCCGTGATCTGATGGATCAGATGCAACCGCAGTTTTTCCGGGTCTTCCACAGGCTCAGCCGAGACATTGGTCAACACCGGCACGCGCGGCCGCGCAAAGGGCACTGCCTCCAACAGCGACTCCATCTCCACAGCCGCCGACGCCATAAGCGGCGAGTGAAAAGCCCCACTGACGGCCAATTCGACGACGCGCCGAGCGCCGGCTTGAGTGGCCAACTCGCTCACCCGCGCCACCGCATCCTGCTCACCCGACACCACGACTTGGCCTGGAGCGTTAAAATTGGCGGCTACTGCGATCCCCACATCCGCTACCTGTTGGCACAAGGCTACGATGTGGTCGTCGTCCAAACCGATCACCGCCCCCATCGTCCCCGGCCACTCGCTGCCGGCCTCCTGCATCAACCGGCCGCGCGTCCCCACGAGCGTCAGGGCCTCGGCAAAGGAGAGCACTCCAGCCGCCACCAGCGCCGAGTATTCCCCGAGGCTGTGTCCGGCTACGGCCACAGGCTGTAATCCGGTAGCGGCGAGCAACTCGTTGGCGACGACGCTGTGGACGAAGACAGCAGGCTGCGTAACGTTGGTTTGCGTTAGTTGCTCGGCCGGCCCCTCAAAGCAAAGCGCACTGAGCGGAAAACCCAGCACCTCGTCGGCCTCGGCAAAGCGCGCTCGCACCGACTCGTGCTGCTCGTATAGGTCGCGGCCCATGCCCACGGCCTGCGAACCCTGTCCGGGAAACAAAAAGGCGCGCCCACCCATTTCACGGCCCCCAGCGAAACAAGGCGCTGCCCCAAGTGAGGCCGCCGCCGACGCCAGTCATTAGCACCAAGTCGCCGCGCTCCAACCGACCTTGATCAGCGGCTTCTGCCAAGGCAATGGGAATCGTCGCGGCCGTGGTGTTGGCGTAGCGGTCGATATTCATCATCACTTTTTCTGGGGGGAGATCCATGCGCTGGGCCGCGGCGTCGATGATGCGCTTATTGGCTTGATGCGGCACGAAGAGCTTGAGGTCTGCGCCCGTAAGACCGTTGCGCTCTAGCAGGCTGACCGACACTTCGGCCATTTTTTCCACGGCGAACCGAAATACCGTGCGCCCCTCTTGGCGGATGTAGTGCATGCGCTGATCTACGGTCTCGTGCGAAGGGGGATGCAGGCTGCCGCCGCCTTTGATGTGCAGGCATTCGACCGCGGCCCCGTCGGCGTATAGCTCAAAGTCGATCATGCCGGCTCCGTCCTCGCCGCGCTCTAACAACACCCCACCCGCTCCATCGCCAAAGAGCACGCAAGTCGCGCGGTCCTCAAAGTCGAGGATGCTGCTCATCTTATCGGCACCAATGACCATCACTCGGCGATGCGCGCCGCTTTCGATGAACTGCGCGCCGGTTGCCACGGCAAAGACAAAGCCGGAACAAGCCGCCGACAGATCGTAAGCCCAGACCCGGCTGGCACCAATGGCGTGTTGCACCAAGCAAGCCGTCGCCGGAAAGATCATGTCTGGCGTAATGGTCGCGACGATGATTAGGTCGATGTCGTCGGCGTCGATTCCACGGCGCACCAATAGCTCTTGGGCCACGGCAATCGCCATGGTGGAGGTCGGCTCGTCCTCCGGCAGGAAGCGCCGCTCGGAAATGCCGGTGCGCGAACGGATCCACCCGTCCGAGGTATCTACCAGCCGCTCCAGATCGGCGTTGGAGACCACCTTGTCGGGCAGGAAGTGCGCAGTTGCCGTAATGGCCGCGCGAATTCTTTTCCCCTCTTCAGTCACGCAAGCATCCGCCCCGAGCAGCCTAGACTTCAGGCTCTACGTATTCGCGGCCCCGATAGAAGCCGCAGCTCGGGCAGACGCGATGGGGCAGGGCAGGCTGTCCGCAGTGGGAGCAAGTAGTCCTCGCCGCCGCCTTGATCTTCCAGTGAGTGCGCCGCTTGTCGCGGCGGGTGCGCGAAATTCTCCTCTTAGGTACTGCAGCCACGGGGAACTCCTCTCAAGAATTTTCTTTGGGTTGGGAAAAATCGATCTGCGCGAGGGCGGCCCAACGCGGGTCCACTGCTCGCTCCTGTTCGGCGGCGGGTTCTGCGATCCCTTCTACTCCGCAGTGCGGGCACCGCCCATCGGCCTCCGGGGTGGGTATTCGCATCGGCAAGTCCAAGATCACGGCCTCGCGAATGTACGCGCACAAATCTAACTCGCGCGTCCCCGGATCGACGATCTCGATGAACCCATCTGCTTCGGCCGACGCCAGCTCTTCGGGGGTCGCGAGGCGGCGCTGCAAAAGCAAGCGGAACCGCGCTGCGACCTCTTCTTGTACTTCCTCTAAACAGCGATAGCACTCGCCGGCAATCTGGCAGGTAATGACCCCGTCAATCCTGAAGTTGTCGAGCGCGCGCCGCACCTCGACGCGAGCTGCAACGCTGGACGGAAAGGCGAAAAATTCGTCTTTTAACTCCAGTCCCTCTGCGCGCAACTCAAAGGCGAGCGCATTGGGTCCCTCTGCGAGGTCGTCGAGTACTAGCAAGGCGCTCATGGGATTGCTCAGTCGGCAAAGAAAAACGCGATCTCGGACTTGGCGTTGGCCGTTGAGTCCGAGGCGTGCACGGCATTGCACTGCACGTCCGTGCCAAAGTCGCCGCGAATTGTGCCCGCCGGGGCCTCTGTGCTGTTGGTCGGACCGATGAAATCGCGCAAATGCGCCACCGCGTCGGCGCGCTCTAGCACCATCGGCACCGCCGGCCCCGAGGTCATAAATTCCACCAATTCGCCATAAAAGGGCCGCTCCCGATGCACGGCGTAGAAAGCCCGCGCCTGCTCAGCGGATAGCTCGACCATGCGCAGGGCGCGCACGACAAACCCCCCGCCCTCGACGCGGGCAATAATCTGGCCGATGGCGTTTTTGGCAACCGCATCGGGCTTGATGATCATCAACGTGCGTTCCATAGATATAAAATTTATTTCCTTAGCAAGTGTTTCCCCTAGTCAAACGAAATCTTGGAAGATAGGAGCCAATCGATTTTGTGTCAATGGACGGCCCGCGCAACAAAATGCCCTAAGTATCTCTTTCATAACGAGTTCGGCGCATATTTCTTGACAGGGTAACACGCCTCTCCTAGATTGGCCCATGCTATGGATCATCCGCTTTTAGCCGAAGAAGGCAAGGTAATCCGCGACCCGGTTTGGGGCTATATCCACTTCCCCGCTCCCGTCCTCGCCCTCGTCGATACCCGGGCCTTTCAACGCCTGCGCAACATCTCCCAGCTCGGCTACGTGCATCTGGTGTACCCCGGCGCGCGCCACTCGCGCTTTGAGCACTCGCTGGGCGTCTATCACTTGGCCAAGCAGTTTTTGGCCCGTCTCCTCGACTCAGACCCGCCCCTCGTGCTGAGCGAAGAGGATGTGCGCGTCTTCATCGCCGCCACCTTGCTCCACGACATCGGCCACTACCCCTTCTCGCACACCCTCGAAGAGCTAAGACCCTTTTTCATCCGGCACGAAGAAGGGGCCAGGCAGATCATCGAAGACCAAGACGGCGAACTCTACCAGACAATCGCCGATAAGTTCCAGATTGATCCAGCCCGCGTAGCCAACGTCATCGACTACGAAAACATCGGCCGCGCAGTTCCCCCCGAGGATTTGCTGCTGGCCAATATCCTCAGCAGCACCCTCGACCCCGACAAAATCGACTACCTCCTGCG
>JAPPEF010000074.1 GCA_028875335.1 Gemmatimonadota bacterium
GTTCATCGACTTTAGCAACGACATGCGGTTTTTGGAAGCCACGGCACAAGCCGCCTACCGCGAAGCCACGGCTGGATGAACATCCTCAACTTTGGCTCGCTCAACATCGATCTCGTGTACCAAGTTGAGCATATCGCCCGCCCGGGCGAGACCATCGCCAGTTCGTCCCACCAAGTCTTTGCCGGAGGCAAGGGCGCGAATCAATCGGCCGCCCTTGCCCGCGCTGGCGCGCGCGTCTTTCACGCCGGCCAAGTTGGGCCAGACGGGCAATGGCTGGTCGATAAGCTGGCTGGGCTGGGCGTGGATGTGCAGCACATCCGCGTCGGCGACGTACCTACCGGTCACGCCATTATCCAAGTTGATCGCCGAGGCCAAAACAGCATCGTCCTCTTTGCCGGGGCCAATACCCAAATCGACAGAGGGGCCATAGACGCCGCATTTTCCCATTTTGACCAAGGTGATATCCTCCTCTTGCAGAACGAGATAAACGATGTCTCTTACATCATCGCCGCAGCCTCCGAACGAGACCTGACCATATGCTTAAACCCCGCGCCCTTTGGCCCGGAGGTCTGCGCGTATCCCCTCGAACTGGTTGATTTGCTCATCGTCAATGAAACCGAGGCCACCGGCCTTGCCGGCGCATCCACGCTCGCAGCGCTGGCTGCGCTCTGCCCCGATGCCCAAATCGCGCTTACGCTGGGGGCCGCTGGCGTCCAGTACCGGTCCCCAACCGAGGAATTCCACCTCTCAGCGCCGCATGTCGAAGCGGTAGATACGACAGGTGCGGGAGACACCTTCATCGGCTATTTTCTCCACGGCCTGACCGCCGACATGACCGCGCGAGACGCCATGACCCGCGCGGTGCAGGCCGCAGCCTTGTGTGTCACTCGTCCGGGGGCCATGGATTCAATTCCAGCCGCAGATGAAGTAGATTAACCCATTGTAGTAGAAAGGAATACACATGCCCAATATCATGCTCACCGCCCAGTTCCGAAATGCCGAATTCGCCTCCAGCGAGCGCGAACAGGGCCTCGAAAAGCTCCGCTCCTTGGGCACCATCATCCCGGAGCCAGCCGTCCTCACCGCCGAACACGCCCCCGACCTAATCGCCTCTATCGCCAGTTCATCGGTCTATACGGACGAATTTTACGAAGCGGCCGAGGATCTGCGCATCGTCGCCCGCTGGGGTGTCGGTTTTGACAAGGTCAATATCCCAGGGGCCACGCGCCACGGTGTGATTATCACCGTGACGCCGGTTCACATGGACGCGGTCGCCGAATACGCCATCGCCCAGTGGATGGCCACCCTCAAGCGGGTCTATACTCTCAATCACCTCTCCCACCGAGGCGATTTCTCCATCATCCGCACCTATGAGGCCCAATACACCACCCTCGGCCTGTACGGCTGCGGTCGCATCGGCCAAGAGGTGGCCCAGCGCGCCGTGCCGCTCTTGGGCGAAGGGGGTCGCTTGCTCGTGTACGACACTCGCCCCGACATCGCCGACATCGCCGCCCAATACGGGGCCGAAGTCGCCGATTCGCCCGAAACGCTCTTTCGCGAGTGCGACACAGTCTCGCTCCACGTCTCGGGCGACGAAACCATTGTCCACTACGACCTGCTCAGCCTGATGCAGCCCCACGCCTCGCTGATCAATCCCTCGCGCGGCAACTTAGTCAACGACGCGGACGTCCACCGCGCCATTGAGGAGGAAAAACTCTATTACTACGTGGTTGACGATCCAGTCAACGACACCCGCGCCATCCACAAGGACCACCCGCGCATCATCTGCACCAACCACAACGCCGGCATTACGGTCGAATCCACCATGCGCCTCGACGCCAAAGGCATCGAGCAAGTCTCAGCAGCCATCGCCGGCCGCCAGCCCGAACACATCCTCAATCCAGAGGTCCTCGACCACCCACGGGTCAAGGCGTGGCTCAAGGAGTAAGAGAGTGAAAATAACCCGCTTCGACGTCACGCCGCTCAACAATCGCGGCCTCTTGCTCCAAGTCGAAACCGACGCTGGACTCACGGGCTTGGGCGCGCCCATGAACTACGAACACGGCCGCACGGTGGAGCGAGCCATCCTCGACATGGGCGACTACCTGATCGGCCGCGATCCCCTGCAAATCGAAGACCACTGGCAGACCCTCTACCGCTCCAGCTATTCCCGCCAGATGCCGATCCTATTAGCGGCCCTTAGCGGCATAGAAATGGCCTGTCTGGATCTGTTAGGTAAAACTTCTAACTTGCCCGTGTGGAAACTATTAGGCGGATCAGTACGCGAGAAAATTCGGGTCTATGGTTCGGCTGGAGGTGCCACCCCAGAACAAGCCGCCCAAGCGGCCCGCCAGCGCGTCGAACAAGGCTTTACAGCGCTCAAAACCACCCCCTTCCCCAACCCCGTGCGCCTCATTGAAAATCCGGCGGGTATTGAACGAGTCGTGTCTTACATTGCGGCCATGCGCGAAGCCGTCGGCCCAGCCATCGACATTGCCATCGACTTCCACCGCGCCACCAGCCCGGCCTTGGCCAAGGTGCTCCTGCGCGAACTCGAGCCACTCAAGCCGCTCTTCGTCGAGGAGCCGACCCGTTCCACCGACAATATCGGCCCCCTGCTGGAACTGACGCGCTCGACCTCCATCCCAATCGCCACCGGCGAGCGCTGCGCCACCCGCTGGGGCTTCCGCGAATTGTGCGAGCGCAAGGCCGCGGCCATCGTCCAGCCCGACATCCGCCACTGCGGTGGCATCCTCGAAATGAAGAAAATTGCCGCCTTAGCCGAAGTCCACGAGATCGCCGTTGCGCCCCACAATGCCGCCGACCCCCTCGGCATCGTCGCCTCTGTACACGCGATGGCTGGGACTCCCAACTTCCTCATCATGGAATACGGCGGCGGTGGTGGCGAAGGATTTTTCACCAACCCGTTGCAAATGCAGGATGGATTTGTGGAATTGCCCCGAGGACCGGGATTAGGCGTGGAGATCGACCCAGACGGTCTGGAGGCGGCTACCCACCGAGGCCCCTGGCGGCAGCGGACAATGCGCCGCCATCCAGAGGACGGCTCCTTCGCGGATTTTTAGCTGGCCGAAGCTTTCAGTTGGACTTAGTTGCTTCTTTGGTCCTGGATTCAGCAGCGGACGATCAGATTCCCGTTCGCGCTTGCGGAGTGCTTGAACGATGCGTCCAAGGTCATTTCCATGTTCGGCAGCATGGGCTTTACGGTGCCGGCGAATTTCCTCAACAATAGGATCTTCAATCATCCGCGACTCCTGGCAAACAGAAAAAGCTGATCAGGCGGAACGAGGCGCACAAAGACGCGCCCGATGAACCGCAACCAGAAAAAGACCTGGTTGCTCTAGGCCCGGCGACAACCCCCTCCACGCCCTCACGTCCCTACCGTCGCCTCCCGATTCCTCGTCTCACGTCTTGGCCGCTTGCCCCAAGACTGGCCCACGCGGAACCCATGCAGGAGAACCGAGAAGGCGAAGCCCGCAGCAAGTTTGAGAGCAGACCCCCCAGTGACCCGCCCAAGTGTGAGACTGCAATCGAACTGCCAAAGATGAAGGACTGGCGCAGATTTTCGGACTCAATCCCCTTATTTTTTTAGCTTTATCCTTGTGAAATCGACTTGCCTCCCCGTGTTTACAAATACCCCGTTGATGCGGAAATCGTCGAAGCGAAAGGAAGGCGCTATGTATCACGACCGAGAGAGTGCGATTAACTACCTAGCGGACAACTACGAATTCAAGATTGTCTTTGAGGGTAAGGGGGGAGAAATCAGAACTGACGGAGGGACTCGTCCCTTACCTTCGATGACCCCCGCAGAACTTAAGGCCCTCTTAGAAGGGGGGAAGGACGCAGAGAAGGAGCTTTTCAAGCGATACTACCTTGGAGACTGGCCGGAGCACGAGTTGATAAACAAAGCGAACATTCTCGCGTCTGCTTAGTGGTTGACATCGCAGGATCACGGCGGCTAGCCTTGGAGCTGGTCGCCTCTTTTTTTACTCCCGATAATGTTTTTTTAGAAGAGAGAAAGGACACCATGATCGAGTTTCAGGATGGGTACGAACGAGGCGAGTGGCTTAAGATCGTGAGGGCGGTTCTTAAAGGCGGATCAACGAAGGACGGTAAGGTCGCGGTCAAGATCGCGGACTACGTGCTGGAGCAGGATAGAGCGCGAATATCCAAGAGCATGAAGCAAGCAGGAGAGGAGTTTGAACGAGAGCAAGAACGCCTGAGGCGTGACCTTTACTCCCGATAATCCTCCTTATGAGGAGTTTCCCCGGCGTCCGCTGTGTATCAAGAAAGGCCAGCTCAAGCGCCAGATTTAAAAGAGCGAAGGCCCGCGCTTGGCGTCCCCCTCTAGCGTGGACAAAACCCCGATTTTTGACAGCTTTTCGGTTTTTCGGTAGGGCAATCGGTCATTTTGAAATTTTCAGAAAAATTTTTCAGAAATCGGGGAGCGAAGGCCCCGCCGCCCGCTGGCCTTACTAGTTCGCGCTCAATCTCCGTTTCTCCGACCGCTCGCAGGCTCGCTTTTCGCTGCGAACCGGTGCGGCCAGGTATTCCCGCCCCCCGTTAAGCGATCAGAGCCGCACACTTCGAGGGGATTCCCGAGGCGGCCCGGATTCGTGCAGCTCACAACCCTTGAGCGACCCAATATCCCCGCAGAAGGTCGGGAATTGCCGCCCCGATCCTGTCAAGTTCGGCAAGCGCCGGCAACGCCGGCCGTAATTGGTCGAGGCGGACATTTGGCAAGGTTTCTTTTAGGTCTCTACCGGCATCAGATTTAAGGAGGAACCCCATCGAGCCTTTACCAAATGTCCGCGCTAGGATCTCCACCAGTAGCCGCGAGAAGCACCGCCCCATCAATCGCCGTGTGTGCCTTGCCGTGTGCCCGATCTGGCCCGCGATCTGCGCCCAGGTAGATTTTTGATCCAACGCAACACAGTCTCATGCGGTCTAGGACGGCGCAACTCCGGGACGACGTTGATGTCAAGGAGATACACGAAGCCTACTCAAAGACCCGAGTCGCCCGCTGCGAGTCGCCCGCTGGCGATGGCGGGGGGGGAGTAAGGGATTCCGTCTTGGCCCCAGACGCCAAAATCAAATCCTTCAAGGTTGGCTCGGTCCCCTTCTCCAACCTCCGCCATTGAGCTATGGGAACGAGCACAGCCGCCTCCGCGCCGTGTTTGGTCACGATCTGCGGCCCTTCTTTTAGACTCGCTTCGAGAAGTTCGCCAAATCGCGCCTTTGCCTCTTGCACCTGCCACGTTTTGCTCATATAGCCTCGATATGGGTGGTATGTGGAACGGGAGTATCAACCCAACTGATACGCTCCCCTGAATCTCAATTTTATCACACTACCTGAGGCTGATAGCGCTCGACCTTGATCTGGTCTTCGCCCTGGCGCGCTTGCGCCAGATCGTACGAGGTCTGCCGACGCAGCCAAAACTCAGCGTTGGACCATCCTGCTTTCTCCAGCCGAATGGCCATCTCCGGCGAAATGGCCGCATGGCCATTCAGTACGCGTGAAAGCGTATGACGAGCCACACCTAACACCTTTGCTGCCTCAGTGACGTTCAGACCGAGCGGGTCCAAGCAATTCTCCTTGATGCTGTGGCCAGGATGCGGGGGATTCTTCATTGCCATGATGTTCTATCTCTTGCTAGTGATAATCGACCAAGTCGACGTCGTACGCGTCACCTACTTCAAAGCGGAAGCTGATCCGCCAGTTAGCGGAAATCGAGATACTCCAGAACCCTTTTAGATTACCCTTCAGCGGGTGAAGCCGATACCCTGGTAAATCAAGGTCCGACGGCTTGTTGGCGTCGTCGAGGTCTGCCAAAGCGAGTGCAATTCGTTGCGCCTGATCAGCACGTACTTGGCTCGGATCTCCGCGCTCATACAATCGCTTAAGGCCACGATGTCGGAACGTCTGAATCACAAATAAATGTACCGTATTACGGTACACCCGCCAACAACGCCCCTCACAGCGGCATATACTCCAGTTCCAAAACTCGCTCGACAAACCAGCCCAGCCCAAACAGCCCAATAACGGCTGACACCACCAAGACGACCGTCCGCTGATAAGACTGCCGGCTGAGCTAAGCGATCAAGGGAAAGACGAACGCGACAATAGCTACTGAACAGGTGCATCGACCTATTTAGACACGTATTCGGGTGAGGGGCATTATTTACTTTCTGTTGTTAAGCGCACTCTCTGCACGCCTCCGATTGTCATAGGCCTCGGCATAATTTGGGTTTAGACGGATAGCCTCATCATAATCGGCAATAGCCTCTTTATACTGGTGAAGGAGGTGCTTTACCACCCCTCGATTATGGTAGGCAAAGACATCATTCGGGTTTAGACGGATGGCTATATTGAAGTCGGCGATAGCGGCTTGATACTGCCCCAGATCGGACTTCGTAAAGCCTCGATTGTAGTATGCTTGGGCTAAATCTGGGTTCAGTCGAATCGCCTCATCATAGTCGGCAATAGCGGCATCAAGTTGCCCAAGATGAAGTTTGGCAATGCCGCGACTATTGTAGGTTTCGGCATAATTTGGGTTTAGTCGGATAGCCTCATCATAATCGGCAATAGCGGCTTGATGCTGTCCAAGAGAGTCTTTTGCGACTCCCCGATTGTGATAGGCGAAAGCATCATCTGGCTGTAAATGGATAGCCTTATTGAAATCAGTAAGGGCTGTCTCAAGTTGCCCAAGACGGAGTTTGGCAATGCCGCGACTGTAATAGGCTTGGGGTAAATCCGGGTTTAATCGGATAGCCTCGTTATATTCAGCAATAGCAGCAGCATATTGACCAAGGGCGGCTTTTGCAACACCCCGTTCTTGGTAAACGAGTGCTTTATCTGGGCTTAGACCGTTAGCTACCATCGTTGCTAGCTCCTTTATGTTCCTGCGCGAGCCTCAGTGCGCGACGGGCATCAACATCATTCGGATTTAGCTGAATAGCCTTATCGAAGTCGCCAATAGCGGCGTCATGTTGTCCCAATTTGTCCTTCGCAAGCCCCCGATTGTAGTAAGCATCAACGCGAGGATTTAGCTGGATAGCCTTATCATAGTCGTCAATGGCAGTGTCATGTTGTCCAAGGGCGACTTTTGTAAGACCCCGATTGTTATAGGATTCGGCATCATTTGGGTTTAACTGAATAGCCTTACTGAAGTCGATAAGGGCAGCTTGATGTTGACTAAGGCTAGCTTTTGCGAGCCCCCGATTGTAATAAGCCTCGGCATAATCCGGCTGTGTTTGGATAGCTTTGTCATAATCAGCAATAGCTGCATGATATTGCCCTTGGAGGTTTTTAAAATCCCCCTGATTGCGATAGAATTCGGCTAAATCCTGTTTCGTTTTCATAATGGTATCCTCCGAAATCGAGAGTTGGTCAAAAGACGACCGTGCGCTAATCGAGCCGCTGGCTGAATTAAGAGACCAAGGGAAAGGCCAAGGCGACGATGGCCACTCGGCCGATTTCCAAGCCGGCGTTGAACACAAACAGTGAGGCGACTAGCCCGCGCAAGGTCAGTTCCAATGCACACATCAAGGAGATAGAGGTCTGATCGATCTGGCAGATATGACCCTTTAATCTGTGATCTTATCACACCACCTGCGGCTGATAGCGCTCGACCTTAATCTGGTCTTCACCTTGGCGCGCTTGCGCCAGATCGTACGAGGTCTGCCGAAACAGAAAAAGCTGACTGAGCCGGAATCAGTAATGGTAGCGCGCCTGTAGGAAATCTATACGTCCTTCGCTTACCATATACACTAGGCGATGTTGCTCCGTAAGACGCCGCGACCAAGTTCCCGACGGTAAGTATTTGAGGGGTTCGGGTTTGCCGATACCTGCGAATGGGTCGCGGAGCACGGCCTGTATCAGATCAAAAGCGCGCAGAGTTATTTTGCGGTTAGTATGCACCCAGTAACGCAGATCTTCAACGAACTCAGGATGGAATACCCCTATCCACTCGCGAGTGGCGGGAGCATCCTTTCTTTTACTTTTCTTTTTCGCCAAGACCGAGTTCTCTGCGGAGCTCTTCTATGGAAGAAGGCGGCAGCACCCGGCTCTGTGCGCGGTTAATAGCCGCGAGAAGGCGTTGGGCGTTTTTGGGCGATCTGAGGAGATGAGCGGTCTCGAGCAGGCTAGCTAATTCGTCGGCTGAAACCAGCGCGACATCTTCGGCATTGCGCCGCCGTATAATCACCGGCTCGCGCGTGGAGGCAACTTCGTCGCATAGCGCAGCGAGTTCGGCTCGGGCTTGGGTATAAGTTGTAACAGTGGTCACTTGATTCTCCGTGATATGTACAGCTTTAACGTACATATTGTAAAAATTTTGTCAAAGCGTTTCACGTACTTGGAATATCGCGTTCAAGATCGGCCACAGCTAAAATGGCATATACTCCAGCCCCAAAACCCGCTCGATAAACCAGCCCAGCCCAAAAAGCCCGATGAAGGCCGACACCACCAAAACGACCGTGCGCTGATAGGACTGCCGACTGAGCCAAGCGATCAGCGGAAAGACGAGCGCGACGATGGCTACCTGACCGATTTCCACGCCGGCATTGAACGCAAACAGCGAGGCGACCAGCCCCTCGGTCGGCAACCCCAACTCGCGCAGCACATTGGCGAAGCCAAATCCGTGCACCAGCCCAAAGGCAAAAGTGATTATCCAGCGGTACTCCATGCGCTTGAGCCAGAAGTTCTCCACCGCGACGTACACGATGCTCAAGGCGATGCCAGCCTCGATCCACTGGCTCGGCAGGCGGACGACTTCGAGCGCCGCCAAGCAGAGGGTGATGCTGTGGGCAACAGTAAAAGCCGTTACTACCTTGACCAAAGTAAGTAGCCGACCGCCCACCACGATCAGCGCCA
>JAPPEF010000114.1 GCA_028875335.1 Gemmatimonadota bacterium
CTTCTGGGCCGGTCCAGCGATAGCGCACGTTCTGCGGCGGTACCATGTCGCCCGGACGGGCGATGTATTCCATGACCCAACCGGTGCCGAATTCGCGACCGTGATCCGTCGGATCGAGGGCAAACTCGATCATGTCGGCGTGCCATTGCTCGACGTTGGTGCCCCAGTGGCAGAGGACGTCGTCGACAATTTCCATGTGCACGTACCAGCGATTGACATCGCCGCCCTTCCAGCCCATGAGGGTGGTGACGTTGTAGTCGTCGCGCTCGGGCAGGGGACGGTCCGCTTCGTCGCGCCACTCATCCATGGTGAGGGTGTACTCGGGATCGAACCAGCCCCAGTCACTGGCATCGGCATCGGCCGTCATGGAACTGGGATCGGGGACTTCGAGCATATAAAACTCAAAGCCGAGCCGGCCGTTGCGATTCTCAAGGGCCGGCGGATCGTTGTACTGGGCGTTCGCTGCACCGATTAAGGCTAGGCTAAAGCCGCAGGCGATCAGTAACTTCATTCTTGCTCTCCTTTCAGGGGTTTGAGCAAACTTGCAGCCTTTGCAAGCTTTATGAAGAGCGCTAAATATATAATCGTCAGTTATGCAACACAAACCAAAAAGTCGGGACAAAGTGGACATGGAGACGGCCAAGAGACATACTTAAACGGCAGTCAGAATCCGAAAATTTGGCAAGGAAATTTGGCAAATGGAAGCTATTCGTTTGGGTTTGGTTGGGTCGGGCGGCATGGTTCAGAGATGGGTCGCGCTAAGCTGAGCGAGCAAGCCTCTATGGATGCTTCGAGGAAATCTGCGGACCGCGCTGGAATCAGCGTGCGCGCCATGCTCGTGGGAGCCGTGCTGTGCGGCGCGATTGCCGTGGGTCTGCCGTATGGGGAGTTCGTTCTCAACGGCACGCAGCTCGGGCTGAATTCCTCGACGCCGGCCGCCTTTTTCCTGCTTTTTTTGCTCGTGGCGCTCGTGCAGCCGCTGCTCGGCTTGGTGCGGCGGGACTGGCTTTTTAGCCGCGCCGAGTTGTTGAGCATTGCGGTGATGATGATGATTACCACTGCCATTGCCGCGCGGGGTTTCATCAGCATTGCGGTGCCGATTCTGACCGGCATCTTCTACTTTGCCAGCCCGGAAAACAACTGGGAGGAGTTGCTCCTCCCGCACGTCCCCACTTGGCTCATTCCCTACGATGCCCAAGCCATTCAAGGTTTTTACGAGGGCCTGCCGGAAGGTGCGGCGATTCCCTGGGGCGTTTGGCTGGAGCCGCTTTTGTGGTGGCTTCTGTTTATGGCTGCGTTCTACGTGGTCGTCGTATGTTCGATGGTCATCTTGCGGCGGCAGTGGATGGACCACGAGCGGCTGCTCTACCCGCTGACGCAGGTGCCGCTGGGCATGGTCGAGGACGCGGCGACGCCCTCGCGCGTCAAACCCTTCCTGAAAAATCCCGCGATGTGGCTGGGGCTGGCCGTGCCGTTTGTCCTGCACGGGGTCAATGCCTTGAGCCACTACTACGAGTTCATCGGTCGCATCAATTTTGCTTATTCGATGCCGTTGGCCCATGACGCGGTGCGGTTTTACTTGCGCTTCGACTGCATGTGGATGGGACTGGCCTATCTAGTCAACGCCAACATCACCTTCAGCCTGTGGTTCTTCTACTTATTGGTCAAAGCCGAGGAGGTACTCTTTACCCGCATCGGCATTTTGAGCACCGAGAATCTCGACATCTTCAGCCATACCTTTGAGGGGCCGACCATGGGCCTGCTGAGCCATCAGACTATGGGTGCGATGATCGTCATGGTGATTTTGGGGCTGTGGACGGCGCGCGTCCATATATGGCGCGTTTTGCAGCATCTCTGGCGGCGGGAGGGGCGGTCCGATGGCGAGGAACTGATGTCGTATCGCACGGCCATTCTCGGCGTTGCGGTGGGTCTTATGGTCATGTCGTTGTGGCTGTGGCGCTCTGGTCTGCCGCTGTGGGCGGTCTTCGTCTATCTGTTCGGGGCGTTTGTCATCTTTTTGGCCCTGACGCGGATGATCGTCGAAGCCGGTTTGGCCGCGGCCGTACAAGGCATGTCGGGCTGCGGCTTTCTCATCTCCAGCGTCGGCTCCTCGTCCCTTGGGGTGGCCGGGGTGCTGGCCACGGGCATGACGCTCGCTTGGGCCGGCGATCTGCTGGTGTTTATGATGGCACCCTGCGCCAATGGCATTCGCATGTTGCACGGCTTGAGCCGCTACAAGCGCCGCATCCTCGCGATGATCGGGCTGGCCATGGCCATTGGCCTTGTGGGTGGGGTTTGCACGATCCTAGTGCTGAGTTACCACTATGGCGCGAACAACTACCACGGCTCGTGGGCGTGGTTTGCCAAGGAGCCGTTTCGCGTGGCGCAAAACTTTGCGCTCAATCCGACCGGCCCCAATTGGGACGGATGGCTGTGGAACGGAGTGGGCGCGGCGATTATGGCGCTGTTGATCTGGGCGCGGCATCACCTTTTGTGGTGGCCCTTCCACCCGTTGGGCTATCTGGCCAGCGGCACTTGGATCCTCAACAGCGTCTGGTTCAGTATCTTTCTCGCGTGGCTGGTCAAGGCACTCGTGTTGAAGTACACTGGGCCGAATGGGTACAAGGCGACGCGGTGGTTTTTTCTCGGCATGGTGTTAGGGCAGTTCGTCGCTGGGGGATTCTGGATGGTCGTCGATGGGTTCACGGGCATGACCGGGAATAGGATTCGGATGTTTTGAAAACTATACATTGGATTTTTGCGCTATTGCTCGTCGCTCTTAGTGGGCAGATTCTTGCAGAACCCTTTGACGATCAGCATGTAACCGTTTTGGTCTTTACCAAAACCGCTGGTTTCCGCCACGATTCCATTCCCGACGGTATTGCCGCTATCCAGACCTTGGGGCGGGAAAACGGTTTCGCCGTCGAGGCCACCGAGGACGCGGGGCGTTTTACCGACGAGGGATTGGCACCGTACCGGGCGGTGATTTTTCTCAATACGACCGGCGATGTACTGGCTGCGGACCAAGAGCGGGCCTTCGAACGCTACATTCGCAGTGGCGGTGGTTTTGTGGGTATCCACTCTGCGGCCGATACCGAGTACGACTGGGCTTGGTACGGCGACTTGGTGGGGGCTTATTTCGACAGCCATCCGGCTATTCAACAGGCTCAGGTCCACGTGGCTGATCGAGTGCATCCGGCCATGGAACACTTGTCCGCGCGTTGGGAGCGGCGCGACGAGTGGTACAATTACCGCCGCAATCCCCGTGGGCGAGTTCACGTCTTGGCCACCGTGGACGAGGGCAGTTACGACGGCGGCAACCACGGTTTTGACCATCCCATTGCTTGGTGCCACGACTACGACGGTGGCCGCTCTTGGTACACCGGCGGCGGCCACACCCGCGAAAGCTACGGAGAGCCTTTGTTTATGCAGCATATCCTTGGCGGGATCGAGTACGCCATTGGAGTGACTGCGGCCGATTGCGGGGCCACGTTGAATACCAATTTTGCAAAGGTCGTCCTCGACAGCGAGGCCGAAAATCCCATTGACTTGGCCGTGGCTTCCGACGGGCGCGTGTTTTTCATAGAGCGCAAGGGGGAGTTGAACGTATATCGGCCCGACCTTGGATTGACTCGCTTGGCCGGGCAGTTAGCGGTTTCGACCGACTTTGAGGACGGCCTGCTGGGCATTGCCCTAGATCCAGATTTTGTCCGCAATAATTGGCTCTACTTGTTTTACTCGCCACACGGTGAAGAAGCCAAGCAGCATGTATCACGTTTTGAATTAGCGGGCGATGAACTGGTTTTGGATTCCGAAGTCGTGTTGCTGGAGATTCCCACCCAGCGGCGGGCTTGCTGCCACTCGGGTGGAGCGCTGGCGTTTGGCCCGGACGGTAACCTGTATATCGGCGTCGGCGATAATACCAATCCCTTTGATTCGGATGGATTCAGTCCGTTGGACGAGCGTCCGGGTCGGAGCGATTGGGACGCCCAGCGTACGTCAGCTAATAGTGCCGATTTGCGCGGCAAGATCCTGCGCATCAAACCTCAAGCTGATGGTAGCTACAGTATTCCCCCGGGGAATTTGTTCGCCGAGGCTGAGGAAGGACGTCCCGAAATTTACGTCATGGGCGTGCGCAATCCCTTTCGGCTGTCGATTGACCGCAAGAGCGGTTGGCTCTATTGGGGCGATGTGGGTCCCGACGCTCGCCAAGCCGACCCGCAGCGGGGGCCGATTGGTCTGGACGAGTGGAATCAGGCGCGGGCGGCGGGCAATTTTGGCTGGCCCTACTGCATTGGCGACAACCAGCCCTACGTTGACTACGATTTTGCCACTGAAAGATCCGGTATGCCCTTTGATTGCGGGGCACTGAGGAACCTGTCGCCCAATAATACGGGCCTGCAATCGCTGCCCCCGGCGCAGGCGGCGTGGGTCTGGTATCCGTATGGCACCTCGTCCGCGTTCCCCGAAGTCACCGCCGACAGCGGCCGCACGGCGCTGGCTGGCCCGGTGTATTACTACGATGCTGAAGCAGGCGACAAGAAGCTGCCGGTGTACTACGACGGTACACTTTTTATGTACGAGTGGGCGAGCAATTGGATCAAAGAGGTCAAGTTGGACGAGGACGGGCGCATCCTCAAGATCAATCCCTTTTTGGACAGTATGGAATTCATCCGGCCTATCTCCATGGAGTTCGGCCCCGATGGCTCGCTGTACGTGTTGGAATGGGGTAGCGGCTTTTGGGGCGACAACGACGACGCCCGCGTGGTGCGGATTGACTACGTGCGGGGTACGCGAGCGCCGGTGCCCCGCATTGAAGCTGCGCCTACCAACGGTGCTGCGCCATTGGAAGTGCATTTCTCGGGGCGCGATTCCTTTGATCCCGATCCGGGGTCGGTGCTAGACTTCGCTTGGGATTTTACCGGTGATGGCGAGATTGATGCGACGGGGTTAGAGGTCGTCTTCACCTACGAGGTAAGCGGCGACTATGTTGCCCAGTTAACGGTTTCCGACGCCGAGGGCAATCAGGGCGTGGCGCAGGTGCAGATCTCGGTCGGCAATACCGTCCCCGAGGTGGAGATCGTGCGGCCCCCGGACGGCGGGTTTTTTAGCTGGGGCGAAGTCGTCGATTTTGAAGTCCGGGCCTTTGATGAGGAGGACGGGACCGCCGACTGCGCTCGGGTGGTGTTACAAGCGTTTATCGGCCACGACGAGCACAGTCATCCCCTTGAGGAATACGGCACTTGCAGCGGTAGTTTCCAGACCGAGGCGGGGCACGGCGGCGACGGCGACGATTTGTTTTATACGATCGAAGCGCGCTATACAGACTTGGGCACGGAATCGGTGGCTCCTTTGACTGGTAGGGTAGGCCATATTCTGCAACCCAAGCGCAAGCAAGCCGAGCACTATACGCGCCAGAGTGGAGTGCTGTTAGAAACGACCGGAGACGAGGCGGGCGGTGGGCAGAATATCGGTTTTATTGCCCACGGCGACTGGATTTCCTTTGCGCCCATGAACTTAGAGGGCATCGAGGCGCTCAATTATCGGGTGGCTTCGGCTGGGCTGGGAGGGCGCATTGAAGTGCGCGTCGATTCCCTGAAGGGGCCGCCGATTAGTGCGGTGCGCGTGGGCAGTACGGGCGACTGGCAAGTTTACACGGACCTAGAGGCACCTATTGCGGACCCGGGTGGCACCCGCGAGCTGTTTTTCATTTTTTTGCGCAATCCGGGTGACGACGGCTTGTTCAATATCAATTGGATTGATTTCCAAGGTCCGGGGGTGTCACGTCCCTCGGCCACCGCAGTGGGTGCTGAGTCGAGTTCACAAGTGCCGTTGCCCGGTCAGCCCGTCCTATATCCGCCCTATCCCAATCCCTTTAACCCGACGGTCCAGATTCGCTTTATGCTCCCCGGACGCATGACAGTGCGGTTGGAGGTTTTTGATATCTTAGGGCAGCGGGTGGACGTCGTGGTCAATGAGGCGCTGGACGGTGGAAGCCACACGGTGCGGTTTGATAGAGCCGATTTGGCGAGCGGAGTCTATATCGCGCGCTTGGCGACGCCGGGTGGGGTCTTGGTGCGGCGGATGGTGTTGTTGCGCTAGCTGCGGGTTGGGCTTCAACGGATGCCGATGGTTTCGACGCCGTTTTCCTTGAGCAAATCGAGTACGTCAATCACATCTCGGTACGGGACTTCTCCCGATCCCGTAAACACGACCCGACGCTCCACATCGGCTTCAGGCGGAAAGAGTTCCTTCAGCCTAGCTGGCAGTTCTTCTTCGCTTACCTTTTTATCGTTAATCAGAATTTCGCTCTCGGCCGTGAGAACGACCCTCGGATCTTGGCGGACTTGCCCCGAAGCGACTCCGCCCGCTTGGGGCAATTGGGTTGCCAAGGTTTGCAGAATAATCGGGGTGATCACCAAGAAGCCCAGCAGCAGAGAAAGGGATACGTCCGCCAGTGGGGTCGCGTTCATGGATGATTCTACCCGGGCGAATTTTCTTCTGTATCGTCGCGCCATGTTACGGTTTCTTGACCATTAAATCCACCCCTGGTGCCCCGACTTCCTGACAGATTTCCATCAAGTCGAGTATTTCGCGATAAGGTAGATTCTTAGAGCCTTTGACGATGATGGGTTCGCCTTCTTTGCCGTGATAGGCCCTGGCCAGTTCGCGTTTGAGGTCGGCCCGCGCCACTTGGTGCAAATTGATGTACAGGGAACCGTCTTCCTGAATGGAGAGAATCAAACTCTCTGCACCGAGTTGCTCGACGATCTCTTGGGCATTGCGGGCTTCGGGCGTCTCTACCAAGATGCCCTCTTGAATCAGCGGCATGACCACCATGAAGACGATCAACAGCACCAGCGCCACATTGACGATGGGCGTGATATCGGGCATGGGGCTGCGCCGCACTTCGGCGTGGCGAGTTCGGCGCTTGCGGCGTCTGGCCATGATTATTGCTAGGGCGCGCGATTGGCCTTGAGCGCGCGGCGCACCACGTGGCCGACGATGCGGGCTGCGTTGTTTTCCAGCCCGAGAGACATGGCCTCAATGCGGTTGGTAAAAAAGTTGTACGCCCACAGGGCGGGCATGGCGACAAACAGGCCGATGACCGTGGTGACTAGGGCTTCGGAGATCCCGCCCGAGACCTCGGCTAGGCCCCCTCCGCCTGTGGTGGCAATGCCGCGAAAAGCGGCGATCAACCCAGTCACGGTGCCAAAAAGCCCCAAGAAGGGCGCGACTCCCACAATGGTGCCCATGCCGGAGAGCCGGACCCGTAGATTGGCGACCACGCTGTCTAGCGAGCGGCCGAGTGCGTCGTCCACGGCCTCCATCACTACGGCATCGGACTGTCCTTCCTCTGCCAATAGCTCGTATTCCGCTAGAGCGGATGAGATCACCACGGCCAGAGCGCAATGTCCGTCTTGCTCGGCTTGATGGGCGCATTCCTGCACAGCATTGACTTCCCCCAGCATCAGGCCGCCCTCCTCAATTTCACGGGCAAAAGCGGCCGAACGCTGCCGGGTCCAGCGCAAAGTCAGGCCGCGGTCCACCATGACCGCATAGGAATAAATGGACAGACCGGCCAAAATCACCACCACGGCCTTGCCAGTGAAGGCCATGGAGTACCAGAGTTCGCTCACGAGATCCACGAATTTAAATTATCCCTCCAGATACAATCTGCGAATCCGCATGGCCCCATATATATGGTTGCGAACTGATGTTGCTTTGCGGATGACGAAGCGGTTATCGGCCTCAATGGTCAGATAAAAGAAAGCGCTCTGCTGCAAAAAGGCGGGCAGCGCCGCTTCGAACCGATAGGACCCGACCCCATTGAGCGCCCAGGCTCCGCTGGGTTGCTCATTGAATTTAACTTCGATCTGGGTCGGATTGTCAGCCCCTCCCATAGGATCAATAGTCAGCTCGACGACCACCCGTTGCCCAACGGGCTGGTTGGGCAGGAGAAAAGTCGCCCGCCGATCAAACCAGACCCCGGCCGAATCCCGCTGGCCTACTCTGTCGCTGTACCCGCCAATAATTTGGCCCGAGGTGACTTGGCCGCGAAAAAAATCGATCGCATGGGAAAACCTGCCCAGATCCTCCTCGTCCCCAAAGGGGCCGAATTTTTCTAGGCGGACCGGCTTCATGGGGAAAAACTCTTTCGCCGGCCTTTGCAACCCGGCGCGCCCTGTAATGTAGCCCAAGGCTCGCAACTCCTGCAATTTTTGCTCTGTCAACTGCATTTGCGACTGTTGCTGCTGCTCAAAGAGCTGCAAGTTGTCGTTGTAGTACTGGCGGATTTTACCGTAGAGTCGGGCGGCGATTTTCGGCTGCTCGGCAAAGCGATCGCGAAGTTCGCTCGGATCTTCTTTTAAATGGTAGAGTTCCTTGGTATCCCGCAGGCGATCGAGCAGCAGCTTCCACTCTCCTTCTCGGTAGGTCTGGATCAAGGTGCTGAAAGGCCGGTTGGCCATGAAGGTCCCCTCTGTATAAATGCTTTCGGGGGCCTCACTCGGCGCGTCGGACGCGAGCAAAGACCAGCGCTCCTGCCCCTGTACGGCTGGAGCGATTTGCCAATTGAGCCGGGCCAGCAGGGTGGGCAGGATATCGACGGCATTGACCAGATTGTCAACTCGCAGACCGGCGATGTTTGGGTGCAGTGGATCGCTAATAATAAAGGGGACGTGCAGGCCGACCTGATAGCCTGAGTTGCCGTGTCCGAAATAGCCGTGCTCGAGAAACTGCTCCCCGTGATCCGAGGTCACCACGATGATCGTTCGCTCATCGATCCCTTGGGCGGCGAGCAGGTCGAGCAAGGCCCCCAACTGCTCGTCCCAGTAGGAAATGGATGCGTCGTAGAGCTGGACGTAGTCGGCAAAATATGTTGCGACTTGGTCGGATCCTACAGTCTGATCCCGCCATCCCTGCGCCGCCTCCCACCAGGCCTGCATGACGAAATTGTCGAGCTGGAGGGTGTCTCGCATGTCGTAGGCAAAATTCGCCGGATCGGCGAAGCGGCCGTGGTATTCTTGGGGAATCCGGTGGGGATCGTGGACATCGAGGAAATGCAGGTACGCGAAAAAGGGTTCGTCGGCCTGTTGTTCAATGAAAGAGGATGTAGCGGCGACCAATTCCGCGGCCGAGGCCCTGTTCTTTTCAAAGTAGTGGTCAAACCCCTGGTTCATCTGGTACTTCTCGCCGGCCAAGCCATTGGCGATAAATCCCGCGGTGGTATATCCTTGCCGCTGGAAGATCTCGGCCATGGTGGTGTGGGTCTCGGCGAGGACGTAGTGCGAGTTGAGATACCCGTGCGCTAGTGGGTACTGCCCTGTGAACAAGGAGGCCGTGGAAGCCGGGGTATAGTCCGAGGGAGCGTAACACTGGGTGAAGACCGCGCCGCGGCGGGCCAGTCCTTCGAGGAACGGGGCCGTGTCCCGGTGATACCCGTAGCACTTGAGGTGGTCGGCGCGCAAGGTGTCAACCAGCAATACCACGACATTGGGCTTTTGCCGGAGTTCGCCGCACCCCGTGTGGAGACTGGCGCTGGCCAGTAGCCCAATGCAGGCGATAAAAAATCCCATTGACTGGTTGCTCATGGTTTGGCCGAAACTGAAGTGTGCCCCTGCATTTGTCAACCTTGACGCAGCCGATCAACGCGCCTATTGTTGCACCGATTCGGCGATAAGGCATTGAGTAACACAGAGAAAATTTCCCTATGAAATGGTCCGGCTTTTGCCCGTTGGCCACGGTCCTGCTCCTCGGCCTAGCCTGCGCCCCGGAAGAACCCCTAGACGCCCACGCTCTGTTGGCCAGCACTCCTTCGGCGGTGCAGGCGCGCTTGGGAGAACCTAAGCAGTACAGAGAGGAAACCGAAAAGCACGTGGGTTTTATGCGCTGGGAGGACGTTGGGGGGGTGAAACTTTTCGCGGCCATCAAGCAGGGCAAAATTGTCTATGTCACGTATAATTTCGCCGCCATGGAACCCTTTGACGAAGCCGAGGCTTTTCGCACCATTGGCCTTGACCCGCCGCAGAACGAGCCGGAAGAGATAGACAAAAGTCAGGCGAAACGCTGGCGTCCGTTTGGGGAATACGCTCGATTGACCGTGAATCCGGCGACCAAGCTGATTTCAGTTGGTGCCCATCCCTTTGTCGACTTCCCCGAGGATCGGGAGTATGCGGCTGGATTCCAGCAGGCGCAGTGATAGGCCGCATGCCCTCTGGACTTATCGGCTCTTTCTCGCGCTAGCGATTCTCGCGCTCAGCGGTTGCGCCGAAGAGGAATACGAGCCGACATCCGCATATCAGGATCAGTTGCGCGCTCGCTATGGCTCTGGGCCTCGGTCGGCCCTGCCGCTCGGCGCTATAGAGGCAGCCATACGGGAAGGTCGAGCTGATCTTGATATGTACTGCGATCTGGCCGCGGTCCTAGTCCAGCAGGCCGAATACGCCCGCGCTGTGGCGCTCTACCAAGCCGCCTTGGAAAAGCATCCCGTTAGTGTGCGCGCCCACTTTGGCTTGGGACAAGTGTACGCGCGGATCGGCAAGTACAACGACGCCATCCAGCACTGGCGGCAAAGCGCAGCTTTGGCCCCGGAATTTGCCGAGGTCCACTTTCACGTCGGGGTGGCCTATGCGCGGCGCGCACCCACGGCCACGGATAAACCCACCAATCTCAGCTACACCGATCTCGACACGGCCATTGCCTCCCTGAGCAGAGCCGTGGATCTCGAGCCGACCAATGCCCATTTCCACTACAACCTCGGCCGCACCTATGAATTGCGGAATCTATCCGCCCAGGCCGCAGCCGCGTATAGACGTTCCATAGGACTCGACACAGGTCTGGCGATAGCGCATCGCCGCTTGGGTGCCATCTATCTGGAAAAAGGCGACTTGGACAGCGCGGCCGTCTCATTGCGGGCGGCCGTCGAGCTCGACTCCACGGATGCCGAAGCGTTTTACAATTTGGGAAGGGTGCTGGATCGACGAGGATCGCCCGCCAAAGCTGTGGAGGCGTACGAGCGCGCCATCGCCCTTGAACCGCGCTACCGGCAGGCGTACTACAACTTGGCCAGATCCTACCAACTCTTGGGCCGCACTGCCGCCAGCCAGCGCGCGCAGGAGCGCTTTGTCGCCCTCGAAGAAGGCGAGCAAGACTCGCTCTACATGGCCCAATTGCGAGTCCAGCGCCAACCCGAAAAAGCCCTAGAACGCCGCGCCTTGGCCGTGGCCTATGTCGAAGCCGACCAGTACGAGCGGGCCATCGACGAGTTCAAAAAAGCCTTGGCCCTCGAACCGGGCATGGTTGGGATTCACGCCGATCTAGGCTTGGTTTACGACCGGCAGGGGCGCACGAACAAAGCCATTGCCGCCTTAGAAAAGGCCGTGGCCCTAGCCCCGGATTCGGCGCGCTTTCATCTGCGCCTAGGGCAGGCCCATGCCAAGGCCGGAGGCGACGAGCGGGCGACCACGGCCTTTGCGAGGGCTTTGGTCCTCGAGCCCGAGTGGACTAAGGCGCAATTCGAACTGGGCATGCTCCACGTGCGCGGGCTGCGTCCCGCCCAGGCCGTGCCGCTCTTTGAGCAAGTCCTAGCAACCGATCCCGAGCACGTCCACGCCCGTTTTGGACTCGGTTTGGCTTGGATTGATCTACAGCGCTATCCAGAAGCCGAGGCCGCCTTTGAACAGGTACTCGAGTTGCAGCCCGATTATCCACGCATCCGGTCTTTTCTCGAATTGGTCCGTTCCAAGCAGACCCGGTAGACGAGTTGCGCCAACAGGGGACTTTTCAAGGGTTGAGTTTTTACTTTGACATCCTTCTTTAATTTATATATAGTGGACGGAATAGCTGTGCACTGATGTTATCTATTTGATGAGTTTCAACATTTCGTCCATTTTGCAGGCACTAAATAGGATAGGAGGCAGTTTTATGAAGGTGTTATCTGTGCTCTTTTCTCTGGTCTTTGTCGGCTCCGCCCTAGCCCAGTCGGGCACGGCCGGCAATCCAAATTTCGATCGCGCCAACGATTGGCGCAGCGGCATGCCCAACGTCCTCACTATCGACTCCGAGGATGTCGCCTTTGACGGCGGTTCGGTCGAGGTGCCCTTCACGCTCAATGGCGGTCCGGCCGAAGTGCACTTGGCGGTGTACTCGCGGGACGCCAATCCCCAGTACGATGGCGCGGCTTTTGGCGAAGGGGGCGTGGGCAATGCCATGTTGCGCGCCGCCGGGCTCGACACCTTGATCAGCATCTCTGGTGGCCAGACCTTCAGCGAAGGATCCAACTCCATCACTTGGGACGGCCGGGACTTCAACGGCAACGAGGTCGGGGCCGGCACCTATACGTACTACCTCTTCGCCTTGGACAATATTTCCAATCCCACTTGGATCGGCCCGGGCAGTTCGCATTCGTACTGGATGACCAACCGGGTCGATTTCAATGTCGATCCGCCCGTGGTCTGGACCTCCAACCAAGGGGCGGAGTGGGAGATACGCCGCGGCGAACTCGGCCTCGACTACTTCCAAAATCCCGAGGCCTATGAAAGCTTCCTGATCCCTTGGATGAACGAGCGCCACGGCCAGGAAATTCAGTACTGGGACGTCAGTTCCTACCAGCCCGACCCCGCCGACCCCAACGTCGCCTATATCACCAACAACGCCCAGTTTGACGTGGCGCGCGGCAGCGGTGTGTGGCGGGTCAAATTCGATCCAGACAACGGAACGATCCTGCCGGACGAAGATTGGGCCGCAGCCGACCGGGGTTATGTCCATATCAACGCTCGCGTCGCCAGTTCGGCCGTGTCGCAGGCTTCGCATCACTCCTGGGTCGCCGACGACGGCATGATCTATCTGGCCAATCGAGATGTCGAAGAACCGCTGGTACCGGCGGTTGTTTCGGTCGACCGCGCCACCGGCGAGATCGCTAATATCCTCGACCTGAGCGAGATTTACCTACACGAAACAGGTAGCCAAGGCCCCTGGGGAGTCGATGTGGACGACCGCGGGATCTACGTCTCTGGTTTGTGGTACAATCCCATTTCGCTTCCAGCTCATGTCACGTTAGAAGGCGACCTCATCTGGCTCAACCGCAACGGCGACGGCTTTCTCGACCGCTATTTCGGCGAAGAGGCCACGGCGCGCGGCTTTGCCGAAGATGGCCTTGACCACCAGATGGCCGTTACCCACGCCAATGTCGGCCGGCACCACATCGCCTTTTTCTCTGGTTTCAACCAGCCCTTCTGGGGAACTGTTTTGGGGCCGGATGGGCACGGTCTGTTCAACGTCAATTTGCCCAAGATGCCCACTGGGCTGGCGTCCGACCTGTACTGGGTCTCAGATGGGGGGTCTTACGACGGTCTGTACGCGCCGACCGGCCAGCAGGAATTGGTCCACTTCCCCTTTGACGTGAGCACCGGCGTCATCGGCGGCGATGCAGCTACTGCGATAGCGGAGTTGACTGGCAAGTCCCTGCCGTCTGACTATGCCTTAGGCGACAACTATCCCAATCCCTTCAATGCCGAAACCGCGATCCGCTTTGCCATTCCAGCGGCCGGAGTGGTCGTCCTCGACATCTACAATATCTCTGGTCAGTTGGTAGCCCGCCTGATGGACGGCGAGTTACAGGCTGGGTCCTACGAGATCAAGTGGGATGGCCGGGATGCCGAGGGCGAGTCCGTGGGCAGTGGGGTGTACCTATACGAACTGCGGGCGGACTCGTTTGCGGATAGCAAGCAAATGCTGTTGCTGAAGTAGCTCGTAGGTCTGTCTTTTTTCGGGGATCGGGTTTTGGCCGGGGCAACCCGCCATTGCACCCGATCCCCCTTTTTTTGGGACACTCAGGATATAAGTCTCTTTCACAGCCTTCTGAAAAGAGGCACGTTATGAACTATCGGTCGATACTGATCGTCTGCTTGGCAACCCTGGGGCTGGCCGTCGCTGGCTGGGGGCAAGCGGTGACGAGCAGTGGCGAGGAGGCTTGGATCGCCGGGGACATACGCCGCCTGACCGATGCCAGTGGCGAGGACTGGTCTCCGTCGTGGTCTCCGGATGGCCGGCACATCGCCTTCTCCTCCCGTCGCGACGGCAACGATGAGATTTACGTGATGGATGCAAATGGGGAAAACCTGCGGAACCTAACCAATGACAGCAGCCGAGACGGGCAACCTTCGTGGTCTCCAGACGGTCGCTCTATCGCCTTTTTCTCCGACCGCGTGGGAGGCGGCAACGATGAGATTTACGTGATGGATGCCAATGGAGACAACCTACGCCGTCTGACCGACCACATGCAGACTGACTGGATGCCTTCGTGGTCCCCAGATGGGCAGTCTATCGCGTTCACTTCCCACCGCGTTACGCCCGCCAGAAAGATTTACATGATAGATCTGTCTGGGGAAAACCTGCGGAATCTGAGCGGCGACTGGGGCCAAGACCTAGATCCTTCTTGGTCTCCGGATGGCCGGCACATCGCCTTTCACATCCACTCCCACCATGTCCGTGATGTTATGGTGATGGATGCGAATGGAGAAAACCGGCGCAACCTGACCGATGCTAGTGGCTATGACGGGTCTCCTTCTTGGTCTCCGGATGGCCGGCACATCGCCTTCGTGTCCAACCGCGACGGCAACTATGAGATTTACGTGATGGGTTCGGATGGGAGCAACCCCCGTCGCCTGACAGACCACCCGGCCGAAGACGGGTCTCCTTCTTGGTCTCCAGATGGTCGGCACATGGCTTTTACCTCCGACCGCGACGGCGACTGGGAAATTTACGTGATGGACATCGCGTCTGGGGAGCCGACGGCTGTGGACGAGACCTCGTGGGGACAGATCAAGAGACATAAGCGAGTCAAACAGGACGATTCCGATTCTAATTGAACCTCAGAGGGGATGGCTGCCAAGAAGCCCGACTCCTTTAGGATTGGGAGTAGTCAATTTTCTGCGTTTCACCGCCTTTTTCGTCCATCCGGCAACAATCCGCAACGCAATGGTCCGAGCCCATATCAGATCCGGGTTGGTCACCTTTCTCCTGCTAATGCTTCCGGGTGGGAGTCGCGCCGAGGTCTGGACCCAGGACACCTATCGCAATACCTTGTACTACCGCACTACCTTTGCGGCCGACAGCAGTGCTTCGGGGCTGCTCCACATCGCCGCGGTGGACAGTTTTGCGGTCTATTTCAACGGCGTTGCCATCGGAGCCAATGCGTCTTGGAATCAGGTGCGCACCTATCCAGTTGACGTGCTCAGTGGCGATAACGCCTTGGCCGTCGAGGTGGTCAATCGCGGTTTGGGCGTGGGGCATGGCCTGCTGGTCGCGATCGAGGTTGATTCTCTGCGCTACGGCGAGACCGACCCCAAAGCCCAGACTTGGTACTGGACGGCTCGCCCTCTGGCCGACAGTGACTGGCAAGTGGCCGATATTGCGGAGCAGTCAGGCTGGCAGGTGGTCCAGGCTGGCAGTGCCGATCGCGCCCTGATCGAGGGCTTGCCCGACCCAGCCCCGGATCTAGTCGCCGGTTTTCCCGGCGGCACGGATATCGGCAGCGTGGCTGGCGGCGTGGTTCTCAAGCAAATACGCGGTGAAAACTTGGCTTTAGGGCGGCCCTCCAATCGCATTGAAGCCGTAGATGGCAATGTGCGCACCGCTTGGGAACCGCCCGTATCCTCGGTCAATTTTGCCGCCTCCATCGATTTGCAACAGCGCCGCCTGATCCGAGCCGTGCGGGTGCTCACCGAGGGGCCCGACTTCGCCGAGAATTCCCTGCAGGGCTATTCCGTGCAAGTCAGCGACAACGAAATTCGCTGGTCCGAGGTGGGGGTTTTGCACGATATCCTCCAGTTCGAGCGCACCGAAGTGGTCTTCAATCCGACTTGGACCCGGTTCGTGCGCATTGTCATCATCGACGTCAATGGCGTGAGCCAGCCCAAGGTCGCCGAGATCCAGGTCTTTGGCGAGGGTTTTGCCGAGGAGGGCGTTTTTCTCTCCGAACCGCTGGATCTGGGAGCACCGGATCGGCGCAAGAATTTCGGCCGCATTGATTGGAATGCAGACATTCCCCTGCGCACGGATCTAGCGGTCCAGTTTCGCAGCGGCGCTACCTTGGACGATTTTGCCGATCCCCAAGGGGGCTGGAGCGCTCCGCAGGCCGAGAGAGGGATCCTCTTTCCCGGCCCCGAACCCGGACGGTTTTTGCAGTACCGCGTCAATATGGAGAGTCGGGACCCGGAGAAAAGTCCTCTTTTTCGCGATCTGAGCATCGAGTACTCTACCGAAGATATAGCCGCGTCCATAGCCCGTGGTCGCGTCGAGCCCAACCGGGTGCCGATGGGCGTGGATACCACCTTTGTCTATACCCTCGACGTGGAGATCGATACTGACGATCAGGGGGTCAAAAGTTTGCAAATAGCCGTGCCTGGACAGGCCCAGCTCGGCCCGGATATTGACTTGGGGAGTGCCGTGCTGGCCGAGTGGTTTTCCACTCAGCACTTGCTCACCTTGATTTTTGCCGAGCCCCTGCGGCAAAGCACCCAGTTGCAGATTCCCTTCCGCACCCGCTCCTATGCTCACCTGCATCGTTTCCGCGCTTTTCTGTTTAGCCCAAGCTCGGAAAATCCGCTCAATGCCGCGCCTAACCAAGACGAAGACCCGCGCACTCAAAGGCCCCATTCGTGGACGTTGGTTACGACCACGGTTACCGGCCAAGTTCTCGAACAGGTGCGGGCCAATCCGCCGATATTTTCGCCTAACGGCGATGGTGTCAACGACGCCACGGTGATCGAATTAGTCCTCTCCAGAGTGGATGTGGCGCGCCCAGTATCCATGCGCATCTTCGACTTGAGCGGCCGCACTGTGGCTCGGCTCCGGCCTCCAGCCCTGAGTGCGGGAACCTATTTGCGCCTGCCCGGCCGGGAGCGCGAAAGCCCTGGCTATTGGGATGGACGCGATGACCTCGGCGACCTAGTGCCTCCGGGCCTCTATCTTTTTCAGGTCGAGGTAGAGCTCGATACAGGGGAGGCGGTCCACTGCGGCCACGTGGCCGTGGTTTACTGACTAACTGATGTTACGCACCCGGGTAGGGGGCGGTTTGAAACCGCCCCCTACGGCGCAATATTTAAAATAGGTTTACTGATTATGAGAGGCCTCCCGATCATTGGGCTAGCTGCGTTGCTCTGCGTCATCGCTTGGGACCGGGCGGAAGGCCAACTTACCACCACCGAGTACCTGCCTTGGAGCCAGGCCCAGTCTCGCTTTCTCAACCGCGAGTACTACCCTTGGTGGCACGAGCGCTACGAAAACTACAGCTTGCTCAGTTACCGCGACTACACGGCCCGTCCCGAGAACCCGACCTACGACCCTTTTGGAGCCTATTTGCTCGATGGGGTGGAGTTGCTGCGCGTGGAGGAATACCGCACGCTGGCACCCCAGCGCAGCAGCCGAATTTTTCGCAGCGGCAATCTAGCGGCCACCTTTCGCAACTTGGTCATCATGCGCGATCACTACCGCGACTGGTCGGCTCGGGTCATGGTCGGCGACGCCCTCGAGGCCCGCTTCACGCCGCTGACTCTCGACAAGGCGCGCCTGCAGGGGTTGCGCTGGGATGGGTCTTCGTACAAGAATCGCTTTACTGTACTGGGTGCCCGGGTTTCCTCGCCCCTAGTCGGCGGTAACAACAATCTCCCGTTTGCCACCTATTTGTTCGGCGGCCGCTGGGAAAGCCGGCTGGGCAATGTGCTTACCGTCGGCGGTTCGTACGTCAATCTGCATCTGCGCGACAGTATGCAGCGCCGGGGGTCGACGCGCGGCACTTTTCCCACGGATCTGGCCAAGACTACGGCCTACTACGTGGTTTTCAGCGACGATTCTCCCGAGGATGATAGCGGCGTGCAAGTGCTGGCGGTGGAAATTTTTGTCGATGGCACTCCGCTGCCAATCGAGCCGGATATTCGGCGCATCCCGCGCCTTGCCGACCCGGACCACGTCCCCCATCTGCGCCGCCATGGACCTTGGGCCCCGCAGAGCGTTTCGCGCGACCGCGTCTTCGATCCCCGGCTCAACAATCGACGCAGGGAACGCGGCCTCTTTTTTCAGCAGGGTCTGCCTGTTGCAGCAGCGGAGTTTCCCCTCGAAGTGGGCGGCACCGACCTGCTGGTCTATCGCTGGGAAATTCCAGCTACGGCCGAGCGCCTGAGCTTTCGCGCCCAAGTGGCCGGCGACTATAGTATTGACGTGGCGGCGGCCTACGGCTGGGCCGGCGTGCCCAATCGCATCTGGACCGACTGGCACAATGTCGCGCGCGCGCCGCGCAATGTGCGGGATGGGTCCAACTTGCGCTGGGTGAGTTTTGAATACGGCTTTCCCACTGCTCAAATCCAGTACGGCAGCGACTTTCTTTGGGAATGGGAGGGGACGACCCTTGCGGGCGAGTTGGTCGAAAACGTTGGGTATCGCCGCTTTCCTGGCGCCAGCCAGCATCAGCGCCGCGCTAGCCGGGCCTTTTTCCTCAAGGGGCTGCACCAGGGCTTCGGCGAGCTCAGCCGAGCCATGGATAGCCTCGCAGTTGGCCTCGAGGTGTTTCGCCTGCCGGCGGCGTACGCTACCACTCTGCCCATGTGGTCGGAACGAGCCGACAAGGTTCTGGACTACTCGCTGGTCGATGACAACGACGACGGCGACTACTGGGAGGACCGCTGGGAGCACTGGGATCCGCTCGACCCACTCTACATCAGCCTGAAGGATGCCGCTGGCGTGGATCCGGAGAGTCAGCCGACTCAGGCCGCCATTGACTACCTGCCCGGCAACTTAGGCAACGGCGTTGGGTACGGGGTTTTTCCCGGGCTGGACCAAGATGGGGACGGGGTTTTAGAGATCAATGTCAACCAGAACCAGATACCCGACTACGCCGAGCCCTTCCTCATGTACGCCGTTGAACCAGACGATTTTGTGTACGGCGACGACTTCAACAACAATGGCGTAGTGGATCGGCGTGAGAACGACAATCTGCCGGACTATCCCTATCCGCTCGACAGCCGTGGGTACCATTCATTTGCCCTGCTCCACCCCCGCTCATTCTGGCAATTCCGCCTCGGGCAGTACCGGATTGAACAGCGCGCTGGTGCCGGCCGCAACCAAGTCGCGTACGGGGAGGCGCAATACCAAAGGGGGCACGTACAGCTCAATGTGCGCAGTAAGCGGGTGCGCGATACTATCGCCGATCCAGTGTACCAGCACGTCGTCGATCCGCTGACCGCGACCAATACTGCGATCAAAATCAAACCCGATCTACTGCTGGCGCGAAATAGCTGGCTTCACACCCTGTACGGCACCGCGGGATACGCGCCTATCCCCGGGGTGCAAGTCAAAGCCACCACCAAGCTCGAAATCAACCGCATGCTGGAGGTGCTGGACCAACGCAGTCATATTATCGACTGGACTTGGGCCAGCAAGGCGGATTACACCTTTGTGCGCCAGGGCCTGAAAATCCGCCCCAGCGCCAAACTGAGGCTTCAGCGCCGCACCGCCCCCGAGGATCTGCTGTTGCCGCTCCGCACGTATGAACTTTTCCCCATCCTGCAAGCGGATTACGCACTGGGCCAAGCTACGGTGCTGCGCTTTGGCATTCAGGGTTTGCCGGGCTGGCCGCACATCTTTCGCAACCCGGAGTACCCGACCGGAGATTTCACGGCTCGCCACTACCTTTTTGCCATTGAGAATCGCAGTCACAATCGGGGATTCGATCTCAGTCTCAATTTGGGTTTCCGCGCCAGCCACACCCGCTTTGTGCATACTCCTGGCCGTAGGGCGCGCAACTTCAGAGAATTTTTCGTTCAGGCGCGGGTGCTGTGATGTTATCCGCAGCTAAGTACACGACAGTAGAGCGGTATGAGATGCTTCGCTTCGCTCAGCATGACAACAGGGGCACCATCACTTGTCATGCTGAGCGGAGCAAAGCGGAGTCGAAGCATCTCAGCGCTCCCATGCCTAACGTCCAGTGGATTACTGTCGTGTACTTAGATCCGCAGATGGACGCAGATGGAACGCAGATGGGGCGATTGATTTTTATCGAGGGGTGCGTACTGTGATGGTCCTCGTCCTCATCTTCTTGGCTTGGTCCGCGCCTGTCTTTGGGCAACTGCTCTACGATGCTGAGGAGCGCTACGAGAGCTATGCGCGCCAGGGGTATCGCGCGTACAACTCGGGGATCTTTGGCCAAGTTACGCGCAATGTGTACGACGATTTGGGCAATTTTGTCCTCGACGGGGTCGGCGTTTTTGAGTTGGAGGAAGGGCGGACCAATCCGCCCGAATCGGGTAGCTTTATCGACAAGAGCCGCTTTTACCAGCAGTACCTCAATCGTCTGCTCGTGGCCCAGGACAGCTATGGCAATTGGAGCAGCCGGCTGATCGTCGGCGACCGCATTCGCACCAAGTTTACCGCCCTCACCCTTGACCTAGTTGCGCTCAACGGTGCCCGCTGGGACGCCGATGTCGATGGCAGCCAATTTTCCTTTGTCACGTCGCGTCTCGACTGGCCCATCTTCCCAGGGGATAATCTCGAACTGCACGGTGCCCGGGATTGGGCTACCTACCTGCTCGGCGGCCACGTCCAGCGCAAGTTCGGGGTGCTGGACTTGAGTTTCTCCTATGTCAATTTGCACCGCACCAACAGTCTGACCTCGTGGGGCGATAACAGCATCAAGGGCGTGGTGCCGCGCAAGAACACGCCGCCGGCCTATATAGTGGTCAAGTTCGGCGATGGTTCGCCCGAGGATGGCGGTGGGGCCCGGATTTACGACCTGTATATCGAAGGGACGCTCGGAACCGTCCAACCGCTCGTCACCCGCCACGATAGCGAGCAAGTCGATAGAACTTATCCCAATCGCGACCGCTTCTTTCCGCTGGGCAAGACCATCCCGCCGTACATCGAGTTTCTCCGGGGAGACCTGGCCGTGGAGCCGGCCGAGCAAGGGGAATTTCTCGAAGCCAATGGCTCGGAGTTTTTGCTCTACTGGTTCAAAATACCCCAGGAAATGCGGGGGCAGGTCGAGCGCTTGCGCTTTCGCGGGCTGGTGGCCAATGACTACCTCATTGAAATGGCCGAGATTTTTCTGCCGGCTGCGGCCACGTCATCGTCCAACGTCGATATAACTGGAGAACGCGCCACCTTTTTCTATCCGGTGATCGCGGCCGAGGGCCAAGTGCACGACGGGTCCAACCGGCGCTGGGTGGACTTTGAGTACGGCCGCCACACGGGCCGCACCAATGCCAGCCTGCGCCTCGAAGTGCAGCGCCGGGATTTCTCCCTGCGCACTGAGTTCGCCCGCACCTTTGAATTTCGCCAGTATCCCTCCCACGCCGGAGATGGCAAGTGGCAGCGCCGCACGGCCGACGCCTTTTTTGTCAATACCACCCGGGATTGGCGCCGCGCCAGCTTAGGCTTTGAGGTCTTCCGCATTGCGCCCCAGTACAGCACTAGCATCTCCGTCGAGGACCGGAATTATCGCACGTACACCGAGGATTTGCGCAGCCCCTTCAGCGTCTTTCCGAGCTTTGACGAGCGCTACAACAACACCCTCGAATTGTCCACGGTAGATGACAACGACGACCGCGACCGCTTTCCCGACATGCACTTCATACCAAGTTTTGCCGATAACGACGGCATTTTTCCCGGCCTCGACCTCGATCAGGACGGCCAGCCCGATCCCAATGAAAACGGCAACACCGCTCCCGACTACCTCGAGCCTTTTGTACTCTATAACGTCGATCCGCCCGAATACGACTACGGCGACGATTTCGACAACAACGGCATCATCGACCATCGGGAGGACGACTTTGAGCCCGATTATCCCTATGATGTCGATACCCAGGGCCATCACCTGTTCGCCGGCCTGCGCCCTCGCGCCGGGCTTGAATTCACCTTGGGGCACTACCGCACGCGCCAGATCTGGGGAGCGGGAAAAAACCGCGTCTCGTATTTCAAGACGGCCTATCAGCGCTCCCTTTTTCCGTACGGCCGCGTGGAATTTTTCAATGTGTTCAAGCAGGTGCAAGACGACATTGGGGACGACACCCCGCAGTTTTTGCCGCGCGTCTCCAATGCCCTGCCCTTTGAGGTGCGGGGCACCTTTGATGCCAATGTGGATAATTTTGAACTAGTCGAGGACGAGTTGGCCATGCGCAATAGCTTGGTCAACACGGCCTATCTCAAGGCCACCTTCTTCCGCATCGACAACCTCAACATCGACCAGCGCCTCAAGTACGACGTCAATTTCCAGCGCCCCACATCCCTACAACCCGCCAATCGGATCGGTGCCTGGTCCTGGGTCTTGAGAGCGGCGTATAATTGGAATGTGGGCAGTTTGACGGTGACGCCCCGAATCAAGTACATGGGCTTTGTGCGGCGCGATCGCAGCGCTCGGGTGCGGCCCATTTCAGAGCGCTTTTTCTATCCGATTCTGACCGCGACGTACGATCTCACGCCCATGACCCGCTTCAGCGCTGGTGCCCAGGGCCTACCCTTGCTCAAAAGCAGGTACCGCGATCGCGTCAACGGTGCCGTCAACTATGGGGCCGAGGACTATGTGGTCATGGTGACCAATAGGACGACCTACAAGGGCTACCACCTCAGTCTGAGCACGGGCTACCAACGCAAACAACTGCAATTCGACGACCGCTCGCGCCAAGTCGAAGACATTGACCAAGTTTTGTTTTTCATGCGCCTAGTCATGGGATTGGAGCCGTTCAAAGGATGATATTATTTTGTTTTACCCCACAACAAAACACGAGGTGTCGTCATGCAGTTTCAGGAATTAGTTGAAGATCAGGTGTTCTCGCCAACGCTCGTCGCAGCGGCGCTACGCACGACCAAAGCCGAGATCGCCGGTACGCTGGGGCTTGGCCGCAATGCCTTTTCGGGCACCTCGCGGATCCGGGCGCGGAAGACGCAGACGCGACTGCGGCAGATGTTGGAAATTCTCCACCGGGTCGAGGCCCAAACCGGCTCCGAGTTGGCCGCCTATGCTTGGTTCCGGGCCGAACCTTTGCCGGGCTTTGGCGGCCTGACGCCCGACCAGCTTCTGCGCGAGGGCCGAGCCGACCAAGTACATGCCCATCTCGACCGAGTCGTCGCTGGTGGTTATGCCTGATGCGGTTCCAAGGGCTCGCGTACCGCGCACACAATCCGCACTGGTCTTGGTCGCCGGTCTCGGGGGAGGGAGCGCGTCTTCATGGGGGCCGATTCAACCGGATCGGTGTTCCCGCTCTCTATACGTCCCTGTCGCCGGTCACCGCCATGAGAGAGGCGAGTCCGCTGGGGCGGCCGATGCAGCCGATCGTATTGTGCGCTTATGAAGTAGATGCCGAGCCGGTATTCGATGCGCTGAACCCATCACAGCGGGTGGCCCACGCCGTGACCGATTTTGAACTTAGTTGCCCAGACTGGGAGCGCGAAATGCTGGATGGTGCCATCCCGGCCTCCCAGGCATTGGCAGATCGGCTGATCGCGGCTGGCTATTTGGGGATGCGCGTCCAGAGTTTCGCGTTAGGGGCTAGGGCCGATGATCTCAATCTGGTGTTCTGGCACTGGAGTGATCGTCGGCCGAGCCGCGTCGTGGTGATTGATGACGAGGGACGCCTCCCCAAGAATCCATCATCCTGACGCTTATAACAAACTCACAAATGGAATATTAATGAGAGCAGCCATTGGCCTAGGGCTCTTGCTCCTCTTGCCGGCCCTCCCAGTTCCGGGGCTCAAAGCCGAGGAGTCCAAGCCCCGGCCCGGGGTGCCGACCTTTCTCCCGGCCCATCCCTTCGTCCACCGGCCCGGACGCCCCTATGTCAACCGCGCGAAAACGGACTACGAGATCCCGGATCAGACCTTGCTGCCACCCTTTGACCGGCGCAATTACTACGGCCCGCTCGGCCATCATTTGATTTACGGGTACGACGTGTTTTCGTGGCGGGAGACGCGCGCTGACTTCCCCATTGGCCAAGCGCCCAACAGCGAGCTCTTCAAGCAGAACGCGCGCTATGGGCTGCTGGACCGCAATATCGTCGGCTTCGACAGTTACAACGACTGGTCCGCTCGGCTGATCATCGGCGACGAGATCCGCACCTTTTTTACGCCCCTGACCCTCGATATGACCGGCGTCAACGGGATCCGCCTCGACGTGGACAAAGGGCCGACCCAATTCTCGCTGTTGGCCTCGCGCTTCCGCGACCCCATCTGGGTGGCCGGCACCCCGCGATCAGAAGCGCGCAACGCATCTCTACTCACGGGCGGACGCGGTGAGTTGCACTTAGGTGCGCTCACTTTGGGAGCTAGTGGCGTCCACTTCAATCTCTTCGACAGCGCGCAGGGCGATTTTTCCCTCCGAGGCGATCTGCGCGGGGACCAAGTTTTGCCCAGTTTTATCATTGCGCGCTTTGCCGACGATTCCCCGGGCGACGAGCGCGCTGGCGCTGCTATTTCCGAGGTGCGTCTGCTGATCAATGGCGAGTACCGGCCGGATATCGCGCCCGAGTTGGTGCGCATTGACGCCCGCAATCCCACGGCCGTGGGCCTCAACAATCGGCTCACCGGCCAGTTTCAGCGGCGTCCGTACACCGACCAAGGTACGCGCTATGCCGATTTTTTCTACCTGCGCCGCCACTTGCAGGGCGAGGACGTCTCCCGCAACGTCAACTTAGGCGAACTGGTGAACTTTATTGTGCCCATTGAGGCAGACGCTGAATTGCGCGCCGATGGCTACGATGTCATTCTGGCCTTTTTCGATCTGACGCAGGAGTATTTTGTCGAGCAGGTCGAAGTGGAAGCCGTGGTGGGCAACGACTATCGGGTGGAGTTGGTCGGCTTGTACGAAGCCGAACCCAAGGCCACTCAGGAACAGGCGCGCTGGCGCTTGGCCAACCTCGAATCGCTGCGCCGCGCTCCGGGCAATGTTCAAGACCTGTCCAATGCAACGCAGATCCGCCTCGACGCCGGAGCTTGGACTGGCCGCACCGTGGTCGGCGTTGACGGCTATTTTGAAAGAGGTCGCACCCGCATCCGCGGGGAATTTGCCCGTAGCATTGAGTACTTGCGCTATCCAGACGGCCGGCCCGGACATCGCCCCCCGAGGGAATTCGAGGGCGTGCGCCGGTGGAATGGAGCGCGCAGCACCACTCGGGACGCCTCGTACTATCTGACCGCGGAGTGGGCCAGTTCCCATGTCGAAGTGGGGGGCGAATTGTTTTCCGTGGGGCCGGATTTCACCCGCCAGTTGATCGGCGACCACGTAGCCGCAGTGCCGGGGGCTGAGATCTCCGACGGCTTTGTCGAGGACAATGACGACGACGACCGCTGGCCCGACCGGGGTCCCGGAGCGCGGGGCGGCCACCACGGCGCGACCGACTACGACCCAGATGGGGTCTTCCCCGGCAACGACGAGGACAACGACGGCATTCCCGATACCAATCGCAATGGCAATGCCCTGCCCGATTACGTCGAGCCTTTTTTGCTCTTTGCGGTGGAACCGGACGCGTACTTCTACGGCCGCGACTGGAACCACAACGGCATCGCCGATGTGCGCGAGGACGACCTAGAACCCGATCTGCCCTACCAGCAGGACCAGCGAGGCGGCCACGTCTTCGGTCGGCTGCTCCTGCCCGGCGGCTGGTCTGTCGGGGTGGGGCGGCTCAAGGCCAAAGGCATTTCTAGCGAGCGGCGCAACGAGATCGACTACGCCAGTATTGCCCTGCCGCGCCGCGATTGGCAGCAGGGCTATTTCGCCGGCGAGATTTTCTTGCAGCGCGTCCACGACGATTTTGCCAACCCGTACCAGACCTTTGAAGAAACCCTGTCGGAACCCGCTCCCGATGCGCCGTACCACAGCCCTGGTTCCCTAGTGTACGACCGCACCACGGTGGGGGATTTGCTCGAGTGGCGCGACAGTATCGACCGCCAGCACTACCTCGAAGGAGCGTGGTGGCCGCTGGCCGGCCTGCGCTTGGACGGCAATATGCGCTATGCCATCAACCGCCAGCAGGCCGCAGTGCTGTCCGATGGTTCGGATCAGGGTGCCGACGAAATCCGCCTGTTGACCTTGGTTGCGCGAACTGCGTACCACTGGGAAGCAACGACCAACTGGCTGGTGGTTTTTCAGGGCAAGGGACTGTACTTGCGCCGCAACCGCGACAGTCTGCCGGTCGCGCTGGAGGACGAGTGGACGTTGGTCCCCATCCTCAAGGCCCAGTACCGGCTGACGCCGCGCACTGAATTTTCCTGCGGGATGCAGGGTTTGCCCTTTTTGCCGCTGAGCAAAAAAGACCGCACTGATAACCGCAATAGTTTTACCGAGGCCGTGCGGGTCGTGCAACTGACCAATCACTCGAACTATTTCGGCTATGCGCTCTCGACCAATGTGGGCCTGCGCCTCACTCGCCGGATTTTTGACGATCCCACCCGCGCCGGAGACGATTTAGACGTCACCTCATTGTTCATGCGGGTGTTTTTAGGGTTTGAGTGAGCCGATGCTGACGAAGAAAAAAATAGGTTTCTGCGCGGCTGGACTCTGGCTCTTGGCCTGCGGCTGTCATTTGCTCTACCCTCAGCAAATCGTCCAGGTCTCCCGGCTGCTGCCGGTGTCTGCGGCCTCGGCCCGGTACGCTTTAGAGAGCGACGGGGCCGTTTCCTATACCATAGAAGGCCTGCGGCTTTTGGTCCGCCACCTGAGCGATCCAGAACTCAACGCCATGTTCCCCACGGAGTCGAGCCAAGGCGAGTACTCGATCAATCCCTACACCTTTGGCGACTATGTCGATCCGACGGTCGGCTATGTTCGCAACCGCTTTACCGTCTTTGAAATCGAGGTGCACAACCGCGCCTTTGCCAAAGTGGAACTCAACCCCCTCAAGGCCGTGCTGCTGACGGATCGGGGCGGTGAATTCCTTCAGCCCTACGGCATTTTGGCGGGTTCGTCGCCTAGGAACTTTGAGTCGTACTACCGCGCCCGCCGGAGCCCGAGTGGCAATGATTTTTACCGCTTCAACATGCGCATGGGCATTGTGCGCAGCAACAACTACAACATCGACCGCAAAATTTTCAAAGGCGAGTCATATCGGGGTTTGCTCGTGTTTGATCCGCTCGCCGTCGAGGTGGCGCAAGTCGCCTTGGTGCTGCGCGACTTCGTCCTCAAATTCAATCCCCACGACGCGCCATTGGAAACCACCACCCTGCGCTTTGAGTTCCAGCGCGAGGTGCAGCGGGAGCTCGTCGAGCGAGAGCAGGATGAGCCCCAGAGTGGGCTTGTTACTTATACCCGGCTAGGTGGCCCGTTGCAGCTAGATCGCGGCGTAGCCGGGAATCCGACGCGGGCGGCCAGCGCGATTGAGGGCGAACTGCAAGACCGCCTGACGGATATCAACGCCTGTTTCGCCGGCGAATTTGCCGCTGGTCGCGCGGCCGCAGGGCGGATGAAAGTCCGCTTTGCCATCGATCCGACTGGCGCTGTGGCCGCGGTGGAAATCGTCGATTCGGGGGTGGTGAGCGGGGCGGTGGATGCCTGTGTCCACTCCGAGATAGAGCGGTGGACGTTCGCACCTGCAGAGGGACGCACAGTCGCCGAGTGCGACCTAGAATTTATCGACGGACGCGAGTGATGATTGGGAAGCGAAATTTGTACCGCGCACTGGGCGGCGCGGGCCTGCTGTTGCTCGGGTGCGGTGAAGAGGCTCCGCCGCCGCACGAGCCAGTGGTCTTTGTCGATGTGGCCCAACAAGCCGGTCTGCATGGGCGCAATGTCTCGGGCAAGCCGCAAAAGACCTATATCATTGAGTCCAAGGGCGGCGGCGCGGGTCTGTTCGACTACGACAACGACAGCTACCTAGATGCGTACCTAATCAATGGCTCCTCCTTCGATCCCCTGCCCGATCCCCCGCCCAGCAACCGGCTCTACCGCAATCGGGGCGATGGCACGTTCGCCGAGGTCACTCGCACGGCTGGCGTGGGCGACGCGGCTTGGAGCATGGGTTGCGGGGCCGCGGACTACGACAACGATGGCGACACCGACCTTTTGGTGACCAACTACGGACCCAACCGGCTCTACCGCAATCGGGGCGATGGGACCTTTGACGAGGTGGCCCAAGCTGCGGGGGTGGCGGATCCGCGCTGGAGCACGGGCGTTGCCTGGGGCGACTACGATGTGGACGGGGATGTGGACCTGTACGTGGCCAATTTTGTCCGCTTTAATCCCGACGAATTCGCCGAGGCCGATCTCTATCAGTTGTGGAAGGGAATCAAGATATTCCAAGGACCCAACGCCTATGAGGGAGAACAGGACGTGCTCTACCGCAATCGGGGCGACGGTACCTTTGAGGATGTTACCGCTCAGATCGGCGTTGACCCGGTGGCGTACAACGGGTTCCAACCTGTATTTGTCGACAGCGATAGCGACGGGTACTTGGATCTGTACGTGGCCAACGACACCGATCCCAATCTGCTCTTGCGCAACTTGGGCAATGGGCGCTTCAAAGACGTTTCCTTGGCCACGGGTGCCAGCCACAGTGCCGATGGCGAGGAACAAGCCGGGATGGGCGTCGCTGCGGGCGACTACGACAACGATGGCGATTTTGACTTTTTCGTCACTCATTTCTCCGAGGATTACTACACCTTGTACCGCAGTGAAGGGGGACGCCTTTTTACCGATGTGAGTCACGCGGTGGGCGTGGGCGAGGTGAGCATGCCCTTCGTAGGTTGGGGTACGGGCTTTTTCGATCGCGACAACGACGGCGATTTGGATCTATTTGCCGCCAATGGCCACGTCTATCCCGTTCTGGACGACTACGATGTGGGTACGCGGTACGCCCAGCGCAATTTTCTCTTTGACAACGACGGCCGCGGCTCCTTTGTCGAAATTGGTGCCCAGGCCGGTAGCGGCTTGGCCGTGGAGAAGGTGAGCCGGGGGGCGGCCTTTGGCGACTACGACAACGACGGCGACATCGACATCCTCATCCTCAATATCGACGATACGCCCACCCTGTTGCGCAACGACGGCGGCAACCGCAATCACTGGCTCCAGGTCTCCCTCATTGGCACCGAGAGCAATCGGGACGGCATTGGGGCCCGCATTGAAGCCGTGGTCGCTGGCCGCGTCCAGATCCGCCAAATTGTCGCGGGGACCAGCTTCCTGTCGCACAGCGATATCCGCGTCCACTTTGGCCTGCAACGGGCCACCAAGGTCGAGCGGCTGGTGGTGCGCTGGCCCGGCGGCCGGGTCGAGGAATTTCGCGATCTCGACGCCGACCAGTGGCTGGTGATCACCGAGGACAAAGGGATTGCGGTGCGTCGGACGCAGCAGGGCACTTTTGCCGAGTTCTAAGTACACGACAGTAAGCCAATGGGCGTTATGCATGGCATCGAGGTACAAGATGCTTCGACTCCGCTTCGCTCCACTCAGCATGACAGTGGAAAGCAGCGCCAGCAGTTGTCATGCTGAGCGAAGCGAAGTATCTCATACCGCCTACTGTCGTTGTACTTAGGCCGAGTTGTAACTATGTACGCACTTAAATTTTATAAACTCCTACTGCTCGCCCTCATCGCCTGGGGATGCGAGCCGGAAACAGCGGCGGATCGACCCGCGCTGGTGGTCGAGCTACCGGATGGGACCGAGATGGCCTTTGTCTGGATCGACCCGGGCACTTTTGTCATGGGCTCGCCCCCCACGGAGCCAGGACGGGACGACGACGAGGCACCGCAACGCGAGGTGCAAATTACCCGGGGGTTCTACCTAGCGCAGACCGAAATCACCCAGCAACAGTGGACTGCGGTCATGGATACGCAGCCGTGGGCCGGCCTAGATTTCGTCCTCCAAGGACCGGACTACCCGGCCGCAGGGCTGTCGTGGCTCGACGTCGAGCAATTTGCCGCGGCCCTCAATGCCAGCGCTGGTGCCGAACTCTACCGCCTGCCCACGGAAGCCGAGTGGGAGTACGCCTGTCGGGCTGGCACCACTACCCGCTGGTCCTTTGGGGACGACGAGGTGCTGTTGGACGACTTTGCTTGGCACACTGGCAATACTTGGGACGTAGGACTGCGACATAGCCAGTTAGTGGCGACGAAAAAACCCAATCCTTGGGGCCTGTACGATATGCACGGCAATTTGTGGGAGTGGGTACACGACTGGTACAGCCCCGAGTACTACGGCAGTGCTCCCAAAGTGGATCCTCCCGGCCCTACAACCGGGATACAGCGCGTTCTCCGAGGCGGTTATTTCCACAACAACGGAGCCCGCCGCCTGCGCTCGGCCAACCGCCTCAGCCAAGTGCCGCATGGGCGCTATGCCTCGGTGGGGGCGCGGCTGCTGAGGGAGGGACCGCCGTGACCAGCCGCCAACGAGTCTGGCTTCTCCGCCTCGCTGGGCTGGGACTGGGGTTGGTTCTCGTCGTGGTCGCGGAACTGCTGTTGCACTTGGTCCCGGCCTTGGCTCCCGAGCCTTTTCTTGTCACCTTGGCCGAGCGCGACGAGCGGCGTCTGCGCAGTGTCAATCCTCTCTACGCTAAGCGCTTTTTCTTCCAGCGTTACCAAGGCAAGCTCATCGGCAGCGGCCGCATGGGGGGCCAGCCCTTTTTCGAGCCGACTCCTTCCAAGCATTTTCGCGTGGTCTTTGCCGGTGCCTCCACGGTCCAGGGCTATCCCTATGTCCAATCCCTTGCGGCTCCGTCCTTTTTGGCAGCCATGCTGCAGGACATCTGGCCCGATAAAGAGGTCCAGGTGTTCAACTTGGGCATTACGTCGATCGCCAGTTTTGCCGTTGCCAAAGTGGTCGAAGACGCCTTGCAACTGGAGCCGGACCTAGTCGTGGTGTACACCGGCCACAATGAATTCAATGGGATCTACGGGGTTGACGAACACCATTCGCCCTGGCGCAATCGGCTGCACTACTTCCTCATGCAGAGACGGCTCACTGCCTTGGTGCGGACGGGACTGGACTATTTTCGCGGCAGCGAGGTCTCCTCCACGGCCCTAGCGCGGATTATGGCCGAGCGCGGCCAAGTCGCGCTGGACAGCCCGCGGCGTCGGGCCGCTCCTGAGCACCTGCGCGCGAATCTGCTAAGGGTTGCCGCGGCCTGTAGCAAAGCCGAGGTTCCGCTGATCTTGTGTACCTTGGCGGCCAATGAGGCTGGCTTTGCGCCTGGGGCTGGGACCGCGCCCCCTTTAGAGGAGCATCTGGCCCGGCAGTGGCAGCAAAAGGTGGCTAAGGCCGCCGAGATTCTGGTGCTGGAGACCCCGACCCCAGAGGCTGTCCACGGGGCGTTGGAGAATTTGACCGCGGCGGCTCAGGTATGGGAAAAACACGCCTATCTATGGTATCTCAAGGGCCGAGCTTTGGTCCACTTGCAGCGCCCTGTGGAGGCGCGCCAAGCCTTTGCCAAGGCCCGACAACTCGACACTATGCCTTGGCGGGCCCCGCGCTCTTTCAGCGCGGTGATCGACAGCGTGGCGCGTCAGGGTGGGGCTGGGTTGGCCGACGTACAAGCGGCCTTTGACCGGGCTGCTTCTCCCGAGGGCGTGGGCTGGGAGTTGATGGCCGATCATCTGCATCCTTCGGTGGCGGGACAGGCCCTGTTGGCTCGCACGGTCGTCGAAGCTGTGCCGCAAGTCGTGGACGAACCCGTCGAGTTGGAGCGCCTGCGCAGCGATGCTCAGTACCGAGACTTGCTGGGCGATCTGCCCATCGGTCGCCTGCGAGTTTATCAAGCCATGGCCGAATTGTTCAGTCGGCCGCCCATGGACCGGTACAACGCTCACAATGCCACGCGCTACCAGCGATTGGCCAAGCAGCTATGGGAAGGACTGTCCGCGGCTGAGCAGCGCGGCGCTGAACAGTGGATGCGCCACCGGGAACAGGGGCTGCTGGCCCTGCAAGTGGCTGAGCAACTCTTTGCCGTGCGCGATTTTCCAACGGCCCGTTCGTACTACAGAGCGGCCCGCCGGGAAGCGCCCTTTACCTTGCGGGGCGATCTGTGGGCCGCGGTGCAGTGGGGGCGGACCTTTGCCCTGAGTGGAGAGACTATTTCCGGCGACCGGGCCGCGGTCCTACAACGCGCCCTGCAGCGCTTGCCCTTCATCGTTGGCTCTGCCCCGGCCGATCCGGGATTCGCTGCGCTGATCAAAGGCCAGCTCCACTTTCTGCTGGGGCAGTACCATCAGGCTCTGCCGCCTCTTTTGCAGGCCCTCGAAGCGCCCCAGATCCAGCGCGAATACATCTTTGTGCTCTTCCCGGCCCTGGCGCAGACCTTGATCTACAACGATCGCTTGGAGGATGCCCGTCGCCTAGCGCGTCAGTTCGCTGCCGAAGGGTCGCATACTCAGTATTTCATCCCCCTGGTGGAAACGCTGGCGCGACCCGACCTAGGGGACCGGGCCAAAAGAGGGGACTTGTGAAACGCGTAGTAGTCCTGTTGCTCAGTGTCGGTCTGAGCGCCTGCGATAAGGGCTCAGGGCCGCCGGACTCCGAGGACCCGCCGGGCATGGTGAAAATCCCGGCCGGTCCCTTCATCATGGGCTCCGATTCCGGTGCCAATGATGAGCGTCCCGCACATTCCGTGCACCTCAATGGCTTCTGGATTGACCGCCACGAAGTGAGCACGGCCGAGTGGAATGCCTATGCCCAAGCCATGAACCTGCCCATTCGGTCGGCCCCGGACGACCATCCGATCATCTCGGTGGGCTGGCCCGATGCCTTGGCCTATTGCCAGTGGGTCGGCAAGCGCCTGCCCACGGAGGCGGAGTGGGAAAAAGCCGCCCGGGGGACCGATGGGCGCACCTATCCCTGGGGTGAAGGCATTGATCGCACTAGGGCCAACTATGGAACGGATTTTTGCTGTGACGTCGATGCCAGCGATGGGTACTCCTTTACTTCGCCGGTGGGTCATTACCCACAAGGAGAATCGCCCTATGGGGTGCGCGATATGGCCGGCAATGTCTGGGAGTGGGTGGCGGACTGGTATCACAGCGAGTATTATACCGGCGAACACGAGCGCAATCCCCTTGGACCGGCGGATGGAACGCTGAAAGTGGTGCGCGGGGGCTCGTGGTCCAATGATCCCAATCTGCTACGCACCTCGTACCGCCGGGCCTGCAGCCCGTTCAGCGCCGATGGCAATGTCGGCTTTCGCTGCGCGGTGGACGAATGATCCCCACGGTTCTGAGAATTGGCTGTCCCCCGGCGACAAGGTATCCGCAGATGAACGCAGATGAACGCGGATGTGAAATGAGGTTGAGCGGAGCGCACGTAGAATGTTGAGACAGCTTCTGCTCGCCGTTGTCGGCCTCGCCGCAGTGTGCTCCGCCGTCCAGACCGAGGGGCTCACCTATGAGCAGACCGCGTGGCGCAGCGCGCTCTACTACCGCACCACCTTTGAGGCACCCGAAGCCGGCGAAGGCTTGCTGCACATGGCCGCAGCCGACAGCTTTGCCGCGTACTTCAACGGCGAACTAGTCGGCAGCGATTCCAGCGCTGTGCAGCCGCGAGTTTTTGCGGTGCCGGTGGTGCGCGGCGACAACCACATCGCCGCGCTGGTGGTCAACCGTGGTCGCGGTCGCGGCAATGGCTTGGCGGCGACTTTGGCTGTGGAATTTGCTGCGGGGGATACCTCGACAGTGCAAACGACGACTGATCGCACCCGCCAGCCTTGGTACTGGAGCGCCCAGTTGCAGACCGATGATGGGTGGACGACTGCCGAGGTAGCGCGGGACGAGGCTTGGCATCTGGTGCAAGAAGGTGCGCTAGAGCCGGCTTTGTCCATTGGACAGCCCATCGCTGGCTTTTTAGGTGGGACGGATATCGGCTCTCTAGCCGGCGGCATTGTCCTCAAACAAGTACGCGGCCAAAATTTGGCCAAGGACCAGATATCCAACCGCCCGGAAGTGCTCGACGGCGATTTGAATACCTCGTGGAATCCGCCGATCAACGCCCTGAATTTCAATGCCGATATCGACTTGGGAACGCGGCGCAAAATCCACGTCGTGCGGGTTCTGACCCGGGGCCGCAACCAAGAGCAGTACTTCGACCGCTCCCTGCGCGGGTACTCCATTCAGGTCAGCGACGACCAAATCCGCTGGACCGAAGTGGCCATCCTGCGCGACATCGTCGATTTCATTCGCAGCGAGGTCCGCTTCTCTCCGCTGTGGACGCGCCATTTGCGCTTGGTCATCGTCGATATCAACGCCATCACTCAGCCCAACGTGGCCGAAATAGAGGTGTACGGCAGCCTGCACGCAGAGCGGGGAACGTTCATTTCGGCACCGCTCGACCTCGGCGCTCCGGACGTGGTCAAGAACATAGGTCGAGTGCGCTGGCAGGCCACGGTTCCCGATGGCACGGAACTCACCGTGCAGTTCCGCAGCGCCGACCAAGACACCGCGCTAGCTGATTCGACAGGGGGGTGGAGCCTGCCTCTAACTACCGGGGACATTTGGTTTCCAGCCGAAGAACCTAGTGCGCTGGTGCAATATCGGGTCAACATGGCGACCTACTCCCCCGAGAAAACCCCTGTTTTCGAGCACCTAGAGATCGATTTTGATCTCGACCAAGTGCCCGTCTCCAAGGCGTGGGGCCGCATTGTCCCCAATCGCGTCTCCATGGGCCGGGATACCTCTTTTACTTACACCCTCGATGTGGAATTTACCGACGCCGACGCGGGCTTGGCCCAGATCCGCATCGACGTGCCCGCGCCGGCCGTACTCGAAGAGATCACTGGCTTGGAAGGTAGTACGCTCGAGGATTGGGATTCGACGCGCGACCAGCTAACCATCTCCTTGGCCGAGCCGCTGCGGCAGGACGCCCAGTTGCAAATTCGCTTTAGGACGCGCACGCACGCGACGATCCATGCGTTTCGCGCCCGCCTCTTTGCGCCTAATTCTGACAATCCGCTCAACGCGGCCGAAAACGCGGCTGTTGACCCGCAGAGCAATGCACCTTATTCGTGGGTGTTGTCGGCCGCGACCTCGGAGGAGCGGGCGCTCTCCCAAGTGCGCGTCCATCCGCCGATCTTCAGCCCCAACGCCGATGGGATCAACGATTTTGCCACTATCGAATTCGCCCTCTCCAAAGTCGGGGCCCCGCGACAGGTGGGCATCCGCATCTTCGATTTGAGTGGACGCTTGGTGCGCGATCTCAGTCCGCCGCCGCTGTCGGCCGGGGCCTATGTGCGGCTGCCAACCGATAGCCGGCCTCCAGGTTTGTGGGATGGGCGCAATGCCACGGGTTCGCTAGTGGCTCCGGGCCTGTACCTCTACCGGGTGGAAGTTGAGGTCGATACGGGTGCAGAACGCGCCGCCGGGGTTGTCGGAGTAGCTTACTAGATGTTACGCATTGTAGGGGCAACCCTCGTGGTTGCCCTCGTCGGATCCCACTGGCTGAATACGCGGTGTCGCATGGGCGCCCACAAGGGACGCCCCTACACCTATCGGTTCGGCCCAGATGCGTAACATCAGTTACTAGGTGCTGAGGAACAAACCATGCTGCCGTTAGCCATCCTATCCTTACTGACCCTCGCCGCGGCCGCGACTCGCTTTGTGCCCACGGCCGAGGAGATGCAGGCCCGCTTTGAGCACGGCCAGAACTTCTACGCCTCTGGGGCCTACGATCAGGCCATTGAAAACTACCGCCACATCATGCGCAGTCGGCACAAACTGCTCGCGATGGAGGCCATTCGAGTTTCCGTCGGCCAAATAGACGCGCCCCTGCAAGAAGTAGCCGCGTACCAAATTGGCAATGCCTATTTCAAAATGGGCGAAGAAGAACTCAAAAGGGTGGCGCAGGCCCGCAGCGACGAAGAGCGCGCCCAGCACCAGAGTCGGGCCGACGACTTATTGGGGCAGGCCGTGGAGGCGTTTGTTGCCACCGAGACCCTCTCCGCTACCCCGACCCTCCAGGCCCTCGCCCGCAGCCGCGCCGTGGCCTGCGCGTACCGCATGGGAGAGTATCGCCGCACCATCGACGAAGCGCGGCAACTAGTCGCCAGCTATCCCACCAGTCCCTACGTAGCTCATGCGCTGTACGATATTGGCTGGTCGCACTATCAACTGGGCGAGTACGCCCAAAGCATTGCGGTTTTTGAGGATTTAGTCGGGCGTTTCCCCTCGGGGTATCGCACCAGCAGGGCGCTGTTTCAAATTGGCGAATGCTACTTTGCGCTGGAGCGCTTTGCCGAAGCCATCCCCAGCTACCAGCGGCTAGTTGACTCGCAGCGCCTCGACCGCATGTCCGAGCGCGAGATCCTGCGCATGCAGCGCAACAAACTCGCCGGCCTAGTCGACGAGACCGAGCTGGAAATCGCGGCCAAAGCCCTGCTGCGCATTGGCGAGTGCCGCGAGCGCACTGGGGAGCACGCGCTGGCCGTGGAGGCATACTCCTTGGTGGCCGCGCGCTTTGCCGACGAGCGCCGCCTGTCCGAGGAAGCCTATTTGCGCCAGGCTCAGTTGCACTACCAGCGCGGCGATGTAGCCGCCAGTATCGCGGTGTACCAGCGCGCCCTAGAAGCGCAACAGGACGACTTTGGCCGGGCGCGGCTGCAATTGCTGCTGGCCAACCGCTACTTTGAGACCGGGAACTACTTAGAGGCCGTGCGCGAATACAGTGCGTACCGCGACGACTATGCCGCTTTTGCGGCCCCAGCCGGCCTGCCCCTCGAAGGAGTGGGACTGCAAATTGCCCGGGCTTGGTTCGGCCGCGCTGAAGCGGAAGAAGTCGCGCCCGAGGAGAGGGCCGATCTTTTCCGCCGCGCCGAAGCGGAATTGCGCCGCACTTTGGAAGCCTTTCCCAACTCGACCTACGAAATGGACCTGCGCTTCAATTTGGGGCTGGCTTTGCAGCGCCAGGACGAGGCGGCTACCACTGCTCAGGCTCTTGATATTTTCCAAGCGTTAGCGGCCTCACCGCAGGCCGACGGATACCGGCACAGCGCCCTTTTCCAGTGCGCCCGCATCCTCCACGGCCGCGGCGAGTACGCGGATGCCATCCAGATCTACCAGAGCTTAGACGAAGAGTTGGGCGACAAACCCGAAGCCGATATCGCTCGCTTTGAAGCGGCCATAGCCCAGCGCGATGCCGGCGCTTGGGAGGAAGCGGTTGCCTCCTTTCTCCAGGTCCGCGGCGCGGCGGAAATTTTCTCGCGCTCCCGACTCGAAGCCGGCCGTCTTCTGCTGCAGCAGGGCCGTACCCAAAGGGCGCTGGTAGTCCTGCGGGAGGGTGTTCAAACCGAGACTGATAGGGGTTCCCAAACGCTGTTCAATTACCTCATCGCCACGGCTCTGTCCCGCGCCGCCGACCTCGATGCGGCTCTGCCCTACTTTGACCAAGTCCTAGCCGCTGCGGATTCGGGCTTTGTCCACCAAGCCTTTTACGGCCGGGGCATGGCCCATTTCAGACTCGGCCAGCCCGCCCAAGCCATCGCCGATCTGGAGCGCGCTGTTGTGGATTCGTCTCTTACTGCCGCTTCCCGCCTGTTGGCTGCGGCCTATATCGCCGGTGGGCGTATCGACCAAGGGTTGCAGATGTACCAGCGTTTGCTACAGACGGCTTCCTCTCCGCGCCAACGCGGCGAGTATTTGCTGGCCTTGGCCGAAATCTCCTACCGCCAAGAGCGCTACGGCCGAGCCATTGCCACCTGCCGGGAGTTGCTCTCCCTCGATTTTGCCGAAGAAGAGCGGCCCTTAGAGCGCACCTACTATCTGCGCGAAAAAGGCCACTGGCTCATGGCCGATGCCGCCTTGCGCGTGGAAGATTACCAAGCCGTGGCCGACGCCGCGGCTGCGGGTCTGTCAGCGTACCCGAACGGATTTTACGCACCCAATTTCCTCTTTTTGGGCGGGCTGGCCGCCCTGCAACTGGACCGCTACGAGGAAGCGGTCGGCCGCTTGCAGGATTCGATCACTCGCTACCCGGAACACCCCAACGCCGCGGAAGCTCACTACTACTTGGGATACGCGTACTTCAACCAGACCCTTTTCGCCCAAGCCGTGGCTGCTTTTGAGTCTGTCGTAGCTCAAGCGTCGGGTCGCAACATTGCCCCGGATGCTCTCTTTCGCCTAGCCGAATGCCGCTATAATCTGCAGCAGTACGATCAGGCCCGGGATCAGTACCAGCGGCTCATTGACCGCTATCCCCGCAGCCTCTTGGCCGAGGAAGCCCTCTACAACATTGGCTGGTGTCTGATGAATTCCCTTCCCGGGGATGCGGACCAGAGAAACGAAGAGGTGCAACGGGCCTTTGCGGTGTACCTCGAAAGCTTTCCCGAAGGACGCTATGCGTCCATTGCCCGCTATACCCTCGGCGAGCTGTTATACAATCAAGGCGACCACCAAGCGGCGTACGACATCTTTCGCCAAATCGAAAAACAATACCCCGATACTCCGGCTTCCGCCCAAGCCGCCGCCATGTTGCCCGAGTTGCGCGAGGCCGTGGCCTATGGAGATTACGCCGCTCTAACTGACAGCCTCAAAGCCGCGTCCGAACTCAGCGACGCCGAGGCGATTCGCGCCCTAATTCCCCGCTTTGAACAAGTGTGGCGTCAATTCCCGCATACCTCCAGCGGTATAGCCGCCCGGGCCAATATCGGGGTTTGCCATCAAAAGTTGGGGGAATGGCAACGGGCCGTAGATGTGTTTGACGCCATTCTGAGCGCGGCCCAAGCAGACAGCAGCCTGCTCGCCCCCAACATCCGCGCCTTTGTCGAGCGCCGCCGCGCCACCATTGCGAGGAAGCACCTGTGAAAGCCTTGCGTTCCTCGGACCCGCTCGCCGTTCTTGCGGCCAATCGGCGCTTGCTCTACTGGGGCCTGCTGATCTCCCTAGTGTTGCACCTGATCTTTGTCGCCTTGTACTTTCGACCCGTTGAACAAGCCGAGGAAGAGGTGGTCGTTCGCCTCGAATGGCAAGAATTGGACACGCCGCTGCTGATTCCTCCCCCTCAATTGAGCCGGGAATTCGCCTTTAAAAAGCAGGTTATCCCCGAGGGCACCCCCATTATCTCCGTGCAGCGGGATCAGACGGCCACTGTGGTGGGTGGCTTCAGTGGTTTGGGCGCTCAGCTAGATCAGGCTGTCGCGGGTCGGCGTTGGAGTCGCACCCGCAGCGGCCACGACTTTATCGCCGACATGGGTGCCCAAGGCATGGGCCTTGGGGTGGTGGGCGTCCCCCAGTTCGAAGCCGTTGAAATGACCAGTCTGAAGGAGCCGGAAAAGCGCATTGACATGCAGGCGGAATTCCTCGACTTGGACGCCATTGACACCGGCAAGTATCGGGGCATGGTCATTCAGGATCCGGCCGACAAGCGCAACATCCAGGGCTTTGTGTACTTGGGGCTGGCTTGGGGCAGCATCCTCCAGCCTTCGCGCCAGCGCTCGATTTCCCAGTTGGTGCGGGCTATCAATCAGTACACTCGCATTGAGGCCCGGGTCATCGACCAGATGTTCATCGACTCTCAGGATTTGTTCAAGGCTCCCTTTGTGTACATCACTACGCGCAGCGCGTTTGAACTGACCGAGCACGAAATTGACAATCTGGGCAAGTACCTGCGCAACGGCGGTTTTCTGGTAGCCGACAACGACCGGCCCGAGCTGGAGTACGGCCCGGCCGAAGCCTCGCTGCGGGATATGTTTAAGCAGGCCCTAGGGCGCGACGCCCGCTTTGTCCCCATTCCCAACGAGCATCCGCTCTACCACGTATTTTTCGACTTTGACGATGGGCCGCCCCCTGGAGGCGAGGAATTGTCCGGGGGCAATTTCCGCAGTTCGGTGTACTACTTGGAGGGCATTTTTCTCGGCGACCGACTGGTGGCGGTGTATTCCGACAAGGGGTACGGCGCCTTCTGGGAACGCGAAAGCGAAAACGAACCGCACCTGAAACTGGGAGTCAATATGGTGGTCTTTGCCCTGACGCAGAAGGGATCCATCGCCCAGCAGCAAATCGATTTTTACAACCAGGCGCGCTGAGCACATGCGCATTTCGCTCGCTGTCCACGCGCTGTGGAGCGCCTTGCTGCTCGCCGGCTGCTCCCTCCTCTATCCGCCGCGCTACGAGCGCGTATCGCTGCTGGTACCCCGCGCCGATTTAGGAGCGGACTATGGTCTTGGAGAGGACGGGATCATCACCTATGCCGTGGAAGGGCTGCGGGTCGAGGTCCGCTACATGACCGACCGCGCCCTAAATGCTTTGTGGCCGCAGGAGTCCTCGCAGGGGCCTCATTCGTACAATGCCTATACGTACGGCGACTACGTCGATCCCCAGACGGGGTACGTGCGCAATCGCTTTACGGTTTTTGCAGTCTCCGTGTACAATCTGGACTTTCCCAAGGTGGAGCTACAACCGCTGCAGAGTCGGCTCACGAGCAATCGTCGGGGAGAGGAACTGACTCCCTACGGCATAGCGACCGGCTCGGCGGCTCATAGTTTTGAATCTTACTACCGCGCTCGGAAAGGCGTCACCGGCAATGAGGACTACCGCTTTGACATGCGCATGGGGCAGGTGCGCACCAGCAATTACGGCGTCGGGGAGAAAATCTACAAAGGCGAAAACTACAGCGGCTTTATCGTCTTTGAGCCGCTGGCCGACGAGGTGGAAGAGGTGCGCTTACACATCCGGGATTTCATTCTCAAATTCAACGCCTTTGACCAGCCTTTGCAGACTTTTGACCTGGACTTTCGCTTTGTCCGCCAGATCGAGCAAGCGGCGTTGGTTGATCGGATCCAAGCAGAAGCCGTACTCGCCACTACGCAGGCGCGCTTGCAGGCACCTAGCGAGGTGAGTGGCTATTCCCCAGACGATTTGGCGCGTGCGCCAGAGACCATCGATGCGTTTGTCCGCTCCCAGCTCGACGCGGTCAACCGCTGCTTTGCCAGTGAATTCCAAGCTGGTCGTGCTCTGCCGGGCAGTGCGACCATTCGCTTTGTCATCTTGGCTAGTGGTCTGGTCGAAAGTGTCCAGCTCCTCGCTTCGACCGTGGACAGCGACTCCGTGGGCGATTGTCTGGTCGAGCAGGTCAAACGCTGGCGCTTGCGGCCCTCGGCTAGCCTTGACCTGCGTGCGGTCGCGGATTCGGTCGCTGGACCTCAGACTCTTACCTCTGGGCACGACAAGGTTGTGGCGACCTGTTTTGTCGAATTCGCGGAGGTGGAGTCTGACTGAGATTACTGCTGTTACGCATCAGTGTCCGGTGGTTGGTTTTCGGCCCGATTCCCGCTGGGACCGCGGGCATCTTGCCCGCGTCGAGGGCGGGATACCCGCGATCCGACCCGGCCGGGGAATTCATTTTTTTCATATTGCGCCGTAGGGGGCGGTTTCAAACCGCCCCCTACTCTAAGATTTCCACCCCGGCGTCCATCCTCCCCAGCACATAGGTTTGGCCCTCGGTGGGTGCCTCCAGTTCTATCTCGTGACCGGGCCAGACTTCTATCTCGAAACGGGCCGCGCCTTCCCCTTGGCTGAACAGCCGCACTACGGCCCGTTCCTCCAAGCGCAAACCCGACCACAGTACTCCCTCGTCCTGTACGGCCGGTCCCGTTAGATTCATCACTTGGCCGGCGTCGAGAAAGTCGCGGTAGCTGAGCATTTCGTCGTACACGGCGACTGCATCGAGCACTTCAAACAGCGCGATTTCCTCGTATCCCTCGCGCCAAGCATTGAAAAGCTGCATGCCGTCGATGCCGCGCAGCCACATGTGCCGCAGGGCCTCGCGGTACGCCTCCCGGCTCATGTACGGGGCCTCGTCCTCCTGGTGGTTTACAATCGGGCACCAGCGCGCCACCCAGGGAAAACTGGCCACTTCCGGCCCATAGGCCAGGCGATTGGCCGTGTCGCCGGAAATTTGCCGCAGCAGATTGTGCATGTGGAGTTGGTTGACGTGGCGCTGGTCTAGGGGGTAGTCGTCTTGCCACGCTGTTTGCCAGAATTTGTCGTTGCCGTACGCCACGGGATTGGTGGCTGTAAACAATGGGGGGATGCCCGGCGGCAATGCACGGTTGTTGACAAAATAGAGCAAGGGTCTGGTCTGAGTGGAATACACGGTATGCCAGTTGGTGATGGAGCACAGGGGAAAGATTTCGCGCACTGGCCCGGCTAGGTATGCTCCGTAGAGCTGCTGGTAGTGCCGCCAGTAATAGGCCCAGTAATGGTCTTCGTCCGCCAGCACTTCCGGCGGCAACTGTACCCGGCAGCGCTTGCAGTGCGCGAGCTGTTTGAATAGGTGACTCCAGGGATAGGGGTCTCCTTCCCAATCCATCCACACTGCATCGACCGTGACGCCAGCCGCCCGAAAGGCACCTAGGGTATCACGCACTTGGTCGGCCATGATCTCCCAGCCCTCGATCATCTTGGGACAGGCCCCGTGCCACGATCCCAAGGCTCCTCTTCCCGCCATTTTATAGTGGTAGCCAGCGTCGAATTGGTGCGCCCAGGCACTGGAATCAGCGGCGAGAGAATAGGGCCAGGCCCCGGCATCGCCCTGCATGAAAATCACCGGCGATCCGGCCTCCTGCAGCGCTTTGGCCGCGTCGATCATGCCTTGGTCCAAACGCAGGTGCTGCGTCAAGCCGCGCGCCAACAGCATCTGGATCTGGTCCGCAGCCAGCGGCGCAAAACCCACGCCGTGCCACATGATCATGGGCCAGCGGTCCGCCCGTGAATGTTGGAGGGGCGGCACCTCTTTTTCGACTACTTCCAGCCAAGGCGTTGAAGTTAGATACGTGGTTTTGGCTGGGGCGGTCGGCTCTACGCGCCCCGGGACATCGGCACCTAGGGCGAGTGCGCCAGCCACCACGGCCAGCAGGGCCGATAGGATTCTTAGGTTGATTTTTTTCATGGCGTTTTCTCCTTCGGGGAAAGTCTAGCGAGAGCTAAGGAGTATTGTTGTATATACTACACGACAGTAATCTAATGGATGTTACGCATGGACATCTAGGTATAAGATGCTTCGACTCCGCTTTGCGGAGTTTATCTTGAGTGAAGCCGAAAGGCTCAGCATGACCGGCAAACAGAGTGCTAGCACCTGTCATGCTGAGCGCAGCGAAGCATCTCATACCACTTCTACTAGCTCGTACGTAGGTTGTATCTTAACAAAAGCCACAACGAGACACCCCGATAGCGATCTTCTATTGTGAGCAAATTCATCTTTATTTGGAGCGGCACTTGCCTCTTTGCCCAACGGGCCGACGCCTATGTCGGCCCCGGTGCCGGTTTTGTCCTAGTCAGCGGTTTCTGGACCCTCGCCGCGCTCGTTCTCGCCGCGCTTGCCATACTGATCCTACCCGTCCGCTTGCTGCTTAACTGGCGTCGCGGCAAAAAAATTGCAGCTCGAGCGAGCGCCGAGCGCGTGGTGGTCATTGGCCTCGATGGTCTCGATCCTCAGCTAGTGGCCCGCTGGATGGAGGAAGGTCGGCTGCCCGCATTTAAAAAGCTGGCCGAGCAGGGGACCTTCCGCCCTTTGCAGACTACCCTGCCCGCCATTACACCGGCGGCTTGGTCGGCTTTTGCCACGGGAGTGGACGCTTCTAGGCACCGCATCTACGACTTTATCACCCGCGACCCCCACACGTACCAGCCCGTACTGTCTTCGGCGCGGATCAGCGCCTCGCGCCGAAGCCTGAGGCTCGGTCCGTACCGCCTGCCCTTGGGCAAAGCACAGGTGCGCAATTTGCGCCGGAGCCAGCCTTTTTGGAAAGTGCTCGGCGACAACCACATCTCCAGTTCCATTGTCCGGGTGCCCATCAGTTTTCCCCCGGAAAAATTCGCGGGGCTCCTGCTTGCGGGCATGAGCGCGCCAGATCTGCGCGGCACTCAAGGCGAGTGTACCTATTTTTTTAGCGGACCCGGACCTCAAGACACCTCGGTGGGCTGCTGCATCCACCTCGAACTTGAGCACGGCAGAATCAGCACTAGTCTCCCCGGCCCCGCCAACCCGCTGCGCCTGGACGGCAAAAGACTAACAGCCGCTATGAATTTGGCTGTAGACCCGGCCGCCGAGTCGGCCACGCTGGTTATCGGAGACCAAAAAATAGTTCTGCAAAAGCGGGTCTATTCCCCTTGGATAACACTCGCCTTTGCCGCTGGACTAGGAGTCCAAGTACGCGGCCTGTGCCGATTCTACCTGATTGAAGCCGAACCGCTCAAACTCTATGTCACCCCTATTCAAATAGACCCTACTCATCCCCACCTGCCCCTTTCCCATCCTCCGTCCTATGCTCCTTACCTCGCCCGACGCCTGGGCAAGTTCGCCACCGTGGGCTTGGCGGAAGACACTGATGCACTCAATGCCGATTTGATTGACGAGCAGGCCTTTCTCGACCAGACCTACTTACTCGACGACGAGCGCCAAGCCATGTTTTTCCACGCGCTCGACAAAACCCCCAAGGGCCTCGTGGCCTGCGTCTTTGACAGCCCCGACCGCATCCAGCACATGTTTTTCCGCACCCTAGATCCCGATCATCCGGCTAACCAAGGGCGGGAAGTCGACGGCTTGGCCGATACCATCCCCGATATGTACGCGCGCATGGACGACCTAGTGGGCCGCACGCTAGAAAAGATCGACTGCGCCAAGACCGTGCTCATGGTTATTTCCGACCACGGCTTTTGCACCTTTAAACGCGGCGTCAACCTCAATACGTGGCTGTGGCAAAATGGGTACCTGTGTTTGCACGAGGGCTGCACGCACAGCGCCGAGTGGCTGGCTCAAGTCGATTGGAGCCGCACCCGGGCTTTTGCTCTGGGCCTCACCGGCCTATTCATCAATCTCAGGGGCCGCGAAGTTAGTGGGATTGTCGCCCCCGGGACGGAATTGCGCCAACTCAAGGCCGAACTGTGCTCCCGTCTCACCGGTCTGGTGGACCAGGAGACGGGCGAGACGGCCATCAACAAGGCTTGGGATACGGCGGCTTCTTTTAGCGGTCCTTATACGGACGATGGTCCGGATCTGCTCATCGGGTACAACGCCGGATACCGCGCTTCTTGGAGCGGAGCCAGCGGCCAAGTGACCGAGGCCGTCTTTGAGACCAATACCCGGCCTTGGAGCGGCGACCACTGCGTGGATCCGCGGCTGGTGCCCGGCGTGTTTTTCTGCAACCGCAAAATAGGCATTCGCAATCCCCACTTGCTCGATATCCCTCCTTCCATTCTGGGCCTGTTTGGTATCGAGCCGCCATCGTACATGCAGGGCCGAGATGTATTCGCCCCGGACGCTGGGTCCGATGGCTAACACCGCTATTGCCATCGTTCTGATCGGCCTCCTGTCCTGGACTTGGGGCTGCCGCTCTGGCCCTCCGCCGGACCGCCTGCTGGTGCTGGGCATCGACGGCATGGACCCGCAGATTCTGCAGACGTTGATGACCGAGGGCCGGATGCCACATTTTGAGGCTCTGGCTCGGCGCGGGGGTTTTACGCCCTTGCAAACTAGTGCGCCGCCGCAGAGTCCGGTGGCGTGGTCGAGCTTTATTACCGGATTGGACCCACAGGATCACGGCATTTTCGACTTCGTCCACCGCGACCCGGCCTCCCTGACTCCCTTTCTGTCCACCACGCGCCGAGGGGAATCCGGCGAGCTGGCGTTGCAACGCCGGGGTCGGCCCTTTTGGGAAATCCTCGCCGAACGCGGTATTCCCACGACCATTTTCAAAGTGCCGGCCAATTTTCCTCCCTCTCAGCTCTCGGGGAGTTTTGCCGACCTGCCGTTTTTTTCTTCCTGCGCCGTGCGGGCTTTCTCGGGCATGGGTACGCCGGATATGTTGGGGACCTATGGAACTTTTACCTATTACACTGAGGGGCCGTACACTGTGCCGGCGCACCTCGAAGGCGGGGGCACTAGCCTAGTGGCAGGGGGGGAATTGGTAGTTCCCGGCGGCAAAATAATCGGCGTCCAATTGGAAAACGGTTGGGCGCAACTGCCCATCCACGGTCCGACGCTAGACGAAAAGCCGGTGCAAAGCCATTTTGCGATTTACCTAGATCGACAGCACCGGACCGCCGAAATTGTCTTAGGCCAACAGCGTTTGGTTCTCCAGTCTGGCGAGTGGAGCCCGTGGATTACTATAGACTACGGGCGCAAGCCGTACAGCTTGGAACGTCTGCAAGGCATTGCCCGCTTTTATCTGCGGGCCGCAGCTCCTTCTCTGCAACTCTACCTGACGCCGGTCAATATCCACCCCGGCAATCCGGCCATGCCCATTTCCACCCCTCCAGAGGCCAGTGAAGAATTGCACCAAGCTCTTGGCCCGCACTATACCCAGGGTATGCCCGACGATACCAAAGCCCTCGAAGCGGACGTTTTTGACTATGGGGAATTTTTGCGTCAGGACGCATTGGCTCTCGAAGAACGCCGACGTCAACTACGCTATGAGTTGGGACGCTTTGCGGCTGGTGTGCTCTTTTTTTACGTCCACAGTCTCGATCAGGTCTGCCACATGCTCTGGCGCGCTTGGGCACCCGATCACCCGGGCTATCGAGCGGAATTCGCTCCGTACCAACAGGCCATTGCCGATCAGTACGTCGCCATGGACGATTTGCTGGGCGAGGCTGTCGCAATGCTGGGGACAGACGCGGATATCATCGTCCTTTCGGACCACGGCTTTGCCGCGTACGAGCGGTCTTTCAATCTCAATTCTTGGCTGGCTCGGGAGGGCTATCTCGCCTTGGCTCCCCAAGTGTCGCTGGACCAGGCCCATATTCTCAACGAGGGCCACATGCGCTGGGAGCAAACTCGGGCCTATGGCTTGGGGCTCAATGCTCTGTACCTCAATCTCAGGGGCCGCGAACAATATGGGACGGTGCGGCCCGAGGCTCGGGAAAGTTTGCTCAGTGAACTGAGCCAGAATCTGCTTGCCCTGCGGGATCCGGTCGATGGTCAGCAGGTGGTGAAAAAAGTTTATCGCCCGGACTCTGGGGCCGATTCGGACTTGGCACCCGACTTGATCATCGGCTATGCGAGGGGGTATCGCGCTTCGGGCGCCACGGCCATTGGCCAACTGGAGGGCGCGGTTTTGCAGGATAATCTCTCTCCTTGGAGTGGGGATCACTGCATGGCGGCCGAAGAGGTGCCCGGCGTTCTCCTGAGCAATAAACCGCTGAAGCCCATCCCACACCATCTGCGGGATATTCCGGTGAGTATCCTCGCGCACTACGGTGTGGCCCCGCCGGCCGCCATGTCGGGACATTCGATCTGGGAGGATTAAATGGCGCTCTTTAAACGAAGAATTGTCTTGGAGGACCAGCTTTGGCAGCGCGCTCAAGCCCACGTCGAAAAGGTAGGGTACAGCAGTGTGGAAGAGTTTGTCATCCACTGCATTGAGAAAGAACTCGACGCTCCGTCGGCTGCGGACCAAGCACAAATCGAAGATCGCCTTAGGGGTTTGGGCTATCTGGAGTAGGACATGCAGGCCCTTGTTCTCTACTACAACCGCTTAGCCAACTATGCGTTTGACGCCTGTATGGCACCCTTGGCAGCGCTGGGGAGATGGGCGGAGATCCTCGGTGTGGCAGCTGTATTGGGGATAGTGGTTTCGCTGATATTTGCCGCGCTGGTCCGCAGAGAACGCCTGCGCCAAGCCCGCGACGAGTTGTGGGCCGCCCTTTTTGAGATTTGGCTCTACCGGCGCGAGCCTTTGTTGGTCTGGCAGGCGCAACTAGCATTGTTCAAGGCCAATTTGCGCTATAGCGGCATTCTTTTGACGCCGCTCGTCCTTTCTTTGCTGACCAGTGCTCCCTTGTTGATACAGGCCCACTACCGCTTTGCCTTGGCGCCCATCCCGAGCGGTGGTGAAACGCTGCTGACCGCGGTATTGGCCCGGCCTTCTGCCGATGTGGCCCAAATGGACTGCAAACTCGAATGGGTCCAGGGAGCGGGTGTGCTGAGTCCCTCGGTGCGGGAGCCGGCTCTCCACCGCTTGGTCTGGCGTCTCCGACCGGAGGGGTCCGGCGAACACGTACTACGCCTCACGGGCTGTGGGCAGACTGTGGAATTTCCTCTGTACGTCGGTGGCTTTGCGGGGAGTATAGCTCCGGCGCGTTCGGTCGGCGTTTTGGCCCATCTCTTTGCCCCGCGCGCGTTGCCTCTAAAAGACGATTCTGGTTGGGACCGCATTTACGTCGAGTATCCCCGCGCCGGAATCGAACGGCTGGTCTGGCTGACGGTAGGTTCCCTGCTGTGCGCCTTTGTCGTCAGTCGGTTAGTGGGTAGGTATCGGGCCTATCGAAACTCACGATCTTGGCAGATGCAGTAATTCGCCAAGTTTTTCGCGGAGAATTTCCATGAAATACGCAGCCATCTTGTCGTCGGTTCTGTACTGTCTCGCCATCCCGGTTTCGGCCCAAATAGTCCACGTGTGGGATCTAGCCGATACCACTCAGACGGGCCAGCTCACAGTGTACAACCCCGACGTCAATGATGCCGAATTCGGCACTCCTATTACCGCTGGCGATATCGATGGCGATGGGCGCGACGATCTGGTGATTTCGGCCATGGCTGGCGATGGTCCCGCCAATGATCGCTCCAATGCCGGCGAAGTGGCCATTTGTTTCAACACCATACCTTCGGGGGGTGGCCTGGACTTGGCCGCTGATCCCGGCGATGTGGTCACTCTATATGGCGAGGCCCGGCGCGATCTTTTCGGTATTAAGACTCATGTGGCCGACCTCATGGGCGACGGGCGCGCCGATCTTTTGGTGGGTGCTTTTTACGCCGATGCTCCCGATCGCTCCAACGCCGGCAAGCTCTATATTTTTTCGGCTGAACTCATCGCTCGGTTGCGGGCCGCAGGAAGGCGCTTGGATTTGGCGCAACGACCTTGGCCGGAGGGGTTGATCACCGTTATCGGCGCTGAACGCGACGACCGCTTGGGGGTGTGGATGACCGCCGGGGATTTCGATGGCGATGGCCACCAGGATGCGGTGGTGGGGGCCGACCGGGCCTCGGGGATGGCAGGGGAGGTTGAGGTGGGCCGGGTGTACGTCCTCTACGGACCGCTAGATTCGGGCGCTACTATCGATCTGGCGGCTGCGGAACACCCCTTGAGTATCATCTACGGCATCGATGCCCTAGACCACGCTGGTTCGACCGTGGTCGCTGGCGATGTTGACGGGGACGGGTACGACGACATCGCCATTGGCGCGGCGGCTTTCGGCACCTTGCGCAATGCGTACCATCGCGTCGGCGGCGCTGGGGATGGCCCCGAAAACCAGCGCGAAAATGCCGGGGAAATGTACGTGGTGTACGGCGGTCCCCAGCGGCGTGCGGCCATTGATTTAGCTGGAGATCCGCCCGTTGATATAACCGTCATTTACGGTGCCGATGGCGGTGGGGGTTCGCCCGACCGACTGGGCGAGGAAATCGTCTTGGCCGATATCGACGGCAATGGCATCCAAGACCTATTTATCGGCGCGTACCGGGCCGACGGTCCGGGCAATAGCCGCACTGACGCTGGCGAGGTGTACGTGGTGTATGGCGGTCCCCATCGGCGGGGACAGCGGCTGGATATGGCTGCGCCGCCGGCCGACGTTACTGTTATCTACGGTGCCCGCGCCGATGCCATTACTGGCGATGCCTTAGCTGCCGGCGATATCCACGGCGACGGGTACGATGATCTCTTTGTCGGCGTGCCCGGCGACGAGGGGCCGCTCAAGCGGCGCTTTGCTGGCGGTTTTGCGGTGCTGGCCGGCGGTCCCGATTTGCCGCATGAGATTGACTTGGCAGACCCCGCAGTACCTGTCGTGTGGATTCAAGCACCCGATCCGATTGATTTTTCGGCCTATTGGGGGGCCAGCGGCGATATGGATGGCGACGGGCGGATGGACGCTATTCCCAACGGCATGGCCGGCGACGGGCCCGACAATCGACGCGAAAACGCGGGGGAAGCCCACATTATCAGCGGTGCTGCACTGTCCCAATATTTGCCCGGCGTGGTCGTCCCCACGGCAGTGGAAGAGGTGGAACGAACCACCCCTGACAAGGCCGCTCTGTTGGCCAATTACCCCAATCCGTTCAACAGTTTCACGCGAATTCCCTTCGTGCTGTCGATTGAGGCGGATTATGCCTTGGCTATTTACGGGGTTGATGGCCAATTGGTGCGCCAACTGACCGGCGGCCGAGGGGTGGGCCGCTACTTAGCTGGGTGGGATGCCCGCAACGACGAGGGGCGTCTGGTGGCCTCTGGGATCTATTGGGCGCGTTTGCGCGTCGGCTCCCAACTGTACCGGCGGCCGCTGATGTATATCAAATGATGAATTTATGGGCGAGAATTTGCGGTTTCGGCTGGATGATTGGAAATTGAGGACGTATTCGGAGCACTTACAGCATAGCGTTTGCCATGAGACCAAATCCGACAAGGAGATGAAACATGGATACTGAACTCATTCAATCTGATCCCGCAGTCATGATGGGCAAACCTGTCGTCGCGGGAACGCGCATTACTGTTGAGTTGATCTTAGAGAAACTCTCTGCAGAAGAGACAATCGACCAGATTCTTGAGGCACATCCCCGTTTGACTAGGGAAGGCGTTCTGGCAGCCTTGAGTTTTGCCGCTCAAGCTCTGCGAGCCGATGTAGTGTATCCAACTGTTGAGCAGAGTACGTGAACCTGCTGGCGGACGAAAGTGTGGATAAACCCATCGTTGACCGCTTGCGGCAGGATGGTCACACCGTGCTATACATTGCGGAGTTGGATCCAAGTATTGATGACGATGCTGTGCTGCATCGGGCCAATCAGAATAGTGCCCTACTGATTACGGCGGATAAAGACTTTGGCGAGCTTGTTTTCCGTTTGGGACAGATCCATGCTGGCGTTGTACTTTTTCGCTTGGCAGGATTGTCTCCAGAAATGAAGGCGGGAATTGTATCGGCTGCGTTTATCCACCGGGGACACGAACTACCTTCTGCTTTCAGTGTCATTTCGCCGGGGATGGTACGGATTCGCTCGCGAGCCGGGGAGCCTGATTGAGATAAAGAAGTGCTGTCGTGATCGTCTTGGACACTTCAGCCCTCGTATTCTAGACAATCCGCGCATTTTATTTACAGGCTGTTTGGTAATTCAACCCTTCTCCACCTCAAGGCTGCGCCGGTTCCAATCCCAACAGCACGATCAAGAATGAGCGCACCCAATAGGCGCTGTTCATGTAGGGGTTTTCGGCTGAGGGCCAGTTTTTCCAATAGGTCTGGTTGTGGGGGATGCGGTGGAACCACTGGAGCAGGGGAATGGCCGGCAATTCGGCTAGCCAGATCTCAAGGGCTTGGCGAAACAGCGGCACGAGCGCTGGATCGTCGGGCGCGGTCTGGCCCATCTGATCGACCAAGCGGTCGAAATCCGCGTTGCGCCAGCGCCAGAAATACGGAGTGGCCGTGCCGGTGGGCTGGACGTAGCGGCTGTGGTAGAGCCGGAGGGTGAAATACGGATCGCGCACGGAGCCGCCGTTGCCCATGACAAAGGCGCGGGCCGTGCCCTGGGTCATGCGGGTATAGGCGTCGGAGAACATGCGGAAGGAGGCGTCAAAACCCGCGCGGCGCAGTTGCTCGACAAGCACGGGCGTGAAGTCTTGGAAGAGGGAGGGAAAGACGACGACGGGGATTTTCAAGCGCTCGCCGTCTTGCTGCCACATACCTTCCGCATCCCTGCTCCAGCCCTTGCGCTCCATGATAGCTGCGGTCTGGGCTAGGTCGTGTTTTCCCACGGGATACTTTTCTAACAGATCCTGAACTTGGTCGATGTAGTGCATCAGCGGTGGGAAGTGGGGGAATGGCAAAAGGGTGTACTCGCCGGCTCCTTGCCAGCCGATGGCCACGAGCTGTTCGCGGTCGATGGCGTGGTTTACGGCCCAGCGAATGTCCAGGTCGTCGAAGGGCGGCTCTAGATTGTTGAAGCCGAGGGCTGGCGGCCACCAGTCCCGGTAGCCATAGGGCAGTTGGCGGCCCGACCACGTGGTGACGTTGGGGTTTTGGTCGAGGAGGGTCTTGATGTTGGAGGGCCGCAAGTCAATGCACTGATCCATCTGGTTGGCGAGGATGAGCTGAACCCACTTGTTCTCGTCGCCTTGGGGCAGGTAGATGATGCGCTCGACTCTCGGCAGGCGCTGAAAGCCGATTTGAGCGGCCCACCAGGTCTCGCGCAAATCCCAGAGCCGCTGATGGGGATCGGAGCGCGCTAGGCGATAGGGGCCGCTGACGACCGGCAGGCCGCGCGCCAAGTCGAGGTTTTTGAACGAGGTTGGATCCTCACCCTCCCAGATGTGCTTGGGCACGATGTGGATGCCGTTGCCGAAGTTGTAGGTAAAATAGGAGAACACAAAACGGGGGTTGGGCGCTTTGAGCACGAATCGCGCCGTCAGCGAATCCGGGACTTCGACTGCGGCGACCCAAGTGTCCATGTCGGTGGAAAAGGCCAGCTCTGGGGCGTGGGCCTTGAGCATGTCAACGGTGAACTTGAGATCGTGGGCAGTCCACGGTCGCCCGTCGCTCCACGCCACTCCCTTGCGAATGTGGATCGTCACTTCCGTGTAGTCTGCGTTGTACTCGTGGCGTTCGGCGATCCAGGGTATGACGTGGTCTTTTTCTACGTACGCATTGTAGAAGTAAAGCGGCTCAAACAGGTAGTCGAAGCCCGGGGATTGGGTGCCGACGATAAAGGGATTGAACGAGTTGTAGTCCCGCATCTGCGGCAGGCCGAGGATGAGGGTGCGGTTGCGGGGGACGTGCTTTATGCCTCCTTCTTCGGAGCCACAGGCGGCGAGCGCTAGGCCGCCGAGCAAGCCCCAAGCGGCGAGTTTTGTCTTTTGGAGGAATTTTCTCATACTTGTCTCAATCATGTGGGCGCTTGCAAAGGGTGCGCAACATCCGAATAATAGAGGGACGACCTATATGACGATGATAAGGATTTTTTTGCTTATGGTAGCACTGCACAGCGCGAATGTAGCCCTAGCGGAGACCGAGGTCAAAGGCCGGCCGGCCTTGGTACTCGACGGCGAGGTGGCCCGAGTAGTCGTCGATTTGCTGGGCGGCACCACGGGCAATCGGGCCAAAGCTATAGAGGCTGCGGCAGGCGCTGTTGAACGCACGGATGCAGACCTAGAGATGGAAGTCGATGCGCTATTTATCGAGTAAGTTTTGTGGTGTACTGGCTCTGTTGTTGATGGGGTGCGGCGAGGACGAGACCATCGTCGCTCGGGTCGGCGAGGTGGAGATTGAGCAGGCGGAGTTTGCGGCTTTTGTCGAGCGCCTGCCACCGGGATTGCGCAGTCCCAAGGAAGGACGCGCAGCCGACCGGGAGCACTTGCAGTCGATGATCGACGAGGAGCTGATGTTCGCTGAGGCGCGCGCGCTCGGGATTGACACCAGCTTGGCGGTTGCGCACCAACTCCGCGAAATGGTGCGGCAGCGCCTCGTGGAGCGCTACCGCGCCCAAGTCATTGTGCCGCAGGTGGAAGTAACAGCCGCAGATGTTGAGCGCGCCTTTGCGGAGATGGGGTTTGACCGCGAGCGGCTCTTCAGTCGTATCTTGGTGCGCACCCGCGAGGAGCTAGAGGCGGTCGGGCGCGACCTGCGCGAAGGCCAGCCCTTTGAAGAAGTAGCCGCGCGCTTTGCCGCCAACGACCTCTTTGCCGCGCAGGGCGATGGCCTGGTCGGCTGGATCGGGCGCACGCAAGCTGCGCGGCGGTTCTCCATCTCACCCGCCGTCTTTGTGGGTTTGCCCGTTGGACAGGTTGCCGAGCCGGTCGGGTTAGCCGGTGGCTATCAGGTTTTCCGCTTTGTCGAGGATCGCCCGGCCGCGCTCGCCAACTACAGCGAGGAAGTGGCCGAGCGGCTGCGCAAGGAACGGACGCGGGAGAAGGAAGAGGAGGAATTCGAACGCCTCCGCGTCCGCTACGACGTGCGCCTAGATCCAGAGGGCGAGGCCATCTTGCTCCAGAGTTTGGACCGGCCCTTGACGACAGACGAGTTGAATCATCCTTTCTACGCGTACGAAGGCGGCACAATCAGCGTGGCCGAGGGTTTGGGCAGCCTGCAGGCGGTTGGAGCACAGGGCGTATTGCAGGACAAGGCCCAAGCCGCCGAGCGGATCGGGCGCTTGCTGCTGCCGGTGCGGCTCTTCGAGGCCGAGGCGCGCAAGCGTGGCTGGACCGAGGAGGCGGCCTTTGAGGAATGGCGCGAGCACCAGCGTCGGGCATTGATTCTCAATCAGCTCTTCCAACAGGCCACAGCCGGGGCCGCACCCAGTGAGGATGAGATCAGAGCGTATTATGAGGCTCACAAGGACCGCTACCGTACCCAAGAGGCCGTGATTGTCCACGAGTTGTGGACCGCCGAGGAAGAGGATGCTGCGGCTTTGCGCACCGAGTGGGAGGCTGGCGCGCCCATCGCCGATCTGCTCGATCGGCCCGGAGTGCGCTCGCACGCTGGCGTCGAAGGGCACGGGGTGCGCGAGCACGGTTGGGAGATGCGCCTAGTGCGTCTGTACGAGCCGCGCTATCCCGAGTTGGTAAAAGCGGCCTTTGCCGCTGAGGTCGACGCGCTCGTCGGCCCGCTAGAGAGCATGGACGGGCACGCGGTGTTCCGGGTGCTGCGGCGGGAGGGCGGCCAGATCCAGCCCTTTGCTGAGGCGCGCCGCCGGGCGGCCGCGAGCTTGCGCCGTCAGCGGGAAAACGAGCGGATCGGCGCGTTTATCCGCCAGTTGCAGGATAAGTACAAGGATCAAGTCGTCGTCTTGGTGGATTGGTAGCGGCTATCTTGACAGCCCTAGGCTTTGGCCCTACCTAATAGTTTTTGCCTCCACTTATGCACAGATCCTAGGCATGAGGAACTTCCGCGATGCGCTTTTTCAACACGGCTGGTCCGGTCAAGGCCCAAGATCACTACCACATCCCGCCGTTGGACCGCTTGGACCTCGACGAGGTGCTGACCCTCATCGGGCAAAAAAAGTACTTTGTGCTGCACGCGCCGCGCCAGACGGGCAAGACCTCTGCGCTGCTGGCCCTGCGCGACCTGCTCAACGCCGGAAGCGACTACCGCTGCGTGTACGTCAACGTGGAGGCCGCCCAAGCTCTGCGCGAAGATGTGGAACAGGCCACGCAGGTCATCTTGGGCGAACTGGCTTCTCGGGCGCGCTTGACACTAGGCGACGAATTTCTGACCCAGACGTGGGCCGCCATTTTTGCCGAGTTTGGACCGGGGGCCTTGCGCGAGGCGTTGACGCGCTGGGCCGAGGCCAGCCCAGCGCCGCTAGTGCTGCTGATCGACGAAATCGATTCCTTGATTGGGGATTCGCTGTTGGCGGTGCTGCGTCAGTTGCGTGCTGGCTACGATTTGCGGCCGGAGGGCTTTCCGCAGAGCGCGGTGTTGTGCGGAGTGCGGGATGTGCGCGATTACCGGATTCAATCGACCGCCGAGAATGCGATGATCGCCGGCGGCAGCGCGTTCAACATCAAGGCCGAATCGCTACGACTGGGCGATTTCAGTGCCGAGGAGGTGCAGGATCTGTTGGCGCAACACACGGCCGAGACGGGCCAAGTGTTCACGGACGACGCGCTGGAGACGATCTGGAAACAGACCCAAGGGCAGCCGTGGCTGGTCAACGCCTTGGCCTACGAAACCTGCTTTAAGAACGAGGTTGGACGAAATCGGAGCCATCCGGTGGTAGCTGAGGCCCTCCTCGCCGCGCAAGAGCAACTCATCCTACGGCGCGAGACGCATCTGGATCAGTTAGCCGACAAGCTCAAGGAGGAGCGCGTGCGGCGCGTGGTTGAGCCGCTGCTGAGCGGCGGCGAACAACGCCACTTTGCCGACCGCGACTTGGAGTACGTGCGAGATTTGGGTTTGATTGCTCAGGATCGTCCGTTGCGCATGGCCAATCCGATCTACGCCGAGGTAGTGCCGCGCGAACTGACGTGGGTGGTGGAAGAGGAATTTGAGCAAGAAACGACGTGGTATGTAGATGCCGAGGGCGGCTTGGACGCGGGCAAGCTGCTGTCGGCCTTCCAAGCCTTTTTCCGCCAGCACTCGGAGCACTGGGTTGAGCGATTCCAGTACAAAGAAGTGGGGCCGCAGCTTTTGCTTCAGGCGTTTTTGCAGCGCATTGTGAATAGCGGCGGGCGGATTGAGCGAGAGTATGGGTTGGGCCGAGGGCGGACGGATTTATTAATTGTATGGCCGCAGGGCGATCAGATTGTATGGCCGCAGGGCGATCAGACGCGCAAGGTTGTGGTTGAGTGCAAAATTCTGCACAAGAGCTTGGAGCAGACGATTGCCGAGGGAGTGGAACAGACAGCGGAGTACATGGATCGCTGCGGAGCTGAAGCGGGGCATCTGGTGATTTTTGACCGGCGCGAAAACAGGCGTTGGGCCGACAAATTGTTCCATTGCTGCCGGGTAGCGGACAGCGGGACGACGATTGAGGTGTGGGGGATGTGAACGTGCCCCGCCCCTTCCGCATCGGCTAGGGTTTTATCACATTTGTACGAAAGGGGTCCAGGGGGATAGGTGTTCAGGAGCTTGGGGCGGGCCGCCAGCAAGCGAGGGAGAACGCGGAACTATGAAGAGCCACTTCGCCGTGCAGATCCTCGTCGGCCTAGTGCTGAGTTGGGCATTGGCCGAGGCCCAGTCGGGCTATCAGATCGCCGGTGACGAAGTCGTAGTCGAGCGGGCCAGCCACTGGCAGCGGTGGTCCATTCCCACCCATCTGGCGCGCATCCACGAGGATGGCTCAGTGCAGGCGCACTCGCTGCGGACGGTCTTCAACGTCTTGGACGATCCCGGATTCAAGCGTCCGATCGTCATCAGCAAGCCCGACCCGCGCATCGGCACCATCGACAGCACCATGCAGTTTGACGTGTTTGGCGAGCCGATACGGAATACGCTCAACGAACTGGTCTTCGACTATTGGGTGCGGCCGGGGATCAGCCGGGTGGGGTCCAATCCGCGGCTCGCGGCCAACATTCTCGACGGCGACCCCACCACGTTCTGGGAGCCGGACCCGCGCGATCCCATCGAGCAGTGGTGGATTGAGGTGGACTTGGGGCGGGTGGTGCCGGTGGAGCGGCTCAAGTTCCAGTTTGTCGATGAGTCGCTCGGGGATCCCTTCCTGCGCTTCATCATGTTGCTGTCGGACCGGCAGAGCGCGTTGCTGCACGAGCCGAACAGCCGCATCGGCTTCCAGCTCTTCATCCCGCAAGACGCGCCCAATACCACGCAGCGCGAATACATCTTCGAGAGCGAGCACACCAGCCCCGAACTGTCCCCGGCCACTGGCGTGGTTAGCGACAAGAAGCTCGTGGAGAGCTTGTACCGGTCGCCTGAGTGGACTGGGCGGAAGATCGAGACGATCCGCATCGTCATCACGGATACGCGCGGCGGGCGGGCCGGACAGATTGATCAAGAAGCGTGGGAGGCTCTGCCGGAAGCAGAGCGCGGGGATATCGTCTATTTTGCGCGCGACGTGGCCGGCCGCGAGGAGCCGGTGGACGAGGCTACCTATCAGGCCCTGGAAGAGCAGCGCCAGGGGCGACGGGATTACTACCGCCGTGAGCTACCGCGCCTAGCCGAGGTCGAAGCGCACGGCTGGGGCGACAACTTGGCTATCAACCTGATTGAAAACGGCGGCTCGTACGTGTTGACGACCGATGGGACCAATACGCTGCTTGCGTTCGACGGCGACGCCGGCACTGGATTCTCACACCAGATCCGCAACCCGAAAAATCCCACTGCCAACGTACTGACCATAGATATGGGGGGCATTGTGCGCTTGGCTCAGACCCGCTTAGTGGGCAGCAGCCGGGGCTACATCATGCGCGCCTCTACGGGCGAGCGCGACGCTCAGGGCAATCTCAAGTGGCAGCGCATCAACCCGGAGGAACGCGAGCGCAATGTGTTCACCGGCAACTTTCGCGACATCGCCGACATTCAAAACCCGCCAGTTTTGACTCGCTTCCTCGACTTGGTCACCCTCGGCCACGTGCCCCCGGGATTTAGGGCCACCGGCCCGGGCGGCACCGGCCACATGAATCAGTTCTGGTCGTATCATCACGAGTTCATGCTGCTCGCCGAGGGGCCGCCGGCCGAGGTGGTGTTGGAATCGGATCTGATCGAACTGCCGGGGTTGGTGGCCTTGGGTGAGGTTCACTGGGAGGCGAGCACGCCCCCGGGTACAGATGTGGAGATCCGCACTCGCACCGGCGACCAGCTTTTGCAGCAGATCCGCTATTTCGACAAAACTGGCAACCAGAAGACCGCGGACGAGTACAGGACGCTGGCCGGCTTTCTAAAGGGGCCTTCGGACACGACCGTGGTGGTGGGGCCGGGTTGGAGTCCGTGGAGTCAGCGCTACTTACGGCCTGGGGACTTGGCTACTTCGCCGGGCCTGCGGCGCTTCATGCAGATCCAAGCGCGCCTCAAAAGCAGCGGCGAAAATGCGGCGTCCCTGCATCGCATTGCGGTCGCGTTCCACCAGCCAGTGGCCCAGCACCTGCGGGCCGAGGTGTGGCCGACCACTGCTGAAGCCGGGGTACTCGACACCTTTGCGCTCTACGTACAGCCCAACTTTTTGCAGCAGCCGGCCAATGTGCGCAGCCCGGGTTTCGACCAATTGCTCTTGCACGCGGAGCCGTCGTTTGCGCTGAAGTTCGTCGATGCGGCTATGGGTACCGAGGCCGAGTTGTTGGCTGGAACGCCGCTCCAGTGGGACGACGAGCTGAGGGTACACGCCGAGGGCGACTCGCTGTGGTTGGAATTCCCGCAGATTGTGCAGGGCGCGCCGGACGATGTGCTCACGCCCGTGTACTACCGGTCGGTTCTGCCCGGCGACGAGGTGCCCACTGGCTTGGATCGCAACCTGTTGACCTTTACCTCGCACAGTCTCTTGCCGGATGCCGAGCGGGGCGCAGTGCGCTACTTTCAGCGGCTGGCCAACGGCAGCTTGGCCGAAGTAGATGCCGCGGCCTACGAAGCACTCAGCGCGGACGAGCAGGGGCCGGTACGCTACTTCCGCAAGGTGGTCGGGTTGGGCGATCAGGTGCCGTTTGACGCGGCTGGCGACAGCCTCGACGAGCGGAGCTACGGTCGGCTGGGCAGTCAGCGGGGTTGGATAGTGGGTCGCGGTCGGCTGCTGCGCGTGCGCTTTGCCGGGCGAGTGTACCTGCAAGGGACGAGGATGCAGGTCGCCGTGCGGCATAGTCAGCCCGCGACGCCTTGGCAGGTGGCCGACGGGGGCGACGCGACCGCTCTGAGTCCTTCCAAGAGCCTGTCGATTGGCGCGCAGGGGGCGCAGGCTACCATCGACGATATTGCCATTGCGCCCAATCCGTTTACCCCCAATGGCGACGGGATCAACGAGACTGCGGAGATCGGCTTTTCCCTATTCCGCGTGCAGGCTGCGCGGCCGTTGACCGTCCACCTGTACACGCTGGCCGGACGGCAGGTGCGGAAGCTAACGGGGCTGGCGACCGGTGGGCCGCAACAGTTTAGGTGGGACGGAAAGGACGAGGCTGGGCAGGTGGTGCCGCCGGGGTTGTACTTGTGTCAGATTACAGTAGAAGCGGATGCAGCAGGGGTCGGAGGGACGACCCGCACTCGCCTTATAGCCGTAGCTTATTAACTGACGTTACGCAGTAAGTGGCCGGTGGTTGGTTTTCGGCCCGATTCCCGCTGTAGGGGGCGGTTTGAAACCGCCCCCTACCCGGGTGCGTAACGTAAGATATTAAGGCATTGCAAAGGGAGGTTATCTTGAGACCAAAGACCGGTATTTATTGCGGTCTCCTAATGTTGTGGAGCGCGGTCGGTGCGCCGGCTGTTGCGCAGGGCCAGTACGGGACGCGCTTGGGCTTGCAGCTCGACGATCAGACTAGCCTCGCGCCCCAAGGCCCCGGAGTGGCCCTGAACGCGCTCGACCCGGCCGTGCGCCGCTGGTACGTGCCGCAGGAGCTGTACAGCGAGTACCATTGGCGGCAGTGGGAATACACCAACTACGCGCGCAATCCTTATGAGCGCTATGTGGAAACGACTTTGGAGGGCGATTACTTCTACGATCTGTACGGCAATTTCCTCACGCGCGGCTGGCTGATTTTCAACAACTCGCAGAGCAAGCCCCAGCAGTTCGGCAACGTGCTGTTTAAGTCCTCCCGCTTCCAGAGCTGGTTTTCCGAAGTCGTGGTGGCGCAAGACAACAAGGGCCAATACTTCTATACCTTGACGGCGAGCAGCCGCCTGCGCTCGGTGCTGTCGCCGATGGTGTTTGCCAAGGCCCGCATGGACGGCGTGCAGTTCGATCTGGCTACCGACCGCTACGAAGCGACCTTTTTGTTTTCGCGGCTGAGCAACCCCGGTGGTGGCTCGACTGGGGACCGCGAGGTATTGCGGACGAACAACACCATCTTGGCGGGCGGGCGGTTGGGGGCCCAGCTCGGCGACTTTGCCGAAGTCGCGCTGCACACGGCCAATGCCCACCAGTCGCACACCTTGCTCGACAAGCAGGCCGGCAATCCCTTCGCTGGCTCGCTGACCATCGGGCAGAACAAAACCATCTCGCTCGTCAAGCTCGTGTTGCGCGACGACTCGCCCGAAGACGGCGTGGGCGGCGCGGCGTTTTTCCCCGATGCGTCGGACGTGCAGATTACCTATCGCGATGGCTCGGAGGAATCGGGCAAGGCCATTGGCTTTGAGCCGATTATCGAGGGCGGCTTCTTGCAGCAGGGCTTTGTCGCCGCTAACGGGCCAGAGGAGATGCGGCTGGTGTACGATTTTGACAGTCCAGACTTTGTTGATCGGGCCCGTTTTGCCAAGGACGAAATCGCTAAGGTCGAATTCCTGCTGACGCTGGGCAATGACTATCAGGTCTGGATGACTTCGGACCGCCAGATCAATCTCGACGGCCAAGAGGTCTTGCTGCTCGTCGCACAGGCCGAGGGCAATGTCCAGGACATCACCAACTTGCAGACCATCCGCTTTGAATACGGCCTGCCGACGGCGACCCACATCTTTGGCGGCAGCGTCGAGTTGCAAGACCTACGGGGCTTCGACTTATACGGCGAGTACGATTTGAGTTGGAGCTATCGGAAGTACCCCAACGTGCTCACGGAAACCCACGAGGCGTTTTCTGGGATTGGTGGCCGGCGCTCGGCACCTGCTTGGATGGTCAACGTGTCCAAGAAGGCCGCTCCCTACTTTGCCTTTGGCGAGTTTTACAGCATGGACCCGCGCTACAATACTCAGACCTTTATCACCTCAGGCACTGGGGACTTCGACTACGACAACGAGCGCGGCTTGGTCGATTTGGTCGATGACAACGACGATCAGGACAAATTCCCGGACAACGTGCGCTTCGACTTTCTCAGCGGCGATCAGCAGGTCTTTCCGGGCTGGGATCAAAACAACGACTTCGTGCCCGACTTCAACCAAAACGACACGTTCGTGCGCTCGAATACCGAGCCGGACTACGAGGAGGCTTTTCTGCGGTTTTACGTCGATCGGCCCGAGTTTCTCTTTGGCGTCGATATGAACAACAACTTTTGGGTCGATCAATACGAAAACGACGAGGAGCCGGATTATCCGTATCGCCGGGATCACCGGGGATTCAACGTCCACCTCGGGGCCGACATCACGCCGCGGGCGCGCTTGGTGGTGGGCGCGCTGCGCGAGGGGCTGATTTCCTCGGCGCGCAAAAACGAGAGCAACTACCTGATGTTCACCTACGAGCGCGATGCGCCGAGGCTGGGTCGCTTCCGGGTATTTGAGATGAGCAAGTTGGTCAAAGACGACATTCCCAACCCGTTGTTGCAGTGGGCACCGGACAATACACTGCGCGGCGGCGAGTTGACCAAGGTCGAGGACCCGCTGTTGGCGCGCGACACTTGGGCCAACCAGCTCTTTGTCGGCCACAATCTACAGGTGGCGGCACTCTTTCTGACCACCAAGATGCACTGGCTCCACTTTCACCAGCAAATGGAAAAGGCCCAGCGGGAGCAATACGGCTTGGCACCTTCTGACTTCTTCTTCGGCCTGATCAATAAAGCGAGCTATCGCTTACAGCTCGGGGCGTGGTCGCTGGAGCCGCGCTGGAAGAGCGAGTTCCGCAAGCAGAGCCGCAGCTTGCTGTCGCTCAACAGCCACACCAGCCTGATGGAGCTGTTTTCGGGCTTGGTGGAGACGCAGGTCTTGCAGGTGACCAAACTCCAGGCCGGCGTGGAGTACGCGATCTTCAACGATTTCGACGCCGACGCCAATGACTTCGACGCGGTGACCGTAGCCGTTCAATTCAGCAATGAATCTAACTACCTCGGCTACAAGCTCCGCGCTTTGACTGGCATGAAGGTAGAGCGCAAGCAGTTCACTGGGCAGAAGGCGCGGACGACCAACGAATCCTTTGTGACGATTTACGCGGGGCTGAATTAGATGCGCCGGCTAGCCATATTGGCCCGGCGACCGTGGGTGGTCCTGATCGCGCTCAGTATTGGTCTCCATGCGTGCGATAGTAGATCAAAAGGGGAGCAGCACTACTGGGCGGGGCACGCATACCAAGAGCAGGGCATGACGGCCAACGCCCTGCGCGAGTACCGGAGCGCGGTCGCGGCAGGAGTCGATTCTCCCGCCGCCTATTACGCGCTCGGCGCGCTCTACGGCGAAAAGGACGAACACGGCAAGGCCATTGCCGCGTACCGCGAGTTGTTGGCGCGCTGGCCCGGAGAAAGTCGAGCGCAGGAGTTGCTGGCGGCTCGCTATGTAGCTGCCGGGCAGCCTATCGCCGCTGTCGGTCTCTACCGGACCCTGATCGACCAAGGGGGTGATCCTGCCGCGTTGCTCGGTCGTTTAGGCGACGCGCAGGGCCTGAGCGGCGACTTGCAAAGTGCGGCCCAATCCTACGGCGATTTGCTGGTGCTGCGTCCCGACAGCAGCCGGGCCCGGTATCAGCTAGCGCGCATTTACGCGGCCGAAGGCCGGGCCGAACCAGCGATTGCGGCCTACGTCGAGTTGTTGGCGCAAAAGACTTATGCGCGGCAAGCGGCCTTGGGGCTGGCGGATTTCCTCATTGAGATGGACCGCCGCAGCGGCGAGTTGGGTAGCGCTAGGGCAGAGGGCTGGTGGCGGCAGCAAGGGCTGGTCGGGGAGGAAGCCATGCAAAAGGCGGAAGCACTGCTTGAGGCCGCGTTAGGAGAAAATCCCGGTTCAAGCGCCGATTTGTGGGGGCTGGGCAAGCTGCGCTTCTGGCAGGGGCGCTACCGCGAGGCCCTCACTTGCGTCGCAAGGCTGGCCGAGACCACCCCGGATGACTACCGGGTGCATTTCTTTCTGAGCAAGCTCTACGGACTGCTGGGTGAGGAAGAGGCCGCACGGGAAGCGTTTGCCCAGTACCAGCGCCAAGAGCAGCGCGCCAAAGTAGCCGCGCGCGTGCAAACCGAGCGAGACGTGTTGCTGAAACAATTGTCGGGGGAAATACCATGAGAGCCGCGTTGCTGATTGGGGTTTTAACTGCGTGCTTGGTGCAGCCACTAGCGGCCCGACAAGTCCTGCTCATTGGACAGGACGGGCAAATCTCGTGGACTGGGCGGGTCGAAGGGGCCGAGGACATCGCGACGATCCAGCCCGAGCACCGCTCCTTTCTCGACCCCAATGTCACCGAGCTAGGCTATGCGCCGGCCGATTTGATCGAGTTTAGAAGCGCGGATTTTCCGGGCAGCATTCTGCCGCGGCGGGTGGGTGCCGAGCAGAATTTGGCCGCAGAGGTGCTGGACCGCGGCGGCTCGTTGCGCGCGCCGACCGTCTTCGACCTGACCGCTTTGCAACTCCAGGTGATTTTCGAGGACATGCTTGCGGCCGACCCGACCGGGCAGGCATTCGAGCGCAAAGAAGACGACATCTTGGGGACCCAGCTCATTCTCGACTTGGGCGCGCGCTTTGGGGTCAACCGGCTGCGCTTTTTTCCGCGCAACACGATCTTTCCTTCGCCCGGCACCCCCTTTCAAAACGACTTTTTGAAAAACTTTGAAGTGGAGATCAACGATGGCTTGGTGCTGACCAGTTCGGGCAACCCGATCTGGGAGACCTATGTCGTGCGCAACGACAACAGCGACCGGATCACCGAAGTGCTCATCGACCCGCCGCGCTACATTCGCTTCATCCGCCTGCGGGCCACGTCGGCCATTCCCTTTGAGATCGAGAAGCTCCAGGTTTTTGGCGAGGGGTTCTTTCCGACGGCGCGCTACATCTCGCCGATCATCGACATGGGCAGTCCGGCCAATTGGGGCCTCATCCGCACCTTGCAGCAGCAAGTAGGCGCTGCGGATCTGGCCGACATGCAGTTGCGCACCCGCAGCGGTCACGACCCCAGTCCCTTGGCGTACACCCGCAAGCAGGTGGCCCTGCAAGACGCCCCTGAGATCCCGTCGTCCGTGGATAATCCGGACGAGCCGCTGCTGCGCAAGGAGTACTTAAAGCTGCCCGAGCGCGGGCGTCAGGGCGACGATTGGGAGCGCGGCTCGGTGCGCGACGACTTGGCAAACTGGAGTCCGTGGACTTCGCCTTATGCGCTGGAAGAGTTGGCCGCGGGTACGCAGATTCTCTCGCCCGGCCCCAGTCGCTATTTCCAATTCCGCGTAGAATTCCAGAGCCAGCACTTGGAGGCGAGCCACATTCTCCAGCAGATCGCGCTTGAGTTTTCCGCGCCGCCGCTGGCCGACGCCCTCGTCGGCGAGATTTTTCCCCGCGAGGTCCCGGCTGCTGCCGACGTGCCCTTTGTGTACGCGGTGCGGGCGGAGATGGAAAGCGATTACGTGCAGGGTTTCAACAGCTTTGAGGTGTTCACGCCGAGTCGCGTGGGCCGCGTCGAGCGGATCGAGATCATCGACGCCAGCGGCCAGCAGGTGCTTGACCACGCCTTTACAGTCACCGATGGAGTTACGACCGAAGGCGAGGTTGCCATCACCGCCATTGACGATCAGCGCTTTGCGGTGAGTTTCCCGGCCATCAACCAGCACGATGCGGTGTTGAAAATTCACTTCGCCAGCCGGGTGCAGGCCTTTAGTACCCGCTTTGGCGGCCGCGCCCTGCTGCTAGAGGAGGATGCCTTTCAGGGCATTTCTCCGGGCAACGCGGCCTTTTTGGCGGAAGGCGACGTGGCGACCGAATCGGGGACGACCGTGTTGAGCCGCGCGGTGAATGAGGGCAGCTTGATCGGCAATTTCGCCCTCGGCAGCGAAGTCTTGACGCCCAATGGGGACGGCGTGAACGATGTCCTCGACGTGAACTTCGAGGTGCTGGCGGTTATCGGCAAAGCGCGGATTGTGATCGATTTGTGGGATTTAGGGGGTCGGCGGGTGCGCCGCCTCTTTGACGCCGAGGGGCAAAACGGCGTGTACGACGCCGTGCATTGGGACGGCACAGACGAGCGGGGCCAGCGCGTCGCTCCCGGCATCTACTTGGTGGGGATCGAGGTGCAAGGGGATGCGCGCAGTGGACAGATGGTGCAGCCGCTGGGCGTGGCGTACTGAACGAAAGGAGACGTCGTGCTGAATCGGATAGAGCGGATGGGCTGGTTAAGCGCGGTGCTGGCCGTGGCTTGGACCGCCAGCGCGTGGGGCCGCGGCGAGTTCCGCCTCGGCGGCGCGGATGGCAATTCTTGGCAGGCACTGGTCGCCGAGCAGACGGCTGCGTACGTGTTGCTCGACGCCGAGGGCGGCATCGTCGAGGAGGTGACCATTGGCGCGGTGGCCGAAGAGGTCAGTGTGCGCTTCAACACCGCGGGCGTCGATACGTTGATCGACTTTGCCGACGGTGGCCTGCGCCCGGTGTACATCGATCCGAACGACAATCTGGCGCTGTCGATCAAGGAGCGCCAAGGACACTTTTACACGGCCAGCATTTACGGCCATACGCACTTGGTAACCGACTCCCAGCCCTTGCAGTTTCTCATCGACGGCGATCCGACGACCGCCATGCTAGTGCGGGTACCCGAGCCGCCGCGCTTGGCCGGCCGCAACAACCCCGGAGTGGTCAAAAACAACGTCATGCACTTGGGGGCCGAGTTGCCCATCAACCGCATCCGCTTCTTCCCCCGGCCCGGGTTTGAGGACAACTACTTGGCGTGGTACGAAATCGGCGTGGCCGACCACACCGGGCCGTTTTGGGACAGCAACTTCGACCGCAGCCAGCGCGGCAAGCGTTGGTACATGGTCATTGACGCGGCCTTGGGCGCGCCCAACGATCCGGCCTTTGACATCTTGGCGCGCAACCGCGAAAGCCTCGACGTGGTGGTGGATTTGCGCTTTCCGACCCGCGACCTCAAGTGGATTGCCATCCGCCCGCTCGACCCCGAACGCGACTGGGAAATCGCCGAGTTCGAAATCTATGGCGAGGGCTTTGTGACTCGGACGACTTACCGCACCCCGATCATGGATTTTGGCCGCGAGGTCGCGTGGAGTAAAATTCGCTGGCAAGGCGAGGTGCCCGAGGGAACCCAGCTTTTGCTCCGCACCCGCACGGGCAACACGCCGCAGCCCAACATCTACCGCGTCATCGGCCCGACCGGTACGCTCGAAGCATCGACCCTCGACGACTACCTGACCCAGCTCGACCGCCGGCGGTGGAACGACGTGGAATTGGGCTACGACCTAGAAAATTGGAGCCCGTGGTCCGCGCCCTATGAGTTCGCGGCTGGGCTGCGGCAGACAGAACTGTCAGCGAATTTGTGGCAAGACGGCACACCCGTGCTCTCGCCGAGTCCGGCGCGCTACTTCCAGCTAGAGGCCATCCTGTTCGCCAGCGGCGACGCGGCTCCGCGCATCGACAACATGTCGCTGCTGTTTTCCGAGGATCCAGTGGCCCAAGAGGTGATTGGGGAGATCTGGCCGATTGCCACGCAGAGCTTCGCGGCTGAAACCTTCACCTATGTGGTGCGCCCGGTTTTGCGCGCGAGCGACTTGGGCTTTGACCGGCTGGAGATTTTTACCCAGATCCCGGTCGAGCGGGTGCATTCGGTGCTCATCGACGGCGAGGAAATCAGCGACCGCTTTCCGCCCGAGATCCAGGACGACCGTCTGATCGTCTCGTTCGATCGCTTGGTGGGGCCGCGCGACAATGAGAAGCGGATTGAGGTGATTTTCGACGCCAAGGTCTTGCGCTTTGGCGCGGACTTCAGAAGCTGGGTGTACGACAGCGCCGAACCCGAGCTCAAACAGCAAGTCGCCCCGGGCAACGCGACGTTCCGCTTTAGCGGCGACATAGTATCGGTGCGCACGCCCATGGGCGGTGGTCTCATCAGCAGCGTGCAGGCCACGCCAGCGACCTTTACGCCCAACGGCGACGGCGTCAACGACCACGTCGCGATCGCATACGAGTTGCGCGATTTGGAGAGCCTGCGGCAGATCCGCTTGCGGATATACGACCTGTCCGGGCGACTGGTGCGCCAAGTTGCGACTAACACCGGCAGCGGCAGTTTTGCCCAAACCTGGAATGGGCGCGACGAAGAGGGCGCACTCGTGCCGCCCGGCATGTACCTCTATCAACTCGATTGGGACACCGACAAGGGGCGCGAAGTGGCCAACGGTGTGGTGGGTGTGGCGTACTAGGCTGGAGAAATGGATTTGACTAGAGCCATTCACTGTAAGAGGCTGTCTGTAAACCTACGGCGGACGTTTGCCTGCTGCGCCGCATTGCTCGTCCTTGCCGACGGGTCCTACGGTGACCGCTTGGGATTGCGACAGGACGTAGCGCAAAGCCCGGAAGTGTACCTAGACGCGCTGGACCCGGCCATGCGGCGCTGGTTTGTGCCGCAGGTGATGTTCGCCGAATACCCGTGGCGGCAGTGGGAGTACACCAACCGCGCGCGGCTGCCGTATCAACGCTATGTGAACATCGACTTGGAGGGAGATTACTTCTACGATCTATACGGGAACTACCTGACCCAAGGGTGGCTGATCTTCAATACGGCGCAGCGGCGGCCCGAGGAAGCTGGTAGCTCCTTGTTCAAGACCGAGCGGTTTGCGCGGTGGTTCAACGAGTTGGTCATCGCCGGCGATCACAAGGGCCAATATCACTACGCGCTGACGGTGAGCAACAACCTGCGGACGACTTTGACGCCGCTGTCGTTTTCCAAGCCGCGCCTGAACGGCATGCAGATCGACCTCGCCACCGACAAATACCAACTGACCTTTCTCCACTCGCTGATCACTGGCCCGCGCGGCTTGCAGGTGGAAGAGAGCCGCTTTACGGACGCGACGTCTCTCGTGGGGGGGCGGTTTACGGCCCAGCTAGGGGATTTCGTGGAGTTGGGCCTGCACGCGGTCAACGCCCACCAGACGAACAGCGAGTCGGACCAACTAATAGAAACCCTGTACAAAGGCGGGCTGAACAAGCAGCAGAACGCAACCATCTCGCAGATCGCGATTGCCTTGCGCGACGACTCGCCGGAAGACGGTGCCGGCGGTGCCGCGTTCTTCCCCGATGCCTCGGACGTGATTATCACCTACCGCGACGGCACGGTGGAGTCGGGCCGCGACATCCGCTTTGGCCCGGAGATCAGCGGCGGCTTGGAGCGGCAGGGGTTTCTCACCGCGGATGGCGACGGGCAAATCAGCCTACTCTACGATTTTGACAGCGCGTCGTTTGTCAACCGCGCCTCGGCCGATAAATCCGAAATCGCGGCGGTGGAATTTCGCCTCGTACTGGCCAACGACTACCAAATCTGGATGAGTTCGGACCAGCAGTTGGGAGAGGGCGGCGGCTTTGTAACGGTCGGTCGGCCATCGAGCTCATTCACTTGGACGGGCGAGCGTTCCATCAGCTTGGGCGACGTATTCGGGGCGGATGTGGATGACCCGGTGTTCTTGCTGGTGGCGCAGGCCGAGGGCAATGTGCAGGACATCTCCAACCTGCGCACGATCCGCTTTGCCTACGGGCTGCCGACGGCTACGACAGTCGCCGGGGCCACGCTCAAGGTGGAAGACGTACTCGGCTTCGACCTGTATGGCGAATACGACCAGAGTTGGAGCTTCCGCAAGTATCCCAATGTTGCCTCGGAAACGCACACTTCTTCGGCGGGGATTGGCGACCGGCCCAGCGCGCCGGCGTGGATGGCAAACCTGAGCAAGCACATGGGACGGCTGTCGCTGTTCGGGGAAGTGTATTCGATCGACCCGCGCTACAACACCCAGTCCTTTGTCACCACCTCCTCGGGCCTCGATTACGCCCGACAGGGCAATCGCTTTGACTTGGTGGAAGACAACGACGATCAAGACCGCTTCCCCGATGGGTTCCGCGCGGATTTTTTGGTAAACGATCGGTTGGTCTTCCCCGGCTGGGATCTCAACAATGACTTAGTGCCCGATTTCAACCAAAACGACAACCGGGTCAAGGCCAACTCCGTTCCGGATTACGAGGAGCCGTTCCTCCGCTTCTTGGTCGATCGGCCGGAGTTCCTCTTCGGCGTAGATATGAACCACAACTTCTGGGTCGATCTATACGAAAACGACACTGAGCCGGACTACCCATATCGCCGCGATCAACAAGGCTTCAACGTCTATGGGGGCATCGACCTGAGTCGGCACTGGCAGCTCAAGGTGGGTGCCCTGCGCGAGGAGCAGATTTCCGCGGATCGCAAAAACCACAGCACGTATTTGCAGCTAGGGTACGAGCGAGTCTGGCCGCGGGTAGGCCGGGTGCGGCTGTTTGAGATGAGCCAGTTGGTGCAAGACGACATTCCCGATCCAATTTTGCAGTGGCAGCCAGACAACACGCTGCGCGGCGGCAAGCTCGTGCACATCGCCGATCCGCTGTTGGCGCGCGATGCTTGGGTCCACCAGCTATTCGTCGGCCACAGCCTGGCGAGCGACGCACTGCTGGTGATGAGCAAGCTGAACGGGGTGTTCTTCGCGCAGCGGCAGGGCGCTGCGTCGGATTTCTTCTTTGGCTTGATCAACAAGGCCAGCTATCGCCGCACTTGGCGCGGGCTGACCCTATCGCCGCGCTGGAAGAGCGAGTGGCGCCAGCAGAGCCGGTCGCTGTTTGACCAGGAGGAGCGCACGACGCTGATGGAGCTTTTTTCGCTGCTTTTGGAAACGCAGCTATTGCAGGCCACGCGGCTCCAGGCCGGGGTCGAGTACGCGCTGTTCAACGACTTCGACCGCGATATGGAGGATTTCGACTCTCTGAGCTGGGCCTTGCAGTTGGCGACCGAGTCGGCCTATTTGGGCTACCGGATCCAGGCGTTGGCCGGCTTTGTGGTAGAGCGCAAGGCGTTTGCAGAGGCCAAGGCCGAAACGACGACTGAGACCTTTGTCACACTATACGCCGGCTTGCAATAGTGGGTTGTATTTAGCGAGTCATTTGACTAAATTTGCGAGTTGGTCGTTCATTTGCGATTAGTTTTTTACCGTCCACCTACCCCAAGGAGGTAGCTATGAAGCGTCTTTTCACCTGTGGCCTGACGGCAATCGCCCTATTGGCTTTTGCGCTAGCCGCCGGGGCACACGAGCCCCCGGGCGAGGTCTTCCTCGCCGTGCAGTTCCCCGATACGCATGTGCCGAACATCGACGGATTTGACGACGATTGGTCGGCTATACCACTCGAAGTGTACGCCATTCCCAGTTCGAGGCTCTTTTCGGTGCACGGCTTTGCTGGCGACGACGTGCCGCGCGGCGGCATGGATCCGGCTTCGATGCAGATTCGCCACATTTTGGGTTGGAATGATTCGCGCAACGAGCTGTACGTGACCACGCGGATTTTCGACAACAAGCACACGATTACCCGCCAGGACTTAGGCTCCTATTGGTGGGACGACAGCATTGAGATCGAGTTCAACCCGCGTCACGACTACTTGCCCAAGCCCGAAGACGTGGTGACGCACCACAAGTATTCGTTCGCGTTCCCGCCGCTCAACGGCAATTTCGGCCCGGCCCTGCAAACGGCTGCGGTCAGTAGCGCCGACGTCGAGAATCCGACGCTGTTGGCCAATGGCAGCCGTTGGTACTACTGCACCTATAGCTTCGAGGGTGAGGAGTACGGCGAGAGCACGTATATCTACGAGTTCCGCACGATCGCCATTGATTCGTATCCCAAGCCCACCGAGGAGAACATCACGGAAGATCAGGTGATTGAGCACGATCTGACCGCGGGCGAGGTGATCGGCTTTTCGATTTTCGTCAGCGATGTAGATGACAGCGCCGGCGATGCCGACAACCGCGTCGGCATGTGGGCGACGACTCCGACGAGCTGTTGTCACTCTTCGCAGGACCTGCTCATCTCCCCCATGGACGACACCATTGATTGGGGCGAGCCGACTGGGACTGCGGTCGAGGCGCAGAGTTGGGGCCGGATTAAGTACCAGTACCAGCAGTAGTACCCGGTTCCACATCCTTTGCAAAGAAAGCCCGCTTGCCCTTGTGGCAGGCGGGCTTTTTGCGTCTTACAGCCCGAGTAGGCCCCGGGCGTTCTCGCCGAGGATGAGGCGCTTGGCGTCGTCGTCAATGGCCGCGGTGATGATCTTGCCGAGCTGCGGGCGGGGATCCATCAAGGGCGTATCCGAGCCGAAGAGCACTCGGTCGGCCCCGGCCTTGGCCACTAGCTCTTCAATGACGCCTGGGGTGCGGAAGGTCGAACAGGTTTCGAGGAAGTAGTTGGGCAGGCGCTGGGCCGCGGCAATGGCTTGGCTGCGATACGGCTCGATGTTGCCGGAGTGGCCGGCGACGAAGCGGGCGTTGGGGAAGCGCGCGGCTGCGCGGCCAAACTGGGCGGGCGCGGCCGTTGGCTCGCCGCCTGTGTGTGCTATGACCGCGAGGCCGCGCTCAGCGGCAAACTCGTAGACTGGGTCCCAAGCCGGGTCGTCGAGCGGAAAGGGCGTATAGGGCGGGTAGATTTTAATCGCCCGGAACCCGAGTTCGTCGATGGCCCGTTCCAACTCGGGCCGTACGGTGTCAGGGCAGGTGGGGCACACATAGGCAAAGCCAATGAAGCGGTCGGGGTGGCGGGCGACAAAAGCCGCGGTCTGGTCGTTGCCGGGTTTGCCTTCGGGATGGAAGATGTTGAAGACGCAGCTTTTGTCGATGCCCACCGCGTCCATGGAGCGCAGCATCTCGACCGGGTCATCGACCATGTCGAGGGAATCCCAGCGGCCTACGTGGCCGTGAAAGTCGATAATCATGCGGCTCCTCCGAGAATGCGCTCTAGATTGCCCGCGGTCAAAGCCGCGAGCGCGTCGTCGTCAATGGCCAAATGGTGCAGGTAAAAGAGCATCGACCCCATGGCGTAGCGCGGATAATAGGACCCGTAGAGGAAGCGCTCCACGCCAAATTCGCCGATCAGAGACTCGATACCGCCCAGATTCTCAAAGCGGCTCAGTTCCATCGCCGCTTGGGGCAGTGCCCTGAGCAGGGGGCGCAAGGCGAGGGAATGTACGTAGTGAGCGCCGAGGAGCACTGCTTGTAAATCTGGAAAGCGGCGCAGAGTCTCCATGACTTCGGCGACCGGGGTGTCGGCCAGCGAAATCCACAGGGGGATGCGCTCGGCTGCTAGCCAGGCGAGCAACTCGCCGTAGATCCAGTCGGCAAAGGGGACGCGGCTCGCCTCGGTGTTGTGCAGGCGGACGCTGCGGACCTCTCCCTCGGCGTGGAGCGCGCGCAGTTGTGCCAACGAGTCCGCGCTCGGTCCGGCGACCCATTGGGGGACGAGTCCGTCGCCAAGCCAAGCGCGCAGGGCTTCGTTGCCCTCAATCGCGCTGAGGGTTTCGCCTTGGAGGTGGTAGATCAGGCCGCGCTCCACGCCGTGGCGCTGCATTTCCGTCCGCAGGCCGGCCACATCGGCAAACGGCGAGGGCCGGTCGTGGCAGTGGCCGACGCCGATGTTGGCGTCGAAGACTGGGACGCGGGCGCGAAAGCTCAACTGCCCGCTGTTTTGCGTTGAGATCGATTGTGATGCCATGGGATTTAGTCGATGTTTTCGCGCTTTTTGACGATGTCTTTGTATTCGAAGTACGGAGCCAATTCGATCAGGTCAATGGTCTCGGGGTCGAGCCGCTGGCGAATGGCGTCTGGAAAGGGGCGGCGCTGGCCGGTGAGCATGTGCTGGACGTTGTAGCGCAGAATGAGGAAGCGGCGGTCGCGATCGCGGGGCTTCCAAGTGAGCGCGCCGTGCATGAGGTGCTCGGGCATGATGACCACATCGCCAGCGCGGGCGCAGACATTGTGGACGCCCGGGGGCACGGTGTCGGCGACGTAGTCCCTGTCCTCGTCGTCTTCGGCTCCTGGATAAAACATCGCTCGGGGCCGGGCAAAGTGGGCCTTGTGCGAGCCGGGCAAGATGATGAGGCCGCCATCGCCGGGGAAGACATCGCTTAAATAAAAAAAGAAAATAAAATCCGTGCAGCGGACCTTGCCGTCTTCGATGTAATAGCGCCGCACATCGGGCCGTTTGGACGGCTGCCATCCGGCGTGCAGGTAGTGGAAGCTGTGGCCGTGGCGGTTGTAGCCGAGGGTACCGCCGGTGAAGCGCGGCCGGCGGTCGGTGAGTTCCATGAGGATCGGCCAAGTCGTCGGATGCCGGGTGAGCACTTCGAGGCTTTTGTCAAAGGCAAAGCCGTGCTGGTAGCCGGTGATAGTACTGCGCTCGAGGTCTGCGCCGAATTCGGGCGGCCACTCTTCGGGCGGCATGTTGATATAGCGGTCGGCTGCCGCTTGCGCGGGCGCGAGTTCCTCTGGGCTGAGCACGTTGCGCAAGTGGAGGTAGCCGGTTAAGTCGAAGTAGTAACGTTGGTCGGGTGTCATCATGGGGTTGGGCTTTTGTTTGGGCGGGATAAGATAGCCGTTTCAACAGCGCCGTTCAAGTGCATCTCACTGGAACACGATCCCGCCTAGATAATTATTTTGCATTCCGGTCACATAGTCGATGAGCACCCAAGTCTCCGCTACGACGGCCTTACCTAGAACCAGTCCTAAGAAGAAGAGCTTGAGGCGATTGAAGAGCGTCAGTCCTCCGTATTTGAGCACTGTGCTTTTGATGAACTAGGCGATGAAGACGCTGAACCACATCTTGCCGAAGACGCAACTGACCGGAAACCCCAGCGAGTGGAAGGGCCACCACAGAAATCGATACTTCAGAGAAAGAGATTTAGAAGAAGCAAAATGAAGCTGCAAAGAATAAAAAGAGAGATCATAGGTGGTTATTATTTGGTAGATAGAAGGCATATAGATTTAACTTTAAGAATGATCTGGATCTTTAGCAGCGGATTCTAAATCTTTTAAAAACATTAGAGATAATTCCGATTCCCCTTCAGAACCTACTTGCATCCAATCTATCTCTCTAATAATTCTTTTCTTCTTAACGTGATCCTTTCCAAAAACTGTTTCATAAGAGAGACTCAATCTACAACTTTCCAAAAAATAATGCCAAGTGGTCGGATTAGATTTATAATCAATACTGACCTCTTCTCCAGATAAAATCTCAGGTACCGCAAACCCAGTCTGATTGAAATCTAAAATCTTCCCATTCAAAACTATTTCTCCTTTTAAGTTATGACAACTACCTTTACCAATATTCTTAATGACCAATTGTCTATTCTCCTCCAAAAGAACCAAATAAGGAGAGTGATTTAATCTAAAATTCTTTCTCGAATAA
>JAPPEF010000038.1 GCA_028875335.1 Gemmatimonadota bacterium
CTCGGCGTCGGCGTAGCGGTCCCAGTACGCCTGTGGCGGGTGGAACGGCTCGTGCGGGTGGTGGAAGGAGGCGCAGAGCAAGAAGGGGGTATCGCCGCGTTGGGCGCGCAGGTATTCGACGGCGCGGAAGTGCGTCTCTTCGTCGTAGCTGAGGGCGTTATGCCAAAAGTTGACGCGCACGGCTTGGCCGGTGTAGCCGCCGGCGTTGTACGTGGGGCGACTGCCCATGACCTCTTCGTAGTCCTCCCCCTTCGTCTCCTTGATGCGGATCCACTCTTCCTTGACCCACGAGAAGTCGGGCGGGTAGATGTCGGTCGTCAGCCGGCGGTGGAAGCCGTGTACCTGATCGGGGCCGACGAAGTGCATCTTGCCCGAAAGCACGGTGTCATAGCCCGCGTTGCTGAGGTAGTGGGCGTACGACGGCACATCCGCGGCCAAAAGCGCGCCGTTGTCCCAAGCACCGATCTCAGAGGCGTGGCGTCCGCTGGTAATGCAGGCGCGACCGGGAGCACACAAAGGGAACGGAGTATAGGCCGAGTCAAAGCGAACGCCTTCGGCAGCAAGGCGATTCAAGTGCGGCGTCTGGACGACTGGATGGCCGTACGCACCGGTCAGAGCGGCGATGAGCTGGTCGGACATTATGAAGAGGATGTTGGGACGGTCGGGCATGGTTTAACTCCAGAATAGAAAGGGCCAAAAATTATTATGACCTGCCTTGGTATTTTCCGCGTTCCTGCCAGAATTCCTTCAGTTTTTCGCTAATCTCGCTGGTGGGAATTTCGGCGAATATCTCGTCATACGTAGACCAACGCAGGGTAAGCCTCTTTACCCGATCCGCCACATTGCCGATTGCATGTTCGCCTTTCTCCTCTAGAACACACGCTTCAAAGTCTTTCACAAGATGACCCCGATCAGCCTCATATTCCTCAAATTTGTACTGATAAAGCCGGGATTTTACATTTGTATTCTTGAAGGCTTTCGGAGTGACGAGAGCGACATAAACGCAATCGGAATGTCTGTCCCCGTCATTGAAATAGAGGGCGTTTTCTATTACGCGAGCTAGTTGGTTGCGGTGAATATCATGTGTTGTGCTGGTAGATATGTCCGAGTACCACTTCATCTCGCAAAAGCATATCCAAGAAGGAGATTGAGATCCTAGCTTTATTCCACCAGTCGTTTCATCCCTACACTTGATTGTGCCGAGGGCTAAATCGAGATTGGTGTTGCCCTCGCGCTTTCTTGGAGGAAATGGCAAGACTTCCATCCATATCTTTGCACAGTCTGGTTGGGACAGATCTGAGCCAGTGAGTATTTTGGTGAGTTTCTTTACGCCTTCGGCACCGGCTATCGCATAACCACATGCAGCGAGAAAGGTCCAGACCTGTTCGTCCTTGAATAATTCTGGCGAGGCGTGTTCGGCCTCGTAGGAGCGAATGCGTTCTGGCAAATTGTTCCGGGGCCTGCTCCAGCGCCCGTCGCTTAGATAGAGGCACTGGGTTATTGCATCACGGTTTTTTTCAAGTAAATCTGCAAGAGACTGCATAAGCCTGTTCTCCTTTATTTGTTACGTCTGGCTTGAGACGCCAGCAGACGTACGATGTGTTGCACAAGACTTCGGCTAATCCATTCCCTTAGCCTTCCCTTGCACATAAGCGACCGAGCGTTCAAACTGTTCCAGTTCATAAGCAACCCGCACGTCCGCACTCTCGCCGCGCTCGTGCGGCGTTTGCCAGTCGTCTGAATCGCCAGCCGCCTGATGCAGAGTGCGGATGGCATGTATCGCTTCGTGGAGAGGTCGCTCGGGAAAGGTCGCCCACCAGTCCTCTTCCAAAAGGCGGATGTGGCGTGCGGCGCTCGCGCCGAGTTCAATACAGCCTTGAATATGCGGCACCTCGCGGTCGAATAGCGCGATTATCTCCGGCCAATCGACGACCCCATCGCCAATGGCGCAGCGCTTGAGGAGATAGCCCGAGGGCGTGGGATGGACCGTGTAGTCCTTGATGTGGACGTGCTTGAGGATCGGCAAGATGCGCTCGGCAAAGGCTAGGGGATGCTCACCGACGGCAAAGGCATTGCCTACGTCCATAGTGACGCCCAACTGCGGGCTGCCGACTTTTTCGCACAGTGACAGCAATTCCCACGAACTCAAATCCTGGTGGTTTTCAATGCCCACCGGAATGCCGTATTCCTCGGCGAGCGGCATGACTTCTTTGAAGGGCTGCACCAAGGCTTCGATGTAGTCCTGCATCCCCTCGGCACCATACTTGGTGCGGTTGCCTTCGAGGAGGCGACTGACGGTCGTGCGCACGGCACCGGCACCGGTTTGGTGCGCCGTCTCAATGGCTTGGCGCAGCGGCGCAATGTCTTCGGCGTAGTTGTCGCCGCCCGTGTCCAAAAACAGGTCGAGACCAGCGCGCGTCTCGGCAAAAACCGCCCGTTCCTCGGGCGAGCAGTCGCCCAGCCATTGGGACGCAAATTCGACGCTATGGAGGCCATTGTCGCGAGCCAAGCGCGTCAGACCCTCGGGGGTGTGAGGGTCAATGGCGCGGTTAGCTTCTTTGTGCGCGCCGGTGAAGCTCCAAGCGCAGAGTCCGATATTCACAGCATTCCTCTTTTGATTGGGTGCAGCTTATAGCTTCGCCTGCAAGTAGGACACCAATTCGTCGTCTTTCACGTCTTCGCTCGATCCATCGCGCATGTCCTTCACCTGCCAGACACCCTTCTCCAATTCGTCCGGGCCGCCAATCAGGGCGATGGGAAAGCCTTTGCGGTCGGCGTATTTGAGCTGCCTACCCATGCCCTTGGCCTCTGGATACAGTTCGGTGCGGAGGCCGGCTTGGCGCAAGCGGCACGCGAGGGCGATGTAGGACGGTAGGGCTTCGGCGGAGAACTGGACGATGAAGACGTCCGCCGATGTAGCGGCGTCCTGCAAAAGCCCCAACTCCTCCATCGCGGCCATCAACCGGTCTAAACCCAGCGAGGCTCCAACGCCGGGCAGGTGCTGCTTGGTGTAAAGACCGGCCAAATCGTCGTAGCGCCCGCCGCTACAGACCGAGCCAATATCCGGCAGATCACCGAGCAAGGTCTCATAGACGGTACCAGTGTAGTAGTCGAGACCGCGGGCAATAGACAGGTCAATCACCAAACGATCTTGGGGAAAACCGGCACCTTCAAAGGCGTCCACGAGCTGGCGCAGGTTGGCTATCCCTCCCTCGGCAACGTGGTCGTGACCACTGAAGGCTAACTCAAGACGATCAAGCATCTCGGCATTCGTGTCCTCCGTAATCTGCACCATCGAGAGGATGTACTTAGCTGTATCGCTGGGGACTGAAGCCGTCGCAGCCATCTCATCGATGACCTTTTTCTCGCCGATTTTTTGCCGCTTGTCGAGGGCGCGGAGGACGGCTGGCGACGCCTCGGCTAAGCCTAACGGTTCGAGCGCGCTTTCGAGCAGACCGTTGAGGATCAGGCGATTGTTGACGTGGATGGCAAAGCGCTCAAAGCCTAGGGCCACGAGCAGGTCGTGAATGACGAGCACCGTTTCAATATCCGCGGCATTGGAGTTGGTGCCAATGGTGTCGAAGTCGCACTGGTAGAATTCGCGGTAGCGACCATGTTGAGTGTTCTCACCCCGCCAGACCGGGCCGATGTGATAGCGCTTGAAGGGAGTGCCAAGTTGGCCGATGTGTTGGGCGGCAAAGCGAGCAAAGGGCACGGTCAAATCGAAGCGCAGAGCTACGCTACGGCCCCCATTATCCGTGAAGTGATACATCTGCTTGTCGCTCTCGTCGCCTCCTTTACCAGTGAGTATCTCGTGGTATTCAAGGGCGGGCGTGTCGATGGGAGCGAAGCCGTAGGAGCGGAAGACCGCGCGGGCCTTGTCGATCAGTTCCTCGCGTGGCATGGCCAAGGCAGGAGGGAAGTCGCGGAAGCCCTTGAGGGTCCGCGGCGGGATCAGTTCTTTTTCGTTGGACATAGGTTTACCTTCCAGCCTTTAGGCCGCAAAGCCCAAGCTCTTGAGGATTGGGATATAAGCGTGGCTTTAGCCTAAAATCACCTTGCATCTGATTGCTCCTTGTGGTCTATTTATATCCATGCGTAAGGCGTTCAAATATCGACTGAGACCCACGGCGAAACAGGCCACGACGCTGGCACTTCACCTTGAAGAATGCCGGATGCTCTACAACCACTTGGTTGTGGATCGAATCCAAGCCTACCAAGACAGGGGCGAGTCGCTGTCGTTGTATGACCAGCAGAGCCGATTGCCCTTTTTGAAAACGGATCGACCGACGTTGGCTGGTGTGCATAGCCAAGTGCTGCAAAATGTGGCCGTGCGCGTTGACTGGGCGTTTCAAGCGTTCTTTCGCCGCTGCAAGGACGGAGGCGAGAAACCCGGCTTCCCCCGCTTCAAGGGCGCAGGCCGCTACGATAGCCTGACCTATCCGCAAGCGACCGCTTTTCGCCTCGACGACAAGGGCTTGCGACTTGCCAAGATCGGCTGCTTGCGCGGAGTGTGGTCTCGGCCCCTGGAAGGAACGCCCAAGACCTGCACGGTACGGCGGGCTGCTACTGGCAAGTGGTATGTCACCATCGTCTGCGAGGTGGAGAGCCACCAACCGCTGCCTAAAAGCGACGAGGTGGTGGGCATCGACGTGGGACTTTCCAAGTTCGCTACCCTGTCGAACGGCGAGACGATTGCCAACCCGCGCTTTTTTCGCAAAGACGAAAAGGCCCTGGCCAAAGCCAATCGAAGCCTCTCCAAGCAACCAAAGGGTTCGCCCGAACGCAAGAAAGCGCGTAAGGTGGTTGCCCGCGTCCACGAACGCATTCGCTTTCGTCGCCATAACTTTTCTCATCAATTGGCTCGTCGGCTGGTCAATCGTTTTGGCCTGATCGCCGTCGAAGCGTTGAATGTCAACGGCATGGTTCAAAACCGTTGCCTCTCCAAAAGCATTGCTGACGCCGCTTGGTCGCAGTTGAGGCAGGTCCTGTCCTACAAAGCGGAAGAAGCTGGTAGGACGTTGGTGGCCGTCAACCCGGCCTATACCTCGCAGGATTGTTCCGACTGCGGGCATCGACTTCGTAAGGCGTTGTCCCAACGCCGCCACGAGTGTCCTTGCTGCGGTCTGGATATAGACCGCGATGAAAACGCGGCGCGTAACATTTGCAGACTGGGGCTACAGTCTGCGGCGGCTTAACGCCACCAAGAAGCCCAACTCCTTTAGGAGTGGGAATAGTCACCAGTTGGTGAATGAGCCGTCTTCGCGGCGCAGAATCGGGCCGCCGAGCCATTTAAACTCGTAGTGCTCGGCTGCTTCATCGTTGAATTCTATTCCCAAACCGGGGAGTTCCGGCGGTAAGATGCACCCAGACTCATAGGGCAGTTGCACTGGAAAGACATCCTCCATCACGGTGTGGCCAATGAGGCCGCCCTCCTGCACGGCGAAATTGTCGCAGGCAATGTCGAGGTGGGCGCAGGCTGCGGCCGAGACCGGGCCGAGGGGATTGTGCGGGACAATCTTGATGTAGTGGGTCTCGCACCAGTTGGCCACTTTGCGCGCCTCGGTCAGCCCGCCGACTATGCACAAGTCAATCCGCGCATAGTCCATCAGTTCCTCCTCGATCATCTGCCGAAACTCCCACTTGGTCGCATAGTGTTCGCCAACGGCCAGCGGACAGCTAACGTGATGGCGCACCTGGCGATAGGTTTGGGGATTTTCGCAGCGCAGCGGATCCTCGATGAAGAAGGGATCGTATTCCTCAAGCTGGCGACCGAGGCGGATGGTGTCGGGCGGGTCGAGGCGGGTGTGGACGTCAATGCAGATTTCAATTTCCGGCCCAACGGCCTCGCGCGTGGCGGCAAAGTGGGCGATTGAGTCGCGGACAGCCGTGCGCGGTTCGAGGATGCCATCGCGGTCAAAAACCGACATCCGCAGGTACTTCCAGCCCTCGGCAACCCGTTCCTGAGCCGCGCGGGCGGTGTCAGCGGGCGTCTTGCCACCGATGCCAGTGTAACAAAAGACGCGCTCGCGCATCTTGCCGCCCAAGAGCATGTACACGGGTTGCCCGAGCGCCTTGCCCTTGATGTCCCACAGCGCAATGTCAATGGCCGACATAGCGGCCGCGTTGATCCGACCGCCGGGGAAGAAATCAACTCGGAACAGCAGTTGCCAAATGTATTCGGTGTTAAGCGGATCCAGGCCGATGATGTGGCGCTTCATGTGCTCGATAGCGCCAATGCCGGCCTGCTCCTTCCAAGTAATGCCAAACTCGCCGACCCCGTACAAGCCCGCGTCGGTCTCGACCTTGACGAAGAGGTAATTGCGCGACCCGTGGCAAATGGGAAAGGTTTTGACGTCGGTAATTTTCATAGAAAACCTCCTTTAGTAGCTCCATAATATCAGGCCGCGCCTAGCCCAAAGCAAAGACGACCTCGCCGACGACAATGGCCACAAGCCCCAAGAACATACCGACTTTGAGCAAGCGGCCGAGGCGGTCGTCGGCCAGCACAGCGCGTTGGCGATACAATTGCCAGAGGACGTAGCCGACCAAGACATGGAGCGGCAGCAAAGCGAGCGCGTAGAGTGCGCCGTAGATGCCCGTGAAAAACGGCATCCAAGTAAACCCGACCAAGATCAAATAAACGATAGCCACCAACACCCCAGCTTGGGCTCGTCCCCAACGCAGAGGCAAGGTGCGCTCGCCGCGGATCTGATCCCCGGCCACGTCTTCGATGTCCTTGACGATTTCCCGCCCCAAGTGAAAGAGGAAAGCAAAAAGCGCCGGAATCCACGCGCGCCCGATATCGCCAGCGGCCAAGGCACCATAGGGAAAGGCAATAGCCCCGACAAAAGCGACGAGCACATTGCCCCACAGCAGGCTGTTTTTTAAGGAAATACTATAGACGGCGAGCAAGGCGACAACGGCTAAGGCGATCAATCCATGCCAGAGGCTGAGCCAAAACGCGAGCGCACAGCCAGCTAAAGCGAGAAGCACACTTTGCCTGCGGGCCGCGCTTGGGCTGAGGCGGCCGGAAGGCAAAGGGCGCAACGGGCGGTTGATGCGGTCAATGTCGATATCCATCAAATCGTTGAAGGCATTGCCAGCACCATTGATCAACGCAGCAGAAAGGGCGGCGAGCAGAATAGCGGGCCAAGCGGGGGATTGGTCGGTAGTCAAAGCACCAATGCCGACCGAGAGCGCGGTGATCAGGCCGTTGAGCGGCCGAGGCAGGAGGAAAAAGGTGCTGAGTTGCGACAAGAAAGTTTGTGACGAGATCGAGTAAAGGGGCGCACTCCTGCTACTGTCTGCGCCGCATATCTTTGAGGTAGGTCTGCGCCGATTCCAAGTTCGGATCCAAAGATAGGGCGCGTTCGAGGTTCTCAATCGCCTCGTCGGTGCGGCCTAGGTAGAAAAGCGAGGCGGCCATGTTGGTGTGGTTTTGCGCCTTGGCGTAACCAATATCGATCAGAATCCGATACAGATCGAGCGCCTCCTCGTAACGCTTCTGCCAGAACCGCACAAAGGCTAAGCGATCAAGCGCTTCCGTGTTGTGCGGTTCGACTAGCAGGGCGCGTTCGTACTGCTCCGCTGCAACTTTGGTCCGCCCCAGTTCCTGCGATGCCTGACCCATGAGGACATGAAGTCTAGCCGCCATCGGCAGGTCCGATTGCAGAGAGATGGCCTGTGTCAACGACGCGAGCGCTTCCTCATAGCGCTCCAATTGGAATAGCGCATCGCCCATGCCGGCATAGGCCAGCGCGTGCTCGGGGTCAATTTCGAGCACTACGCGGTACGACGCGATGGCTTCCTCATGGTGCCCCTGTTTCCTCAGGATCTCGGCAGTGTTCTGAAGGATGGCCAGATCGTGTGGCTTCAGTTCTCGGACGCGGAGCAGATATTCGTCGGCTTCCTCAAAACGCTGCTGTGCAATCCGCAGACAGGCCATATATACGAGAGGTTCCACAGTATCGGGGTTGATCTCCATAGCGCGCTGGAAATGTTTTTCCGCTGTCTCGAGCCGGTCCAGCTCAAGCGACGCCCGGCCCATAAGGACGTAGAGAACACCCGAGATCGGCTGGTTCGGTCGAAGAGAAACTGCCCTGCTCAGCGACTTGATTGCCTCGTCGTATCGACCGAGGCGGAACAAAGCATCGCCCATGCCGGCATGAGCCAGCACGTACTCCGGATCGTTCTTCAGCACAGTGCGGAACGACGCGATGGCTTCCTCATAACGCTCCTGTCTCCTCAGCACCTCGCCCAAATTCTGGTGGGAGGTATTATGGCGAGGATCGAGTTCCAAGGCGCGGAGAACGCTCTCTTCGGCTTCTTTGAGATGGTTCATTTTTATAAGTGCGAGGCCGAGGGTGGAATGTGCGTTAGCAAAATCTGGGCGCTGTTCCACCGCGATGCGGGCGGCAGCGCGGGCTTCCTCCGCACGGTCCTCCTCGGCCAATGCCGCGGCCAGATTGAGATGTGCATCTCGCGCCTCGGGATTGAAAGAGACGATGTGGCTGAAGAGGCTGATCTCGTCCCGGTAGATGCCCGCCTGCTGCCAAGTCATCACTCCGAGGAGCGCCAAAACGACCACTGCGAGGCCGCACGCGCCTATCCTGAGAGAACTCGCTAGCCTACCCACACCGTGAACGGCACTACCGATGAGTACCGCCATCACGCCGATGCCGGCCAGATATTGAAAGCGGTCAGCGACGAGGGAAAACTGCATGTAGCCGTAATCCACAAAACCAAGCACTGGCG
>JAPPEF010000221.1 GCA_028875335.1 Gemmatimonadota bacterium
CCGAGTGGCATCGGCCAGTTGCATGTGGTCAAAACCGTAGCGCTTGCGATGGGGAGTTAAGTGGAGTTTGCCGATCATCTCCGTCTGGTAACCTGCCTTGGATAGATCGCCGGCCAAGGTGTGCGGCGGGTCCCACGGAGCACCTCTGAAGCCAACGACCCCATTGGCCGCGGGTGCCGTGCCGGTCATCAAGCTGCGGCGCGCGGGAATGCAACTGGGGCATTCGGAGTAGCCGTGGTGAAAATGCGTGCCCGTGCGGGCCAGCCAGTCTAAGTTGGGCGTTTGCAAACACGAAGGACTGTGGGGATCCAGCCCCATGCAGTCGCCGCGTTGCTGGTCGGTCATGATGAGCAGGATATTGGGACGAGTGTCTGGCATATCATTCTCCGATTAAGAGACTTGGGGCAAATGCAGCGTCACCGACTGAACGTGGTCGTATCCACCCGGCGCTCGGATCGGTTGCCACTGGCTCTCGACATCCACACTTGCGCCCTGACAAGTAAAGCGGTACGCACCCGCTTCAGGCAACACAAACCACGCCGTACCCGCCAGATCGGCCCGCACAGCATAGGGCAGAACCGCTTGCCCAGCCAGCGGAGTCACCAAAACGCAGGCGCGGGCGACCGGTTGCCCGTCGCGCATCACCCGCACGAGCACCTCCGGCAATCGTTCGTGCGCCAGCGGTCCCACATCCCGCCCGGCGAGTCGGCGGAACAACTCCTGTGACCAAACCGTCGTCGCCGTCGGGCGCGAGACCGGCTGCTGCGGATCGCACCAGTTGAGACACAGCCGATGCTTGCCCCACGCCGCCGGTGTCCCCGCGCCGAAAGGATCAATGCGGGCGTCCGCTCCCGACTGCGACGGCCACGTGACCTTCACATCGAGCGGTCCAACCAACATCCCCGGCACGTGGTCGGTAAAGCCTCGGTAATCCATGTCGGCAAGAAAAAACGTCTGTAGCCCGTGGACGTTGCGCTCAGGCATTGAGGTCAAAAATTCCCACCATCCTTCCGACAGCGGCGGCTCCTCCTGCTCTCCCCAGGAGGCTTCCGCAAAGATGCCCGCCTCACCGACCCGGATCGGTTTCACCGGGAGGCCGCTGCGAATCGCATCAATGCTCGCCTCGATGTTCTCCAAGCCGCTGAACAGCCGATAGCAATCAATCAGTTCAATCAACTCGTCCGTAGCCACAGACGGGTCAAAGGTAACTTCGGCGATGCGGCTGTCGTCGAGTTCTTTCACCTTGCGCAGCAGGGGCACGCAGTATTCGGGCTCTCTCGCGTCCGTGATGTCCCAGAACAGAATCGACGGATGATTGCGGACCGAGCGAATCCAGTAGTCGGCCACCGCTAGCTGATACTCCCTTACCAGCGACTTTTCCCGCACGTCCATCTCCGGCGTGTACACCTGTCCCGTACCAACGCAGAAGTTGGCACCCACCACGAACACGCCAAGCTCGTCGGCCACGTCGTAAAACACCGGCGGCGGATCGTAGCGGTGGTGCTCGACGATACTGACATTGGCGTCGGCCAGATCGACGAACTTCCGCGTCAGCCACTGGCGCTCGTACACGTACGGCACCGTGTGGTCGCCCCAAGGCATTAGCTGAATGCCGTTGAGCAGCAGCCGATCCCCCTCGGCCCAGATCTCGCGAAAGCCGAAGCGAGTCACAGTAGTATGCACGGCGCGACCTGCCGAGTGCAACGAACTTTCGAGGAAGTACAGAACCGGCTCGCCGTACGGCGGACGACCCCAGAGCACGGCGTCTCCCCAAGGCACCGCGGTCTCTAGGCGACGGCTCTCCCCCGGTGCTAGATCGAGATCGCAACCTTCGAGTTCCAACTCAGTCTCGCCCGCGCGGCGCACCTGCAGGCGAATGTCGCCGTGGAACGCTTCCTCGGCGTCGTTGCGGACGGTCAACCCGACGCGGATTTCGCGCTCTCGCACCGACGTGACAATCTGCACATCTTCGACCCGAACCCGCGACTCCCAACTCAGCCACACATCCGACTCCATGCCAACGGTGGCGGCGCTCGTGTACCAGAAGCGAGTATCGAGGGCTTTTTCCGCTTCTTCACTCAGCCGTGAGGCGTCGGGATGCGCATAGCGGCCGCTACAGTTGTGGGTGAACACGTCGAGCCGGTGATCGCGCCCCGAACGGAGGCTAGCAGTCAAGTCAATGCGCCAAGGCAAGCGCATGCCGTAGTGCTCGCCGATCACCTCGCCGTCGAGATAAGCGCGCCCAAAGTGACGGACCCTCCCTAAGTCGAGCACAATGCGCCCGTCTGCATCCCAGCCATCGGGTAGGCGCAGTTCTGTGCGGTACCAACCAGACTCGGGCGGCTCATCTTCAAACTCGCGCGAGCGATGCGGCACGCGCACGCGCTCCCAGCCGTCGGTCGGCGGATCGCCATCGGGACCCTCGGCAAACTCCCACTCGCCGTTCAGCAGCAGGCGGACATCGCCGCTCATCCCCAGCGGCAATTGGCAGAACATGCGATATCTCTCTTCTCCTCTTGAGTAGGTCTATGGACTAAGGATATGCCAAAATGTTAGTAAATGGACGGCAAAAGCTACTGGTCATTAGTTGGCTGGTCAATTACTGACGGCACGCATCGACCCCTTGGATAAGGAGAAGCTGGCGTGAACAGCATCCCATACCTGCATAACATCAATAACCCCTACTGTCCGATAGTGAACATCCGCTGTCCAATAGCGCACAGTACACACCCTCCGAGCATTCCGTATCAACTGACATTAGAGCCGCAAAAGGGCTGATAAAAAGAATCTGAGAGACGAAGAAAAAATCGGCTTACTTTTGTAACGTATTATTTAACAGCAAGTTATAGGTATAAGACGAAAGAAAAATCAGCGCGATTGGCGACTGCTGGCCTCTCCATTGGCACGATAGTTGCAATAGTGCGTACCGAAGCAACAACCCACACTCTTCCACAAAGGAGAGCATCATGCAACGCTTAGCCATTTTCGCCCTAATCGCCGCTTGGTTCACCGCCAGCACGGCCGCTGCCATTCCCCAAAGTCAGTACCGCGACTTTCCGCCCGATGCCGGACACCAAGCCCGCCTCGACTACCTCAACGGCCTAGAGATGATCAAGGTTGAGTCTGGCGACCAATTGCAGCAGGCCGTCGAGGCCATCCCCGTCGAATCGGACATTGCCATCACTCCTCAGCAAGAAGCCGACCTGCGCGCTTGGCTCTACGACTTCTTGGTCGCCTTTTCCGCCTCCGGCAACGACAGCCTCGCGGCCGAATTTTACCTGCGCGGGGGCGTCAATCCCGAAGGAATAGCGGATATAAAGAGGCAACTTGAAACCATTAAACTGGGTGGCCCCTTAACCGCCCAGCAGCTACAGACCATGGGGATACAGATCCCTGAGTTATCCATTGGTGCGACGCCATGGTGGAGGTCGGCTCGTCCGCCGACAGGAATGGGGCTACAGATGCCCGAGTTACCCATTGGTGCGACGCCCTTTGACCTCCTCAAAGCCATGCACCGATTCGGCATCAACATAAAGAGGCACGATTCTCGTATAAACAGACGCGATTACTTCTTTGGCAACGCCTCCTTTTTCACCAGCGCGTACCGAGTGTTCGAGCTGCAAGGCGACTATTATGAAAGCTATCGGGACTACGCCCAGACCCACGGCCTGCTCCCCATGAGGTCTATGGAGTGGTCTCCCCAACTGAGAGACCAGATTGAGGAAGGACTAAAGTTGGGAGGGCAGTGGGTAGCGGCCGAGTTCATGTTTTTCGCCGAAGAGCCTGAAGAGTTCGCCGGCTATAAGAGGCCGATACGCCACCCATTTTTCGTGCGACTCGTCTGGAACCCAAGGCAGGCTATGTGGCGTCTTGTAGAAGCCTTCGCGCCTAATGATGCGCCGGTTCTGTTTCTATTTAATGCCACGTGATCCAGCCTGTAAGCAACGCGGAAGAAGTGGGCAGTTCACAAACGGACTGCCCGCTTCTTCTGAGGCCGTCTGACCCGAGCGAAGCGGAGTCGCTTCACCTCGATGGAGTCATGGACTGATCGACAGGGACGCAGATGGCCCTTGTCCACTGGCCGGCTCCAGCCGGATGAAGGTCTTCAATAGTTCCCACTGCCAAGAGTGCGGGAAGCCATAGGGATCTTGCTGGCTCGGCCAGCCAGTCCAGCGGGTAGTGTTGCAAGGATAGCGGATAATTAGCTGCGCCAAGAAGATGTCGGGTAACTCCTCCACCCATATCTCCATCGCCTCGACGAATAATTCCAACAGTTCCTCGTCTCCAACTTGTAGAGGCGCGATGCGCTCGACAATGCGGTCGAACTCCTCGTTGCGCCAGCGCGAAATGGTTGACCACAGCGGCGCCGGCTGCCCCGTGGGCCGGAAGTACTGCGAGGTGTAGTAAGACAACATCAAATAGGGGTCCATGCCGCGCACCCCACTCGGTCCCTTGCAACCGAGGGAAGCCTTCTGCTCCCCCGTCTGCACGAGAGAGGTCAAACCGGGCGAGGTGTCAAAATTCGCATCAAAACCAGCGTCGCGTAGCTGTTGCGTCAGCGGCGGACCATAAGCCCGCAGCCACTGCGGCACGTACATGGCAATCTCGACGCTCTCGCCCTCCGGGTTGACCCACAAGCCCTCGTCGTCCTTGCGATAGCCCTTCCCCTCCATGATCCGTTTCACTTCTTCTAAGTGCGGCTTGGAGTCGTACCCATGCCGCGCGAGAATCTCCTGCAGGGCCTCGTCAAAAGGCGCAAACCATTCGTAGGGCGTGAAGGGATGCAGCGCGACCACGCCCGCCCCCGACTCAGCTAGCTGGACGAGTTTCTCCCGGTCGATGGCCATGCTGATCGCCCGGCGAATCTGCGGATCGTCAAACGGCGGCTCCGAGCAGTTCATGTTGAGGTCAATCGGACACCAGTCCAAGTAGCCGTAGGGCGGCTGCCGATCGGCAAAGGTCACGACCCGCGCATTGCGCTCTAACACGCTTTCAAGAGTGAGCACCTGCATGATGGGTGCCATGTCGAGCTGATCGGTCAACAGCAGTTGAGCAGCCTGACTTTCCTCCTGCTGCGGCACGTAGATAATTCGCTGGATTTTCGGCAGCCGCTTGAACCCCCTCTTAGCCCCCCACCAGTCCTGGCGCAAATCGTAGATTTTCTGGTATGGAGAAGCGTACACGAGGCGGTAGGGACCTGTGCCCAAGGGCAAGCCGCCGTCGATGTCGTGGAAAGTGAACTCTAAAGGATCTTGGTCTTTCCATATATGCTCGGGCAAGACGAAGATGCCGTGGTTGCTGCTCAGCGTAGTCGCCCAAAACGCCGGCCCCGCCTTTTTCAGCACCAGCCGCACAGTGTGGTCGTCAACAACCTCAATGGAATCGAAGAACTCGGGCAGGTCGGCCAGATGCACCATGGACGCGGCGTGGTCGCGCAGCATGTCAAAGGTGAAGGCCACGTCGCGCGCGGTGAACGGGACGCCGTCCGCCCATTCAATGCCCTCGCGGATCTTCACGGTGAGCACGGTAAAACTGTCGTTGTACTCCCAACTTTCGGCCAGCCAGTTCTCGTATTCCCCAGTGAGCACGTTGTACATAATCAGCGGCTCAAACACCGCTGGCAGCGTGCCCATGTGGAATCCCTGATCGGAGCCGGGGATGTAGGGGTTCTGATTGTCGAACAAGGAATACTGGTTCGGCCCGCCGTTCATCAAGATCATGGTGCGGTCCCGAGGGACGTCGTCCAGCACCACAGCCGGTCCGCAGCTAGCCAGCACCGCTACCAGTAGAGGCAACCTCGCTGTCATCTTTAAAGCGTTCACCTTCTATCATCTCCTGTAACCATGTCAGCGGGTTTTCGACGCGGGTTCAACAAGCCGGTATGAGCACCCTGAACCTGTCGAAGGGGCCTTTACTCTTTCACAAACTCGTCATGGGAATAAAAACATAGACCCAATAAGACGTAATAAGACGTAATTAAGACACAATAAGACGTAATTAAGACACAATAAGACACAATAAGACACCAATCGGAATCGGCAAGACAGCCTATCGGCCTCGTACGCGTGTCCACCGCGCCACACGACCACGCCCGGTGGACACGGCCAGCCCCTGCCTTCTCAACACCGCCAAAGCCCATCTCACCTGCCGTTCACTGGCCTGCTGTTCCAACCGGGCGCGAATCTCGCGCAGGGCCAGACCGTCGGGCGCACGATCCAGCAGGGCGAGAATTGCTTGTTGCTGTTTGGTTAAACCTCTTTCGTCTTTCTCGGACGGCACGTAGTGCCCGTGTCGAAAGCGTATCGTCACGCACCCACCAGCATCCTCAATTTCGGGACGGGACAACCCGGCGGCGGTCGTCAGTTCCGCCATCTTGAGCGTCCCACGCCCCCATTCTTCGATAAGGCCGCGGCGATAAAAAGTACGGGCGATCAGCGGGTTCCAAGGCAGCGATTCATGAGGCGCGAATAACTGCTCTGGGGTCAATCCAAAATGCAGCGTACCAGAAGAAGTCACCTCCAAGCGATCATCGTACACGGCCACGCCTACGGAACCCCCACCGATCGCGTAATCGCGATGGCACAGCGCGTTGGCCAACGACTCGCGCAGTGCGAGGGGCGGATAGAGCGGTTCATCGATGCGCTCGAAGCGATCCGCTGCAAAGCGTCCGGCGATGGGCAACGTATCGCGCAGAAAGCGTTCCGCACTCGCCAAGAGCACGAAGGCGTTGCCGTGGAACTGCCGATTGTCGAGAAACTCCGTCCGGTCGAGACCCCGGAAGCGAGCGACGCGGAGCAAACATTGCGGCATCTCAAATTCGAGGCACTCGGTACTGCCGAACAATACGGCCGCCGCACGCAACAAGACCCCGTGTCGAAAAAGCCCCAAGCCGCGCAGCAACTCGGTCGGCTCCCTAGTCCCGGGGTCTTCCAATCGGCGCGCCGGACCGCCTCGGCAACCGTGCGCCGAATCTCCCCCACATCGAGGTCTGCGACTGACCACCCAATGGCCGGCTGATTCTCCCAGCGTTGCTCGCTGTGCATGCGCTCAAAGAGCATCCGATTGTACTCATCGGCCGACATGGCTACGGTGGTATTGCCAATCCGGCGATAGGCCGCACCCCGATAAACATACGGTCTGGCAGGTCCCTGACTTGCGCTGATCACAATCACCTCGCGATCTCCCGCTATGGGGACCCTTTGGATCGCCGGAAAGGCCGGCGGATCGATCTTTTGAATCTCAGCACTCACCTCCTCAATCGTCCGCTCGCTCACCTGCTAGCCAACCACATTTCCCGTCGGCGCGACACCAAACAGAACGTGCCCGCCGCGTTGGTTGAGCATGGCACACACGGTTCTGAGAGCCTCGCGGCGCGTCCCGGTCGTGCTCTTGAACTCCAACACCTCGGATTCGCCCGTTGCGGCTAGTGCTGTGATTTGGTCCAGCGTCATGGAACATCTCCACAATAATTAGCTCGCTTCGCTAGGTCCAACATCGTTCCCCCCCGTAGGACAAGCCGGCGACCTGCTCTTCCGACAGCACTGCGGCGTCCTCGTAGAGATAGCAAGCAGCGGCACGGCCAGCATCGGTCTGCACCAGCGGCGGACGCTGCTGCCGACAGCGCGGCATGACGTGGGGACAGCGCTCGGCAAAAGCGCAGCCGCCAGTGGTACTCGGAATCTCTTCGTCCTCTTCCACTGTCGGCCCGCTAGGCGTGACCTCAACCGAGCCTTCTCCCCAGCGACGTTTTGCATCCGGCAGTGGAATCGAACTCACGAGTAGCTGCGTGTAAGGGTGCTTCGGTGCCTTAATAACCTGCTCCACATCCCCCACCTCGACCACCGCACCTTGGTACATGACGAGAATGGTATGGCTCAGTTGATACGCCGTAGTCAGGTCGTGCGTAATGTACACGAGACTAATGCCGCGCTCCCGATGGATGCGAGACAAGGTCTCCAAGATGGTAGCGCGCAACGAGGCGTCCACCATCGACACCGGCTCGTCGGCCACAATCACGCGCGGGGCGAGTAGCAACGCCCGCGCCACCATGATGCGCTGCCGCTGACCGCCGCTTAGCTGATGGGGATAACGCCCGAGGGTCTCCTCCGGACGCAGCCCGACCGCTTGCAGCCCCTCCTCGATCCGCTGCCGCCGCTCAGCCCGCGACAACTCCGGAAAGAACTTAGCAATCGGCACCGTCAGGGAATGGTCCACTCGGTAGAACGGGTTAAACACCTCAAAGGGATCCTGAAACACAGCCTGCACCTGTCGGCGAAACGTCTGTCTCGCCTTGGCGTCGAGATCGCGCAGTTCCGTACCCTGATAGCGCACGGATCCACCAGTCGGCGGCAAAATGCCTAGCAGCAGCCGCGCCAAAGTAGTCTTCCCACTACCGCTTTCCCCGGCAATGGCCACCACCACGGGATCGTCCTCTGGAATCACCAACGAGGCGTCGGCAACTGCAACAATTCGCTGCCGATCGAACACGCCGCCGCCAAAAGCCCGGCTGGCACCCCGCGCTTCTAATAGTGGCGCGTTCACGACACCTCGGCGTGCAGATGACAGGCCGCCTGGCGCTCAGCAGCTACCTCTTCCAACTCCGGCACGCGATCCGAGCAGCTATCCATCACCTGCGGACAACGCGGATGAAAGGGACATCCCGGCGGCGGCTCAAGCAACGAGGGCGGCAGTCCGGGAATGCCGCGAAACACGCCCTTGCGCTCCAGCGACGG
>JAPPEF010000024.1 GCA_028875335.1 Gemmatimonadota bacterium
ATCGCGACCGTCCGCACTGGCAGCAGCACCCCCTGCGCACCCAGTATGTCCACGCTCTCGTCTATTTGGCCGACGTCGACGAGACCACCCACTGCTTCTCCCTCTCGCCCGAAGCTGCCGACGCGTCCATTTTGGATCAAGAAGACCAACTCGCCCGCGGCGGTATCGTCGACCTGCACGGCCCGGCCGGCACCGTCGTGCTCTTCAACCTCTCGGTGCTGCACGCGGCGACTATCCGCCCGACGCAACGAGAACGCAAATCCGTACAGATCTATTACGGACGCCGCGACCAACCCCACTTGAGCAACTACACCACCCTGCCCGCTCGGCTCTGGCGCGACCATTCCGACCCAGAAGTCCGCGCTTTCTACTCAGTGCTCAATCCCAAGTCGCGGGCTTTTGCCGCGGCCTTCGGCGCATCTGCGCCCGAGTAACGACGCTAGGCTTCGTACATCACCGGGCAAATCTGGGGATCGTCCAAATGCGCGGTGTAGTAGCCTTGGTCGCCGGGCACCGGCACGGCCCGTTCGTCGCGCAAATGCACGGCCAAGCTCCAGCGTGCCGCATCCGAGACATTGGCGTTGGAGCCGTGGTAGGTCAGGCAGTGGTGGACGCTAAGCCCACCTAAGGGCATCAGCGCCGACACTTCCTCCCAAGTCTCACCCGCCGGCACCGCGATGTCTTCCCGCAGCTTGTGCTGGTCCTTGTCGAAAAAATTCCCTTGGTCTAAAAAGCCCCAACGGTGCGACCCGCGCACAAAGCGCATCGGTCCCAACTCCTCCTCCACATCGCACAACGCGATCCACGCCGTAAAAAGCCCTTGGTCTTGCTGCCACATGCGCCAGTACTGCCGGTCTTGGTGCCAGCCGACGTGTCCTGCGGTCGCGGATCCTGGTGGCTTGATCAGCAACTGGCTCGCCCACACCTGCACTCGCTGGGCGCCCGTTATCTCGGCGACCTTGCGTCCTACTTGTGGACAAGTCACCAATTCATAGAGTCCCGTATCCGACCGATGCGGATTGTTGATCTTGCACAACACGTCTGGATCATATCCCGGATGCTCGGTCGGCGGCAGTTCCATATCAAACTTCCCATCGCGCACGGCCACCATGCCCTGCAACGCCTTTGCCAACACATCGTCCGGCGCGATCTGTTCATCCGCGATACAATACCCGTCTCGCTCGTACTGATCGACCGTTTGTCCCATCTGAAGTTCTCCAGTATTAGATTGCATAAAAGTCGTCGCCATCGGAGTCCTGCACGCCGAATACCAGACCATTGGGCTAGCAACTTGGCGCGAGGCAAAGCGGTGTTTATGTTGAGCAGGACACCCCTCAACCCAAACAGAAGACTGACCATGGCCAATATCACCCGCGTCCTTTTCATAGGCAACAGCTTCACCGCGCGCAACGATCTGCCCGGCCTCCTCGCCCAACTCGTCCATGCCGGCGGCAAGGGCGAGTTGGAAAGCGAACTCATCAGCGCCGGCGGAGCCTCGCTCAGGATGCACTTGAACAAAGGCGAGGCACACGAGCACTTGCAGGCATCCCGCTGGGATTACGTCGTGTTGCAGGAGCAAAGCACCTTGCCGGTGAAAAATCCCAAGCGCACCGGAGAAAACATCCGCGAATTCGACGCTGTAATTAAAGCGGCACAGGCGCAGACGGTGCTTTATATGACTTGGGCGCGGCAAAACGCTCCCGAGACTCAAGCCGCCTTGAGCGAGACCTACGCCGAAGTGGGGTGCGAAATCGGCGCGACCGTCGTGCCCGTGGGCCTAGCTTGGCAGCACTGTCTAGCGGCGCATCCCGATATCGTCCTCCACGACAAAGACCAAAGCCATCCCAACCTCGCAGGGTCCTACCTAGCGGCTTGCGCATTTTACGCAACGCTCTTCATCGGTCGGTCCAAGTCCATTCCCAACATCGACATTGACCTAGACGCCGAAACAGTCAACGCCCTCCACGAAGCGGCGCTGGCAACGGCGCGCACCTCGCCCGTCTCCGCGTAGAGGAGTTCCTCCCTATGAGTGCATTTGCAAGCGAGTACTACCTGTGGCTCAAAGCTATCCACGTCATCTTCGTCATCGCCTGGATGGTCGGCATGTTCTATCTGCCGCGCCTCTATGTCTATCACTGCCAAGTTACCCTTGGGTCCGAAGCCGACGAGACCTTCAAGGTCATGGAGCGCAAGTTGCTGAGAGTGATTATGAATCCGGCGATGATCATTTCTTTTGTTACTGGCATCCTGCTCATCCTCGCCACGGGTGCCGGCGCGCCCGGCACCGGCTACTGGATGCACATCAAATTGGTGCTAGTGCTTGCCATGGCGGCCTTCCACGGCATGCTCTCCTCCTACCGCAAGGCTTTTGCACGCGGCGAAAACCAAAAGAGCGAGCGGTTCTTCCGCTGCCTCAACGAAGTGCCCACTGTGCTGGTGATCGTCATCGTGCTCTTAGTAGTAGTCAAGTTCGTCTGAGCTTGATTCAGAGCCGCAATTTCCTTATACCATCGCGGTGCATTTCCGCGACCCATTTACCAAGGAGAAACTCATGAAATCGCTCACTTCGGCGATCCTCGTGCTCGCCTTGTCCCTGCCGTGCTTTTCCCAGACCCGCGAACAAGGGCCTTGGTGGCCCTCGCCGTGGGGAGCCGACGACCAAGCTGGCGCCTCCAACCGCATCACCGCCGAAATCATCCTCAAGGCCGTCCAGCTAGTCAAAACCGGCAAAATGTACGAGCTGGGCCAGATATACGAGCGCGGCATGCCGCTGTTTGGCGAGCGCACGTATGCGATGATCATTCCCGGCGCGCCCACTGGCGGCCCCTTCGGCGAGAACAACATGCTCATGTATTTCGACGAGTTCCTCTGCGCCGAGATCGGCCAAGTCGGCACGCAGTTCGACGGGCTGGCCCACATTGGCACGCGCATGGAGATGGCCGACGGCTCGACCCAAGACGTGTTCTACAATGGCGTTACCGCCAAAGAGATGGCCACTCCTTATGGGGTGACCAAACTGGGCATCGAACACGTGCGCTCCTTCATCACCCGAGGCGTGCTCATCGACATTGCCGGCTACAAGGGCGTCGAACACCTCGACCACAGCTACGAGGTCACCGTCGCCGATATCCGTGGCGCGCTCGCAAGGCAGGGGATTGCCGAAAGCAGCATCCAAGAGGGCGACGCCCTGCTCTTCAACTACGGCTGGTCTAAGCTGTGGAAGGATCCTGATACCTACAACACCAATCCGCCTGGCATCGGCATGGAGGCGAGCGAGTGGATCATCTCCATGAAACCCTCGATGATCGGCTCGGACCAGTGGACCACTGAAGTCGTGCCCGGTCCCGACCCCAAATTGGTCTTCCCGGTTCACCAGGAACTCATCACCAAGAACGGCATCTTCAACTTGGAGAACATGGTCTTTGAAGAAGTGTTAGCCGACGAAGTGTACGAGTTCCTCTTTATATTCACGCCGACCCGCTTCAAAGGCGGCACGGGATCGCCGGGGCGGCCGCTCGCCATCCGCTGAATAGAAAATGGAGAACCCCGCGTCGAAAAGGCGCGGGGTTTTTAACTGCCCAAGACCATCCATGAACGCATCGCACGACCCTACTCCAGCCGGTCGCCTGCACGACCTCTTGCGCCCCGAAGTCCTAGCTGCCTTTGACCGCGATTTTTTTGAACGGGAAGGCTACTGGGTCTGGGAGGGCATCCTGACCAACGCTGGGCAACAGCGCTGGACGGCCAGCCTGCAAAAGCTACAACGGATGAACGACGGCATTGTGGTAGATACCGACTGGGCCGCCATTGACTACGCGAGCCGTGGGCTGCCCGAACCGGCACCGGAGCAGACGACTCCTGAGTTCCTAGCTGCCTGTTGCGGCGGGTCGGAGCAGATGCGCTTTATGTCGCCGGAACTCCGGGCTTATATGTACGAACACGGGCTTTTCGGAACTGGTCTCGCGTCGGTCGCTGCGAAATTCGAGTGGCAGGGGATGATGCCGGAATACTTTCCGCTCGCGTACGACGATTTTATCCTCGACGTCACCACCAGCCACCCGCAGATGATGGAACTCTTCGGTCAACTCCTCGGCGAGCGCTTCCTGATCGATCACTGCCTGATGCTCAACCGGCCTGCGGGATCAAGGGGGCGGCGCTGGCACGCGCATCCGTATCGCCAAGGGCAGTACGAGGTCGAAAGCGAAACCGGCGACGGCCACGCACTAACCACCCAATTCCTAGCGCAGCAATGCGTCCGCACCCTGTGCTATCCCGAAGGGATGGGGCTCGGCGACGGAGGCGGTGAGTTGGCCGTTATCCCCGGTTCTCACCTCTACCGCATTCCCTATCGGTGGAATTCCACGCGGACCGAATACGACGACGAAATGCAGACCAATTGGATAGCGGGCAAAATCCACGCCTTTACCGGCGAACCGCTGCGGATTGAGCGCTTGTCGCTGTCGCCGGGCAGCATGGTCTCCTTCGTCCACCACATGCCGCATCACGTCGGCCACCGCGACTTGGACGCGCCCACGCGCTGGGGGCTGCTGATGGCCTACCGGACGCCCGATCCCAAAGCCAGCCCAGCCAAGTGGAACGAAGGGACACCCATCCACTGGGCCGAACGCGAGGAGACGGAGGACAGGCTTACTCCTGCAATGTGCCGGGTATTTGAGGGGGATCGTTCTTTGGCTTAGGGAGACTAACGCAACCTGAAGCTAGCGGGAAATTCCGGATGCACCCGACGCGCGCTCCCGAAGAGACGCCGGATGCCAAGCATTCAGGCATAGATTGCTAGGAGTGCTAAAACACCCGCACTACCGTCCCGCGCTCGCTCGCCAGCCGTTCTTCGACCGCCTCCTTGGTCACCGGGTTCTCCGGCCACTCCTCGGGTGCCACATGCGACAGCCGCAACAACAGTCGCGCTAGCTGCCCGACGTATTCTTTTAACTCCCTCACGTTGAGCTTGTCGGCAGTGTCGGCTGGCTCGTGGTGATAGTCGGAGTCGGCATGGCGGCCGCTAAAGCGCCAGCGCCACAGATGCGCCGCGTCAATGCCCTCGCGCACAAAAGGAAAGTGGTCTGAAGACGCGTCGAGTTGGGACATGACGTGGCACTTTAACCCGTCGCCCATTGCATTGAACTGGGCCTGAACCAAGTCGCGCAGATGCCCAAACGCCAGCACTACCCCTTTGATCGACCCGGTCGATAGCTCGTCGAGATTAATCGCCAGCCGCGGCTTTGCGACGCAGTGTTGCCGCACGTACTCAATCGATCCCTGAAAGATCTGCTCCTCGGCGCTGTACGTCGCAAAGCACAGGCTCATCCCCGGCTCGACGCCGAGCGCTGCTTTTAGCCCGGCCAGTACCCGCGCCGTCTCCAATACTGCAATGGTTCCCGAGGCATTGTCGTTGCCCCCCGGTGCGCCGTACACTGTGTCGTGGTGTCCGCCCAACATTAGCCGCTCCCCAGGCCACCGCGCTCCGGGAATCGAAGCGACCACGTTGTGCGCCGGTGCTTGGTAAAACCGGCTCTCAACGGTTAGCTTGAGTCGCTTGTCCTCGTTGGACCACTTCTGCAACAGGGCTCCGTGCTCCCGCGAGGTCGTCACGGCTGGAATGGGCAACTCGGCGGTCTCTGGCTCGCGCCAATCTCCGCCGTTGTGGTACTCCACTCGCCGTCCGTCCTTTGGGTCAATCGCTACTACCGCCACCGCGCCGGCGTCGCATAGTGCTTCGAGCCGCACATTGGGCGGCGAGGGTGCGGTAAAAGGCTCCAGCGCTAGGTGCATCACCGCGATGCTTCCTTTGAGTTGGCCGCGTACCCGGTCGATTTCGTGCTCCGTGCCATATCCTGCATTGACGATTGGGGCTTCGAGGTCGCACGGCGGACAGCGGTTGTAGGGCAAGAGGTCGATCTCCATATCCTCCACTGTTGCTTCTGCTCGTTCGTACGCCCAGGTATTCAGCGCAAACTCCTCCAGCGCCGCATCGGCCAGTCCCGCCTGCGCAAACTGTTCTCGTAGATACTCCACCGCTTGCCGCTCCCCCTCCGAAGAAGCCCAGCGCGGCCCGATCTGTTCGCACAACACCTCCACGTGTTCGCCGATCAGCGAGCCGGTCCAAGCCTCGCCAAAAATCCAGCGGTCGATTTCTCGCCAATTCAGTTCCATCGCGTCCCTTTCTCGAAACTGTCAAATTCTCTGTGCATCCACATAGGATAGGCAAATGTTGTTTCTCGACCAAAGGGGCGTTAGATTCCTCCGTATGTACCCTTAAAACTCGGATTTTTCACGGTTTTGAAAGGTGCCGCCGATGAATATCCGCACGAAACACTTCTCGCGCTTTGTGGTGGTCAGCGCCGTGCTTTTGCTTTGGTCGAATGGGGTCGGGGATTTGTTGGCTCAAGCAGGTCATCGGATCGACCGCAGTGCGAATCAAGTCGTCGTCGGATCCGATCACTGGGAACACTGGGAATTTGCGCCCGGTACAATCCAGATTTCCCCACTCGGAGAGGTGCGGCCCAATCGCGTCCACAAGAACACCAACGCCGCGCTGGATATCGTCGATTTTCTGCGCTATAACCCTCCAGATTATATCTCTAAAAAAAAGAAAGAGCCTGAAGACATCGTCCTGCTCGACGCCATTCAGGGCGGCTCCAACCGCACAGGAGTCGTCGCCGCCCTAGATGGCGACTTGACCACGTATTGGGAACCTGATCCGGTCGCTGAAAATGTAGATCTGTCGTCTCAGTGGTGGTTTACCGTGGATTTGGGCCGCGTTGTCTTCATCAACAAGATCGCGCTAAAATTCGTCGAGGAGGGAATGGGCGATCCCTTTCTTTTATTCGATGTCCTAGTGTCGGACGGACAGAAGCCAGTACAGGCAATCGGCGGATCGAGCATTGAGTTCTTTCCAGTGCTCCAGACGCTAAAGCCCAACAAAAGCCAGCGAACCTTTGAGGTCGAACTCGACCCAGTAGGGCTCGACCAGCGCCGGGCTGTGGGACGCTTTGTCCAAGTGGTTGTGCAGGCCAGCGATTTTGGCCGCGGCCGAGAAGTATCCCCAGAGGAGTACGATCAGCTACCCTCCGAGGACCGAGGGATCATTGAGTTTAGCAAGCGTCAGGTCGATGGGCGGGAGATCGTGGTCAAACAGGAAGTGTACGAGTCCCTCGATCCGCAGCGGCGGGGGACGATACGCTACTTTCGGCGCGAGCGGCCCCGGTTGGCCGAACTCGAAGTCTGGACCCAAGGCGACGACTTGGCCAGTGGGGCCTTGCGGCGCAATGGCTCCATTTCTACTACGGTGCCCGGCAGTATCAATCCCCAATTGATGATCGATGGCGATATAACCAGCGTAGAGGGGCTGGGCCTATTCAACATCGAGAATCGGTTAGAGGACGAGTTGTTCATTGACTTGGGCTCGTTCTTTTGGATCCATAGCCACAGGATGAGTTTCACGGAGTACGCCCTTGGGAACCATCGATTGGAATTTTCGGACGGTTCGCGGGAGGTGGACGGAGGCCTCAAGTGGATCACTGCCGTGCGGCGCGAGCAAGTAAAGCGGGGCGTCGCGGGCGCCCTCAACGTTGATGGCAATGACTTCGATCCGATAAAGGGGCGCTTTTTTCGCTTAGTGTTTGAAGTAGAACATGTGCGCCTTCCCAACCGGAGCGCTACTAGGTTGAGTGAGATACAACTTTTTGGCGAGGGGTTTTTGCCAGAGGTGCAACTCGAGTCGGACCTGATCCGGTTGGGTGGTAGCCGCAACTTGATCTCCCTTGAGTGGGATGCGCACACGCCGCCTGGAACCGAGGTCCAGCTTCAGACCCGCACCGGCGACACCTTGGGCGAGATCGTGCACTACTTCAAAAAGGATGGGACCGAAATCTCCGAAGCAGCCTACAACAAACTATTGAGCATTTTTCGCGGCGATACTGTGTCCGAGGAAGTCGCCGGCGCAGACTGGGAGCCGTGGAGCGTGCCCTACGACGAGCCAGGAGGCAGTCCTATCACCTCGCCGTCGCCGCGGGAATTTCTCAAGGTGCGGGCGATATTGCGCTCGGCAGAACCGGATGTGGCGGCGAGTTTGTCAGGACTGCGGCTGAACTTTGCCGAGCCGGTAGCGCGGCGTCTCTTGGGGGAGGTAGTGCCCAGTCAGGTAGATCGGCTGGGGGCTGAGACACCTTTTTCGGTGTATGTGCGACCCGAGTTTGGCGCAGGGGATGGGGGATTCAACGAGTTGTTGTTGGAAGCACCAGCGGGCATGGAGCTAACGTATGACGGGTTGTTGGGGAGCGCGGACGGGGGGGATTTTTCGCCATTGGAGGCGGAGGTGTTGATCTCTGCGGCGGACCGGGTGCATTTGTCCTTTGCCCCGCTGGAGCCGGGAAGCGAAGTGACGGTGTTGCGGATAGACTTTGCGGGGCGGCTGTTTTCTCGCGGTGGGCCGCTAAAGGTGCAACTGCGTCAAGGAGAAGATGGGGAGGGGATCTGGCAGCGCGTCGATCCAGGGGAAGCTGTGGAGACGGTCGGCAGCAATCGGCTGTTGGTGGTGGGCCAGCCGCAGAGTCGCTCGATTTTTGCGGATTTGGTGGTCGAGCCAGCGGTATTGACGCCGAATGGGGATGGGGTCAACGACGAGGTGG
>JAPPEF010000075.1 GCA_028875335.1 Gemmatimonadota bacterium
GCCGATCTGCTGAAAGATCTCGCGCTGGCGCAGCGAGAGCGGTCGGCGCATGATGGCCTCTAGCGTGAGGAAGGTCAGGTGGCCGCCGTCGAGCACGGGGATGGGCAGGAGGTTGATAATCGCCAAGTTGACGCTGAGTATGGCGAGAAAGCGGACGAAGGAGTCCAAGCCCTGCTCGGCGGTCTGTCCGGCTAGCTGGGCAATGCGCAACGGGCCGCCCAATTCGTCGGTCGAGCGGTCGCCTTGGAAAAGCTCGCCCAAAAAGTCGAGGATCAGCCAAGAGGAATTGTACACGCCCAGCCCCCCCAGCACCACCGCTCGCTCCAACCCGACGGTGTGGCGCGAGACCTGCGGACCGATGCCAATGCGACCCACGAACGCGTCGCCCTCGGGGTGGGCTGCCGGGGTAACGAGCTGTTCCATGCGCTGGCCGTCGCGTTCCCAAACCAACGGAATCGTCTCGCCTGGATAGCGGCGGATTTCCTCGCTCATCTCGGCCCAACTCACAACCGGAGCTTGGCCGACGGCGCGGATGATGTCGCCCGCTTGCAAGCCGAGGCTGTCGGCTGGCGTCCCGGGCTCAACGTGGCCCACTGTCGTGGGACGCATTAGCTGCACGCCGTAGCCCTCGTCTCCTGCGGGCGGCAGATCGAAATCCAAGAGAATGCCGTCGCGTTCAACTTCGAGCCTAGCACCGCTGCTTGCGATCTCGTCCAAGGCGCTGGCCAGCTCGTAGGCATTGCCGACGGGCGTGTCTCCTACGGTACGCACGCGATCGCCGCGCACCAGACCGACTTCGGCGGCGAGGGAATTCTCTTGGGGATTGACGCGAGTGCTATCGAAAGAATCGATTCCGTAAACGCTGAAGAGAAAGATCAGGGCCACGAACGCGAAAAGAAAGTTCATTACTGGGCCAGCGGCGATGACCGCCATGCGGATTCCCACCGACCTAGAGGGAAATTCCCAGTGCGCGCCGGTGGTTTCCTCGGTGCCCACATCGGCCATGCCAGCTACCTTGACGTAACCGCCAAAGGGGATCCAAGAGATGCAGTACTCGGTTTCGCCGCGGGTAAAGCCAATCATTTTGGGCGGGTAGCCCAAGGAGAAGCGCTCGACGCGGATGCCCGCCCATTTGGCGACCAGAAAGTGGCCCAATTCGTGGACGAAGACCAAGACGCCTAAGGCGATGAGAAACGAGGCAATAGTAGTGAGGGTATCGAGCATACTCTAATCCATCTCAGGAAAAAACGGCCACCACATCCACGTAGAGATACGCCAGCGGAAAGGCCAAAAAATAGGAGTCAAAGCGGTCGAGCAGGCCGCCGTGGCCTGGGATCAGCATCGGCGCGTCCTTGATGCCCATGTCGCGCTTAAAGGCCGATTCCACCAGATCGCCCACCTGTGCACCAATGCCCGCGACGAGCAAAAGCCCCAGCAGCGACGCCGGAGAAAAGGAGGGCAGCAAAAAGCCCAAGGGTATGGGCAGGGCGCTGCCGACCACGCCGCCAATGCACCCGATCCGCGTCTTATTAGGGCTGATCGCCGGTGCCAGCTTGGCCCGGCCCCAAAACCGACCACTGAAGTACGCCCCGGAATCTGTGAGCCAGATGCAGAGAAAGAGTACGGCCACCAAGTGGTGAGCCTCCTCGCCTCCACCCACCGCCTGAAAAAGCAAAATCGGCGCACTGCCTAAGACGCCGAAGAAGAACACGCCGCCCAATGTTAGAAAGGCGTTGGCCGCATAGCGCTCCGTGCCTTGGAACAAGGCCCACACCACAACCAGCACGATGGCCGCCATCAGCAACGCGGCAAGGTCGTCGCCCGTGCCCTGTCGCCAGAAGTAGCTGCACAGACCCAAGACCAACAAGCTGCCCGGCAGGCGGATAGGTCGGTAGCCTGCCTCCTCTAGGATGTGGTGGTATTCCCACGAGCAGCGCACAGCCACGGCCAACACCAACAGAAAGATCCCCCAGCTAGCCCCTTCGACCAGCAAAAGGATCACCGGCACGAATACGATAGCCGCGAGGACGCGCTGCCGCAGGCCGGAAGATTCTGCCGCGGTGTCAGCCGCCAAAGCGCCTCTGTCGCTGTTGATAGGCGGCAATGGCTTCGTACAGGTGCTGGCGGCGAAAATCCGGCCAGTGCACGTCGCCGACGAAGCAAATTTCAGTATAGACCATTTGCCAAGGCAGGAAGTTGCTCAGCCGCATTTCGCCACTGGTGCGGATCAATAAGTCTGGGTCGGGCAAGTCGGCTGTATAGAGGGCACCGCTGATTTGGTCCTCGTCGATGTCTTCTGGGACCAGCTGGCCCGCTGCCACTTCGGCGGCCAACTTGCGGAAGGCATCGACGAGCTCAGTGCGGCCTCCGTAGTTGAGCGCCAAGTTGAGCTTGAGGCCGGTGTTGTCTTTGGTCTGAGCGAGGGCGTGCTCTAAGGCCAATTGGATGGTTGGCGACAATGCGTTGGTGCGGCCTATGGCGTTGAGCGATACGTTGTTTTCGTGGAGTTCCGACACTTCATCGCGCAAAGACTCGTGCAGCCACTGCATCAGCTCTTCGACTTCCGCTTCGGGCCGGGACCAATTCTCCGTCGAGAAGGTGTACAGGGTCAGCGCCTCGATTTGCAGTTGGCCGCAGGCGCGGACGATGTCGCGCACGGACTCGCGGCCAAAGCGATGTCCTTCGGTCTTGGGTAGATTGCGCTCGACGGCCCAGCGCCTATCGCCGTCCATGATAATGGCGATGTGTTGCGGCAGGTTCCCCTCGCCCTTGAGGCGTTGCTGGATGCGGAAGTCCTCTTCGGGATTGAGGGGTTCTACTGGGTGGTATTCGCGTGGAGAAATTTCCAGCGGCAGCGCCTGAATACTCATAGCGTAAAAGAATGATTAGGTGGGTTTATGTGGTGGCCATTCACGGCCATTGTCGATAGATTTGAGCGCGTTTCGCCTTGAGAAAACAAGGCCGCGCACATCTTGGTCAATCTAGGGGAAAGGCTCATATTCGTCAAGCAAGCCTAGGTGCCAGATGCGCTTGACGCCCTTTATAGGTGCCAGTATTATGGTACTTATGAAGAAGGAGGCGACGCGCGCCCGCAAAGAACGGCTCAGAAAGCGCGTCTTGGAGGCGCGTATGGGTTTGGACCGCGGCCAAGTAGATGTCGGCGGGCAGGCCATATTAGAAAAGGTCTTGGGCTTGGAGGCGTACCGCCGGGCCAAACTCGTCCACACCTATGTCTCCAGCAAGGAAAACGAGGTCGATACTCGCGCATTGATTTGCACTTGCTTAAAGCACGGCAAGCGCGTGGCCGTGCCAGTAGTGATGCCGGGCACAAAGACGCTGGCCCACGCGCTGATCGACGGCCTAGACCAACTCGTCGTCGGCCCTTGGGGGCTAGCGCAACCCGATCCGGCCGCGGCCACTTGGCTCCCCGCAGAAGCGCGGATCGACTTGGTCGTGGTGCCGGGCCTCGCCTTTGATCGGTGCGGGCAGCGCATCGGCTGGGGCGGCGGCTATTACGACCGCTTTCTAGCGCAGGTACAGGCCGTCAAAATAGGGCTGTGCTACGACGCGCTAGTCCTTGACTGCATTCCCGGCGAGCCGCACGATGTGCCCGTGGACCTAGTCGTCGCCGAAACCGCCATTTACCAAGGAGAATTTGCATGATCTACGAATTGCGCATCTACCGCTTCCACAAGGGAGCCGACAACAAAAAGAAATTTCGCGCCGGCTTTGCCAAAGCGCGCCGCTTTATGTCCAAGTACGGCGTGACATTTGTCGCCGCGTGGGAAAATCCCGACCGTGACGACGAGTTCATCTGGATTCGCGCCTTCCCCAACGCCAAGGCCCGCGATAAGGCGATTGAAGCCTATTACGGCAGCCCGGAATGGGCCAAGATCGTCGATCAGATTCGGCCGCTAATCCGCCGACGGGAGGTGCGAGTGATGAAAGCGTTGCCCTACTCGACGTTGAAATAATGTTCCGCATCGGCCCAATAACTGCTGACCCCGGCATCCTGCTAGCGCCCATGGAGGATGTCTCCGAGCTTCCGTTCCGCCTGATTTGCAGGGAACTGGGAGCCGACATCGTCTATACCGAATTCGTCAACGCCGAGGGATTGTTGCGCGAAGATCCCAACGGGCCGCGGCGCGCTTTTCGCAAGCTGCGCTTTGCAGAAGCCGAGCGGCCCTTGGCGATTCAGCTCTACGGCGCGGCCTCGCTATCCATGGAAAAAGCCGCTGAGATCGCCAGCGCACAGCATCCAGACTTCATCGACATCAACTGCGGCTGCTGGGTGAGCAATGTAGCGCTGCGCGGAGCCGGGGCCGGGCTGTTGCGCGACTTGCCGCAGATGAAGGAGGTCGTCTCGCGCGTCATCGGCGCGACGCACCTGCCGGTGACCGTGAAGACGCGCCTCGGCTGGGATCAGCAGAGTATCCGCATCGTCGAGGTAGCTCAGATGCTCGAAGATTTGGGCGTGCAGGCGCTAGCTATCCACTGCCGCACCCGCGCGCAAGGCCACAAGGGCGCGGTGGACTACGAGTGGATACCCAAAGTCAAGGCCGCGGTCTCCATACCGATCATTCTCAACGGCGACGTGACCTCGCCGCAAATGGTCGAACACGCCTTCGACAGCACGGAGTGCGACGGGGTGATGATCGGCCGCGGTGCCATCCGCCACCCGTGGATTTTCCGCGAATCCCAGCACTATCTAAAGAAGGGTGCGCTCTTGCCCGAACCAAGCTGGCAGGAGCGCATCGAACTGTGCCTCAAGCACCTGCGACTGGCCGTTGAGCACGACGGGCCGCGAGGGGCGCTGGTCGGCACGCGGCGCCACTACGCCGGGTACTTCCGCGGTCTGCGCGGCGCGGCGCAGCTCAGAGCCGAGCTGGCCAGATACAAGGAGCTAGACCCCTTGTTGGATCGCCTCGCGGAACTGCGCGACACCGATCCAGAACGCCTCGCCGCCTGATTTCCATCCCGCTGCAATTTCCGCTCACGTCCCGTTTGACTGGGTACGATTAATAAATTTTTTCTATTAATTACATAGTAATAATTAATTTGCTCAATGAATAGAACGCTCTACTTTATTCTGCGGCGAATGACATTACTCTTCCATACAAAGGAGACTCCTGTGAACCAACCCAAATCCATCGCCCCAGCCACGGGCAAACTCGGCGTCCTCATTCCCGGCATGGGCGCGGTGGCCACCACAGTTATCGCCGGCGTCGAAGCCATCAAAGCCGGCATCGGCCAGCCCATCGGCTCGCTGACCCAAATGGGCACCATCCGATTGGGCAAGCGCACCGAAGGACGCTCACCGCTGATTAAGGACTTCGTGCCTTTGGCCGACATCGACAGCCTAGTCTTCGGCGGCTGGGACGTCTTCCCAGAGGACGCCTATGACTCGGCCATCCACGCCGGCGTCTTGGACCAGAGGCTGCTTGACCAGATCGCGGACCCGCTCAAGGCCATCAAGCCAATGCCCGCGGTTTTCGACCGCAACTACGTGCGCCGCCTCGAAGGCTCCAACGTCAAAAGCGCCAAGAGCAAGTGGGATGCCGTACTCGAAGTGCGCGAAGACATCCAGCGCTTTAAGGCCGACAACGGCGTCGAGCGGCTGGTGATGATCTGGTGCGGCAGCACCGAGGTTTTCATGCAGCATCACGAAGTACACAACGAGATCGAAAGCCTCGAAAAAGCCATCCAGGAAAACCACCCGGCCATTCCCCCGAGCATGATCTACGCGTACGCCGCGTTGCAGGAAGGCGTGCCCTTCCTAAACGGCGCGCCGAACTTGACCGTGGACGTCCCGGCCATGGTCGAATTGGCGCGGCAAAAGGGCGTGCCCATCGGCGGCAAGGACTTCAAGACCGGCCAGACCCTGATGAAGACCCTGCTGGCCCCAGGCCTCAAGGCGCGGATGCTCGGCGTGCAGGGCTGGTTTTCGACCAACATCTTGGGCAATCGCGATGGCGAGGTACTCGACGACCCGGATTCGTTCAAGACCAAGGAGGTCAGCAAGCTCGACGTGCTGGAATTCATCTTGCAGCCCAACCTCTACCCCCAGCTCTACGGCGATATTTATCACAAGGTGCGGATCAACTACTATCCGCCGCGCGGCGACGAGAAAGAGGGTTGGGACAACATCGACATCTTTGGCTGGATGGGCATGCCCATGCAGATCAAGGTCGATTTCCTCTGCCGCGATTCAATTCTCGCCGCGCCGCTGGTCTTGGACTTGGTGCTGTTTGCCGACTTGGCGCAGCGCTCGGGAATGGCGGGGATCCAGGAGTGGCTCTCGTTTTACTTCAAAAGCCCAATGACCGCGCCCGACCTCTACCCCGAGCACGACCTCTTTATCCAGCTAATGAAGCTCAAGAACACGCTGCGCTTCTTGCAGGGCGAAGATTTAATTACCCACTTGGGGCAAGAGTACTACGACTAGGAACTCTTTTAATACCCAACTTTATCATTTTGCTGTACAGCGTCGAAGCCGGCATCCCCAGCAGAGCCGCCGCGCCTTTGGGGCCCTTGACTCGCCAGTTGGTGGTGTTGAGTACTTCGAGAATGTAGCGGCGTTCAACTTCAAGGAGGGGCATTATTTTGCGGCCTTGGGCACCTCCTTTGCTGCCAAGAGTGGCGTCTGCGAGGTCAAAACCGCCCTGCATCAGCTCGGTCGTGCCGATTTGAGAACCCTGGCAGGCTATGACGACTCGCTGGATGCAATGCTCTAGTTCCTCCACATTCCCCGGCCAATCATAGGCTTGTAGCAGCTCTATCGCCTCGGAACTCAAGGAGGGAGGTTCCTTGTCTAGATAGGCTGCCATGCGATTCTTGAAAAACCCAGCCAAGGCCGGGATGTCTTCTTTGTACTCCCGCAGGGGCGGCATGTACAGCGTAAAAAACTGGAGGCGCGAATACAGCTCCGCGCGAAAAATACCGGCCTGCACCATCTTCTGCAGGTCGCGACTCGTCGCTACTACCATGCGCGTTTGAGCCGTCCGCGTCTTATTGCCGCCCACCCGATCAAACGTGCGCTCTTTCAACAAGCGCAGGATCTTGTCCTGCGTGTCCAACGTCAGATCGCCGATTTCATCCAAAAACAAGGTGCCGTCTTGGGCTCGTTCCACCTTGCCAACTTCGCTGGCTGCCGTCTTGTCGTCACGACCAAAGAGTTCGCGGTCAATCAACGCTTGGGATAAAGCCCCGCAGTTGACTTGGATAAAAGGGCCGTTGCCATAGGCACTCAACGCGTGTAGTGCCTGCGCCGCTAGCCCCTTACCCACCCCTTTTTCGCCTAGAATCATCACGGTCAGATCAGTGGGGGCCACCTCCGTGAGTTTGGTTTGAAACTCGCGCAAGCCCTTCGTTTGGCCGATCCATTGGCTGCCGCCATTAAACGCGGCCGATCGGCCTTCGGCCGACGGATCGGACGCTACCCTAAGCGGCACCTGCGCCGTCTCCGAGTAATTGAGGTCTCGATCTATCGCTCGGACTTGAAAGGTATAGTCGCCCGGCGGCAGGTTTTGATACGAAGCCCGTAGCTCGCGGGTTGCGGAACACCAGTCGGAATCGTAGCCCTGCAAGCGATACTCATAGATCATGTCGCGGGGAGGGGTAGCAAAGCCTATCCCCTTGTACTCAAAGACCACCGGCTGACCCACCGTGGACCGGCAGCCGTCCGCTACCGTCTCATAGACCTGATCGGTGGTCACTCGGGTTAGACGAATCCGGGGTGAGATTTGCCTCGGTCGATAGCGTATAACAGAACCCACGACTGTGCCCAACCAGAAGGTGCCGTCGCGATCTTCGAGAATGCGGCAAACCGGTCCTATATGAGAGGACTTAATGGCCTGAAAAAGCCGACCATCGCAGAGCGCCACACCCTGGTCGGTGCCGATCCAGAGATGTCCGCGCGCATCCTCAAACAAACAGTGGATGCGGTTGCTCGGCAGCCCGTCCTCGGTCGTGAAGGAGCGAAAGCTGCGGCCATCAAAGCAACTGAGACCGCCTAGGGTAGCGATCCATAAGTTGCCATGGCGGTCTACTAGGAGGTCGTTGACATGGTTGTCTATGAGTCCGTCCTCAACCCCATACCATGTAAGACCCTCTTGCGGATGCCAGCGAGCAAAGCCGATGACGCTCGTTGAGCTGTCTCTGTCGGTCAAATGGAAATAGATTTCGTTGTTGCGCATGGCAATCACCGCACCAATGCGGCTGAGAGGTGTTTTTTTGTCTTCCTCCGCAAAAATGGTTTGGAACTGCTCGCCCTGTTGGTACACGATCTTTAATGGACTGGCCAAAAGCTTTTTTCTTTCGTTTAGGGCGTAGTGTTCCCAATAGCCGAAGATAAATCGCCCCTCCTGGTCTTGCGTGATACTGCAGATACCTCCTGCGTCTACATCAGCCGCTAATTTCCTCATTTTGAGCTGCTGCTCTTCGTAGCGGAACAGACCGTTTCCGCCGCCAAACCACAGGTGTCCCTCAAGGTCCTCGTAGATGGAGAAACAGTTGCCGACACCAGGACCTTTCTCGGGACGACCTACGAATGTAAAGTGCTCGCCATCGAAGCGGGCGAGGCTTTTGATCTGACGGCCAA
>JAPPEF010000130.1 GCA_028875335.1 Gemmatimonadota bacterium
ATTTCTTGATCTGCCCCCAAGTCGTCTCCTCAACCGCCGTGTCTGGCGGTGGCAGCGGCGGGGTGCTCTCGGGATCGCCAGGGTGAAACGCCTCGCCTTCTGGATTGTCATCGCCCGCCACCCAAATGCCATCGGGGTCGCCCAACTCCGCGCCATTAGACGCTCCATCGCCGTCGGAATCCAAAGCCGCCAGCTCTGGGCCCCAAATCACGTCACCGGCTGGGCCGGCTGCGGTGAGGAAATTGGTTACAATCTCTACGCCAAATGGATTGAGCGGTGAACCACCGCCAGCCGTGTGGCAGGTGTTACAGCTAACTGCAGAGCCGTTGGGAACCTGCCTTACGCGCTTGCTGCGCGCGGTGGCCTCATCGGCAATCACGCCGCCCAAAAAGAGCACGGCTATCAGCAAAACTCTCAAAGTCATACGAAAATCTCCTTTCCTCGTCATGCGCCGCGAACTATATCTCTTCTCAGAACATGCTCACGCGCAGCCCTACAAGTCAATATATCCTCTCGCCTCACACCGCCAAATCGCGCATATTTAAAAGTCCATTCCACAGGAGGCAACGCTCATGTCTACCGCTCAACGTCTCGATCTAAGCGAAGTGCGGCCGCAGATTGACGTCGATCCAACGACTTGCGTCTATCACCAGCTCGCACCGGCCAGTGAATTTGCCGAAGGCGAGGGCCGCCCCTTTACCATTGACGGCATTCACCTCGCAGTCTTTCTCTACGAAGGGTCCTTCCACGCCGTTGACAATCGCTGTCCGCACATGGGCTACCCCATGTCCAAAGGCAGCATCCGCGACGGAGTGCTGATCTGCCACTGGCACCACTGGGAATTCGACCTAAAGACCGGCGGCTGCCTGCTGACTTCGGGCGACGACCTAAAAGCCTTCCCCGTCGAAGTCCGCGACGACGGCTACGCGTGGGTCGGCATCCCACCCGGCGAGAAGGAAGAGGCCCGCCTGCGGCTCGTGGCTCGCGGCAAGCGCGCACTCGAACAGGGGCTTAAAGACCGCAGTTCCTTCCTCATCGCCAAAGCGGTCGCCGCGCTTCGCCAGACAGGTGCCACCCCACAGGAAATCATCCAACAGGGCCTCTATTACGGTGCCCACAAAACCAGCGAAGGCTGGTCGTCGGGCGTCGCCATCCTAACCCTCGCGGCAAACATGTGGGACGACATTGCCGAGGCCGATCAAAACCTCTTTCTCGTCCACGGTTTGACCCAGATTTCGCGGCGCACCTCCGGCTCGTCGCGCCGCCAGCGCTTCCCCTTTCCCCGCAGCAATGACGACCAAGACTTGGCCACGCTCAAGCGCTGGTTTCGCACCTTTGTCGATCAGCGACACCACGGCGCGGCCGAGCGCATCTTGCTCACCCTGCACGACCGCGACTGCGGCAAGGAAACTCTCGCGGACTTCGTCTTCACCGCGGCCACAGATTTCTACTTTACCGGCGACGGGCACGCCCTTGACTTTGCCAACAAGATGTTCGAGGCCCTCGACTACGTGGAATGGGTCGGCGCGCATGAAATCCTCCGCCCGATCGCCGTCGATCTGGTGAGCCGCACCCGCCACGAAGAGACCTCGCGCTGGGCCGACAGCTTGCCGCACTTGGAAAACATCTTCACGCGCCTAGACGAGATCTGGGAAGACAATCAGCGCAACGAAGCGGCCCTCGACGTCTCCGAGTTCACCCAAGTCATGCTCGGCGACGACTTTGAACCCATTCTCACCCGCGTCGAAGAGGCCCTGAGCGCTGGCGTGCCACCGACCCAACTCTGCCGCGCCATGACCTATGCCAGCGCATTGCGCACGCTGCGCTTCCACCTCAAAAACGAGGGCGACTGGCACGACGTGGCCAACATTTATTCCTACGCCCACGCACTCTACTGCACCTTCCACTACGCCGCCAACAAAGAGCTGTTGCGCGCCATCTTCCACGGCGCGGTTTTCCTCACCTACCTGCGCTGGCTCAACATGCCCTCCGCCCGCGTCCCACGGCACGGACAGAAGCTCGACGAGCACTTCGCCTCCAGCGAGGCCATGCTCAAGCGCCTCGGCGAATTGGCCGATTTCCAAAAGGTCTTCGAGGCCGAAATCCTCGTCAGCCAGTACCTCGAAGAAGGACGCGACGTCGCCAAGCTCCGCCACGCCTTGGCCCACATCATGCTCCGCGAAGACGCCGAGCTGCACATGTTCCAAGTGCTCGAAGCCGCGTTCCGGCACTACGACTTGAGCGACGACCCCGAGGAAAAGCGCGTCCACCTGTTGGCGGCGACCCGCTACATCACCGCGCAAAAGGTGATGAAAAACATCCTCTGGGCCACGGAAAACGCCGAGCGGCTCCAGCGCGGCGAACTCCTCAGCGAGCGAGAAGACGACGATTGAGGAGCCTTACTCCGCTGACCGCCAAGCCGCCACCCGCAGCTTCCACTCCTCGACCGCGCAGTAGAGCACCGGCACAACCGGCGCGGTCAGCACTACCGCCATCATGCCGCCGAAGGTGGGAATAGCCATCGGCAGCATGAGGTCTGCGCCGCGCCCACTCGCCGTCAGCACGGGGACCAGTGCCAAGATCGTGGTAGCCGCGGTCATCAGGCAGGGGCGGATCCGCCGCACCCCAGCGGCGAGCGCCGCGCGGCGCATCGCCTCAACAGTCTCTGGCTTTTGCTCGCGGAAGAGTTGGCGCAGATAAGTCGCCACGATCACGCCGTTGTCCGAGGCAATGCCAAATAGCGCGAGAAAACCCACCCACACCGCCACGCTCAAGTTCAGCGGACGGACGTGGAAGAGGTCGCGCATCTGTGTGCCGAAGACGGAGAAATCCAAAAACCATTCCTGCCCGTAGAGCCACAGCATGGCGAAGCCACCGGCCCAAGCCACCGCAACCCCAGAAAAGACCATCAGAGCTGTGGCGGCGTTGCCAAACTGGAAATAGAGAATGAGAAAAATAATCGCCAGCGCGAGCGGCAGCAGCACATTGAGCTTCTTCTGCGCTCGCAGTTGGTTTTCGTAACTACCGGCAAAGGTGTAGCTGACGCCGGTCTCCAACACCAAATCGCCGCTGGTCCTTTTGCTTTCCAAATACTCTCGGCACGCTTCCACCACATCGACTTCCGCGTACCCCGGCTTCTTGTCGAAGAGCACGTAGCCTAGCAAAAACGTATCCTCGCTCTTGATGACCTGGGGGCCGCGCACGTAGCGAATCTCGGCCAACTCGCCCAAGGGGATCTGCGCCCCGTCCGGTGCTGGCACCAGAATGCGCACCAGTTCCTCGACACTATCGCGCAGTTCGCGCATGTAGCGCACCCGCACGGGATAGCGCTCGCGCCCTTCTACCGTAGTAGTAACCAGCTTGCCCCCGATGGCGATCTCAATTACGTCCTGCACCTTCTGCAGGGCGATGCCGTGGCGGGCAATGGCCTCGCGGTCGATGTGGATCTCCAAGTAGGGCTTGCCGACGATGCGGTCGGCGTTGACGGTCGCCGCCTCTACCGAAGGCACTTTCTTGAGCAAGCGCTCTATCTCCAAACCGGCGCGCTCAATGGCCTCCAAACTCGGTCCTTTGATCTCAACGCCCATGGGCGCGCGCATCCCGCTCTGCAACATGACAAGCCGCGCGGCAATCGGCTGCAACTTTGGTGCCGAGGTCGAACCGGGGATTTGGCCAGCCCGAGCGATCTCCGCCCATATATCGTCGGGGCTCTGTATCCCCGGCCAAGCGGCGCGGCCCGGATTGAGCGCAGGATCCAAAGGCGGACGCCACAAGCGAAAAGGCCGCCCAGCAGCGTCGGGCACGAGGCGACCAGTATCGTCGCGTAGATAGCGGCCCTGTACCTTGTAGGGATCGCCATCGGGAGCAAACGAAGGTGAGCCATCGGAGTCGCGGAACAGATCCGTGGCGTGCTCGTCAAAAGCGAACAATCGGTGGCGGCCATCCTCGTCGGTGAGGTACTCCGCGCGATAATTGATCACAGTCTCAATCATGGAAATCGGAGCAGGGTCCAGCGGCGACTCCGCCCGTCCTAACTTCCCCACTGCGGACTCCACTTCTGGTATCTGCGAAATGGCCGCGTTTTGCTTCTGCAGGACGTCGAGCACTTCGCCGATGGAGGCGTGCGGCATAGTCGTCGGCATCCACAGGAACGAACCTTCGTCGAGAGGCGGCATAAACTCTTTGCCCAATCCGGGCAGGGCCTCGTCGAGGGCCGCAAAGGGCGCTGAATGGCGTAAAGAGGGCGGCACAAAACCGAAGACGCGGGCAAAACCCAGCCACGCGGACGCGCCCGCCAGCGTCAGCAACAAGGGAAAAAGCAGGGCCAACCCCTTGTGATCCAGACACCACCGGAGCACGCGGGGGAAGACATGTTGCAAGGCGCGAAAAAGCGCCAACAGGCCGCCAATCAATCCAGCAGCGAAGAGAAAATTGCGCCATCCACCCTTTTCCGGTCCCAAGGGCAACCAGTGTTCCGCCAGCACGACTACTACTCCGATAGCCGCAGCGGCCACCATACCCCGCGCCACCCACAAACGCACCCGCTCCGGTACGCGAGCGGCAAGCAGGTGATACGTCCCAATAGCTATCAGCAGCAGACCAACCCACCACGACAGCACAAGGGCCACCCCGATGCCAAAGACCGCCCACAGACTAGGTGCCCACCGCCCCAATCGCGTGCCAAACGCGCAGTGCGCTAAGGCCGGCAAGGCCGTCAGCGACAGCCACACCGCAGCCAACAGCGCAAAGGTCTTGGTAAAGGCTAACGGCGCGAAGAGCTTGCCTTCGGCCCCTTGCATGGCGAAGACGGGCAAAAAACCTACCACTGTGGTGAGCACAGCCGTTAGCACGGCACCGCCGACCTCGCGCGTGGCGCGGAAGACCACTTCGAAACGGTCATCCTCTGCGTCTGCATCCTCTAAGTGCTTGAGGATGTTCTCGCTGATGACAATGCCCATATCGACCATAGTGCCGATGGCGATGGCAATGCCGGAGAGGGCGACTATGTTGGCGTCAATGCCAAAGACCTTCATCGCGGCGAAGCAGGCGAGCACGGCCAGCGGCAACAGCCCGGAGACCAGCATGGCCCCGCGCAAATTCATCACCAGCGCCAGCACCACGATCACCGTTACCAGCACCTCCTCGCTCAAAGCGCGCTCCAGCGTACCGAGCGTCTCCTCGATCAAACCGGATCGGTCGTAAAAAGGGATCACCTGCACTTGGCTAACCCGCCCGTCGGGCAAGATTTTCTTGGGCAGACTCGGGGCGATTTCCGCGATCTTAGCCTTGACGCTTTCAATGGCTGCTAGGGGATTGGTTCCGTAGCGCGCCACCACCACGCCGCCGACTACCTCTGCACCTTCCTTGTCCAACGCACCGCGCCGCAGCGCCGGCCCCAGCGCGACCCGCGCGACGTTTTTGACGTAAATCGGGACGTTGTCCCGCGCCTTAATGACGGCGTTTTCGAGGTCGGCCAAGCCTTTGACAAAGCCAATGCCACGAATGACGTATTCGGCTCGATTCAGCTCTACAGTGCGCGCACCTACGTCCCGGTTGGACATGCGCACCGCGTGGAAGACCTCGTCGAGCCGCACTCCGTAGGCGCGCATCGCGTCTGGGTTGACGTCAATTTGGTATTCCTGCACAAAGCCGCCCACAGAGGCCACCTCGCTGACGCCATCGGCCGCCAGCAGGGCATAGCGCACCTGCCAGTCCTGAATGCCACGCAACTCGTGCAGATCCCAGCCGCCGGTGGGCGCGCCCTGTTCGTCGCGGCCTTCCAACGTGTACCAGAATACCTGCCCCAAGGCCGTTGCGTCCGGTCCCAAGGCCGGCTGGACGCCCTCGGGCAGCAGACCTGCCGGTAGGCTGTTGAGCTTTTCGAGGATGCGGGAGCGCGACCAATAGAAATCGACTCCTTCGGCAAAAATCACATAGATGCTCGAAAAGCCGAACATCGAAGAGCTGCGGATCGTCTCGACGCCCGGCACGCCCAAAAGCGCCGTGGTCAGCGGATAGGTCACCTGATCTTCCACGTCTTGCGGCGAGCGTCCGGCCCATTCGCTAAAGACGATTTGCTGGTTTTCGCCGATGTCCGGGATCGCATCCACCGGCACCGGGTCGCGCGGTAGCCAATCGAGCTTCCACGCAAAAGGGGCGACGCTGAGGCCCCAACCAACGGTGACGGCGAGCATCAGCACGACGACGAGTTTGTGGACTAGGAAAAAGCGGATTAAGCGGTCCATTGTAGCCTCCTACTCGTGGCCGGCGAAGGTCTCGCGCAGGCTGCCGCAACGGTACATCTGGCCGCCGAAGTAGGGATTTTGGGTCTGCATCGCCTGTTGCAGCCAAGCTGCCCCCTCGTTGTCAAAGGCCATTGGACAGTGAAAAAGATGCACTGGCCCGGCATGGACACCCCCCTGCCGCGCCACCCGAATGAGCACCATCGAGAACTCGGCAAAGGCTTGGCGGGCCGCGGCGAGATCGCCAGCTCCTCTGATCGCGTCTCCGATCTCCTGCGACGCCGGGTGGGCCGCGAGCGTTGCAGCGGCGGCCTGTGCCCCCGACAGATCGTCCTTGCTCAACGCCTGTTGCGTGGCGAAATAGGCCGTCCAGACCGCGGACGGCGGGCCGTGCGCGTGACCGTTTGGCTCGTCGTCGCGCTGGTCGGCCCGCGCTGGCGCATTCATCATGCTCGGCTGGGCGCGGATCTGGAGGGCACTGTCGATTTTGAACGCGCCGTTGACCACCACTTCCTCTCCCTCGCGCAGACCCTCGCGGACCAAGTAGTAATCCCCAGCCCGCGGCCCGAGCACGACCTCGCGGCCCTCGTACAGGCCCTCGCCGAGCGCGACGTACACCACGGCGCGTTTGCCTGTCAGCAGCGGTGCCGAAGCTAGCACCACCAGCGGCATCTCGCGCTCCGCCTCGTCGCCAGTGTCATACAACTCTTCGGCGCGCACTAGGGCCATGCCGCAAATGTCGCAGGCACCAGGCGCGGCGCGGACGATCTCTGGGTGCATCGGGCTGATCCACTTGCCCTTGAGAGCGGGCGACATAGCGCGCCCGTGGGCTCCCACCTCGGCTTGAGCCACAGCCCACACCAGCATCCCCGGCTTCAGCCGACCTTGCTCGTTGGCCACGTTGACCCGCACGCGCACCGTGCGCGTGCGCTCGTCCAACACTGGATCGACGAAGGATATCTGGCCGCTGAACACTTCGCCCGGATAGGCTTCAGCCGAGAATTCAACGGCTTGGCCATAATGGATCCAAGACATATCCGACTCGTAGGCTCGCAGTTCCAGCCACAGCCGCGACAAGTCCGCGATGGTGTAAATCGGCGTCCCGGTCTGCACGTACGCGCCCTCGCTGAGGTGCTTTTTTATCACCACGCCGCCTGTCGGCGCGTAGATCGTCAGGTGGTCAGAGGCGTGGCGCTCGCGCTCGACGCGCTCGATTTGCTCCTCCTTCAGCCCGAGCAGGCGCAGCTTTTCGCGCGCGGCCTCGACCGTCGCCTGCGCCGTCTGCCCAACGGACGTGCCGCTGTCAACCAATCGCTCGAGGGCACGCAGGGCCTGGATCAACTCCTCTTGGGCCGTCAGCAGTTCGGGGCTGTATAGATAGACTATGTGGTCGCCCTTTTCGACTCGCACCCCCGTGTAGTCCACGTACAGCCGGTCAATCCGGCCCGCTACCCAAGCGGTGATGGAGCGGACTTGCGTCTCATCTACTGCGATCTTGCCAACCATCCGCGTCTCGACCGGCGCGAAGCGGCGCTCGACCGGAGCAGTCTGGATGCTGGCAAGCTCCTGCGCGGCGGGCGAGAGGCGCAACTGGCGCGGGGCCAAAGTGTCGCCAACCTCGGGCGCGGCCACCGGGATTAGATCCATCGCGCACAGTGGGCACTGGCCCGGCCTAGGCTGGCGAATCTGCGGGTGCATCGAACAGGTCCACGTTTCGCCCTGTTCAGCGACCGCTGCGGGTGCATGTCCGCTGGGTGCGTCCGAACCGCTCAAACCCCAACCCACCATCAAGCCGACGATCCCCGCCACAACACCGGTAGCTATTATTTGCTTTGTTGCTTTCATCATTGGATGTCCTCCGTGGGTTCGCCGACCAGCTTTTCAATCTCGGCCCAATGCAGAGCCTGGTCGGTCCGCGCCCGTTCGTACGCTAGCTGGAACTCCAGCAGAGTGCGTTGGGCGTCGATGACCGCGAGAAAATCGCTGCGGTCGGCGGCAAAGGCACGCTGCGTTACGTTGAGCGCTTGTTCGGCCTTGGGCAGTAAGCTGTCCCGGTAGAGGGCACTGCGGCTTTGGGCGTCGCGCTGCTTGTACAAGGCCAGTTCCAGCTCGGCAACGAGTCTATTTTCCTCATCCGCAATGCCCTGCAAGGCGGCCTGATGGCTCAGTTTAGCCGCGCGTTGCCCGGCCTCGTAGGACGAGCGCCACAAGGGCAGGTTGAGCGAGGCCATGGCCATCAGCGGATTCTCGCCCCGGTCGCCGATGTGGATGTAATCGAGG
>JAPPEF010000106.1 GCA_028875335.1 Gemmatimonadota bacterium
AACTGCTTCGGGGTTGGCTACCAAGATCCAGCTAGGTAGCCACGGATGAATTTGGCCGACCCAATCGTTTTCTGGAGTGGCGTAGTAGAAGGTGCCCGTAATCATGGGCATGAGCAGGCCATTGACGCCTTTGGTGGGAATGGCCGCAGCCACCATCATCATGGTGAAGATGGTAATCAGCTCGCCCCGTTGGAGAGCCCAGCCGCGCCGACACCAGCCCAAGACTAGATGCAGGGTCAGTAGCAGTACGAAAAACAGGAAAAATGCGATCGGGGTGGCCGAAGTCAGGGCCAGTGAAGTGCCTTGGATTAGCTGGCGTCCGTAAGGTGCGCCAATGGCAATGACGGCGCACAGGACGCAGCCGATGAAGATGCCGCGCCCGGTCACGTGGGCAGCAAGGGGCGGTTGCGAACGCGACATGGGCTGATTGGGATGGTGTAGAGGATGTTGGGCAATTCGTTGCGGATAGGCTACTAAGTTCTCCGCTAGATGCCAAATGCCGAGAGTGTTTACGGCTGGCGGAACTCTGGTTTTAGCTCGTAAAAGTTGAGATACTGCCCGGGGGCAAGCTGGACCGAGCGGGGCCGGTAGCGTTTGAAAATCAGTTCGGTGGCAAACAGGTCCTGTTCCCGCGCCCAGATGTGGGGATTGTCGTAGGGAATAAAGGGCCGCTTGCGGGGATCGCGAGGCTGCTCGGTGACGTCGACATTGCCCAGCAGGAGGTACGTGGGTCGGCGGCGGAGGATGTACTGGCCGTCGTGCTTTTCGTGCCCGGCCCAGCCCCGGCCTAGGCCCGACAGGTTTCGTCGGGCAATGTGTCGGTCGGTCAGGCCAAGCATATCGCGCACTTCGAGCTTGGAGTAATATGCCACCGCGCCGATGGGCACGACGGCAATGCTAGCCCCTGCTGGCGCACTGGCGGCAAACCACTGGCCCACCTGGGTCCAACGGGGGATTTCCACCTGTTGTTGAAATTGGTACGCGCTGTAGTGCGACTTGAGGCGCGGCGGCGACCAGTGCGTATAGGCCCAAGCGCAGCCCAGCACTACCGCCAAGGCCACTCCACTTTTGCGGGTCGCCAAAAACGAGGGCTGCGCCAAGTCGGAGACACAGGCTGCGGCCAAGGCCGCAAACAGGGGCAGGGGGGCCAGCGCAAAGCGATACATGGGGAGGCCGTCTCCGCCCAACCACGCGACAGCCAGCCAGAAGAGCAACCAGCCGACGGCCACCAAGCGCATCCCGGCTGTGCGGCGCAACAAAGAGAAAATCGCCAGTCCGACCAGCAGCAGTAGGCCCTCGTGATCGGCGGCGTAGTCGCGCAGATAGTCCAGCCCGCGCTGTATTTGGGTCCAGCCTCCCCCGGTTTTGGCATAGTATGTATTGGGCAGCCAGTCCCCGTAGTACCAGCGGCGGAACCCTAAGAAAAGGGCGTACGGGCCGCCGCTAACAAGGAGCCACGGCAGCCACGAGCGCTTGGCCCGCAAGAGTTGGTAGCCGCCTAAAACAAGTAAGACCAGCAGACCCTCTGGCCGGGCTAGGGCGGCGGCGGCAGTCAAACTAGCCGAGGCCCAGTAGCTCCCGGCCAAGGCAGTAGCAAAAGCAGCGGCAATTAGGCCGACAAAGAGCGCAGTCTCCATACCCGAGGTGGCCCAACAGGCAAAAGAGCCGTTAAAGGCCAGCAAGGCCGGAGCGATCAGGGCGGTCAGCGGAGCGGCTCCGCACTGGCGAGCTAGCCAATAAGTGATCGGGAGCGTCAGAATCGAACAGAGCAAGCCGAGGGCGCGGGCGGCTTCTAGCAGGTCAAAACCGCAGGCACCAAACCCGGCCAAAAGCAGGACCCACAGTGGGCTGGTAAAGCCCTCGACGCGTTCTCCCGGGTTGAAAACCAGCCCGTGTCCGGCGAGCAGGTTGGCCGCGTAGCGCAAGCTGATAAAGGCGTCGTCGGAGACAAAATTGTAGCGCAGAACGTGGAGGACATGTAGTGCGATCAGAGCGACCAATGTCCCAGCAATGAGGCGGTTGATAGGGAGCTGGAGCACGGCTTACTCCCAATGGGCAAACGGGTTGGCACAGGGGAGTTCGTAGGGGTCGTAGTAGGCGCGGTAGCCGACGGTCTTCGCCTCGTTGGCTCCATGCCAAAAGAAATCGCTCGACAGCAAAAACTGCTGGCCGAGCCACGCCTCAGCCTGGGCGTCGCCGGCACTGGCCCGGCGCAAAAGCGCGTGCTGGTCTCGCGCCAGCAGGTCTTGCGCGAAGCGGGCCAAGCCGTCCTCGTCTATCCGTAGGTAGGGTAATAGGCGGCGTACGGTCGTCGCGGTTTGCTCAGTCCAAGGATCGTCGAGTCGGCGTGGGCGGTAAAACCACCGTCCTAGGCCGATACCCAGCGACAGGGCAGCTACGGCTCCCAAGAAGGCACGGCGTTTGTTCCAGATCGCCATAGTCCCTACGCAAGCAGGTGATGGGCTGCCCACAGGGACAGGGCCGACAGGGTGAGGGTCGGGTTGACCGGCGAACTGGTTGGGAAGGCTCCACCGCCCAAGACTAGTAAGTTGCGGACTTGGTGGTGGATCAGGCCGCGGTCAACAATACTGTGGCGCGGGTCGGTGCCCATCGGCGTGGTGCCCAATATGTGGTTCTCGGTGGGGGAGGGCCGCGGGTCGAAGTCGATTTTTTCTACTGGCAGGGGACGCAGAAGCTCGGGTAGGGCCTCCGCGAGCGCGTCAATGCCGCGCTGGGCGTACTCCGAGTGGTGCCGGTACACAGTTTCGGGCTGAGCAGGGTCGCCAGCAGCAATGCGGACGTGGTTGTGTGGCGCGGGTAAGTCCTCAAAGAGGAATTTGAGTACTAGCCGCTGCCGCCACTTGCCCCGTTCCAAGCGCAGAGTGGGCACGTTCCACGATTCAATCAGACAGCCGGCCCGCTGCGCTCGGTGTGGTCCGTCGTACAACATGTACCCGTGCCCAGTGATGCTGGTGCTGCCTTGGAAGTTCGCGACTCCGTCGAGGTCTATGGTCGCGGTGACGGCGACTTGCTCGTGGAGGAATTTGCCCAAGAGTGGGTGAGACAAGCCCGAGCGCAGCAGAATGTGCGGATTGAACAAGGCATTGGCCCCCAAGACCACCAACTGGCCCTGCGCTTGGACTTCGGCACCGTCTTTTATGTAGCGGACGCCTCGAGCCGTGCGACCGGTGGTTTCTACGCTCTGGACCGCGGCCTCCAGCACCAACGTAACGCGAGGGTCGGCGTAGAGATGGCCCATTTCGTTGAGGACCGTGAACTTGGCGTCTATGGGACACAAGTGGCACACCCCGCTGGCGCAACAGGCGGGCCGCTGGGCCGTGGCCAAACGAGCCCGGGCCGTGGGCTGGTGAAAAAAGAGCTCTGGATAGGCTTTTTTAAGTAGCTGATCGGGTCGGGAAAAGCGGTGAGGTGGCTGGGGATAGGGCCGACTGCGGGGTTGGGGGGACCCATCGGCCGGCCCGGAGACGGCCATAAGCGCTTCGGCTTGGCAGTAGAATTCCTCCAACTCGTCGTAGCTGAGGGGCCAGTCAGTGCCTATCCCATAGGTGGATTGCAAGGCAAAGTCACTGGGCATCATGCGCGGCGTCACCGCCCACCAGCAGTTGGAGCCTCCGCCCAAGGCTGGCGTGTAGAACCACTGTTTGCGGCGATGGCGGTTGACAAAGGTGGTTTGGGGTGGTGTGCTGGCCGGTCGGCGGTGGCGCAGTTGCCAAGCATGGGTGTCGCGACGGCCTCGCTCTAAGACCAAGATTCGGGCGTCGGCCCGGCACCGGGCCAGATAGACCGAGAGAAAGAACGAAGAGGCAAAGCCGGTGCCCACGACAATGAGGTCGTAGTCTTGGTCCATGCGTTGGTCCTAGTGGAAACAGGGCTGCTGGCCGCTGGGAGCCACTGGGCGGAAGTAGAGCAATTTGCGCAGCGGCCACGGGATTGGCTGCCGTAGCTGCGCGTCTGGGGAGGCACTGGAGCCGGAGTGCCGCTCATAGGTAAGCGAGGTATTGGGATGTTGCTGAAGCAAGGCGCGCACCTCAAAGAAGGGCAACATTAGTTTGCGCCGCGCCAGACTGGCCAAGAAGCCGGACGAAGAGTCCTTTATTTCTACCAGATCCTGCTGGAAACCAAACACTTGTACCCCAGCCGGTACCAGCAAGTGATTGCTCTGCCCCCCTTCGGTGCGCAGGTTGGAATACATGGCAAACGCCGTCTCGGTCTTGAGCCCCAAGTAGGGACTACACCCGTTGAGGCCGGTTAGCAGAGGCACTAGCAGCACAGGCCAAGGCCGGCACGAGAATGCGGGCCGCATCGGAGGCGCTTTGGGCAGGATGACGAAAAGGAGAATCAGGCCGGCGCTGTACAGCCCCCACAAGGGAAGCACCAACTCGGCCGGTGCGGCAATTAGATTGTTCAGTGCGACCAAAAGTCCCAACCCCACAACTACCGCGCCGACAGCGAGGAAACTCTTACCGGAAAAAGGCATGTCGCCCCACCGCGCCGACTCAAAAAGACGTCGGCTTGGCCAGCCCGTGTCGAGGCGCGGGGAAGCAAACAAAAACAGCAAGGCAAAAATCATGGAGGAGAAATTGTAAAATTCGCTTATGGGATTAAAGCCGACCGCCCCGTGGAAGAGGAGACCGAGTAAGATACCGGCATAGCGAGTAGGAGCCCAGCACAGCAGGAGCGGAATGGCCGCTTCGACGGCTAGGGTGAGGTAGATGGGGACCGCTCCTGCCAAGGCGAAGGGAAGCGACTGGAGTTGGGCCGCGTAGAAGTGGACCGCACAGCTTGTCTGGGGATTGAGGAAGTCGGCGTTGAGTTTGTGAAAGACGGCGAAGAAGTAGAGGATGATCAGTTCGAGCCGGACGATGGGGACAAAGCTCCGGTACAAGGCCCCTGGCTCCACGGCGAACGTGCGCCCGGCCCACGCCTGCCGGGCGTAGGCTTGGAGGAGCGTCAGATTCACCAGCCCGGTGAAGAGCCAGTGATTGGAGATAAAAGGAGCCGTCGTCCAGCTTTCGCACATCTGTAGGACTGCCAGCAATACGAGGCGGTGTGGTTCGGACGGTCGGTGGAGCAGAAAGAGTGCGGCGGCAGCGAGTAGGGTACTGAGCAACGGAGCCGGCCACGGGTCTTTGGCAACAAGGTGAAAAAGCGTTGCCAAGCCCCAGAGGACGCAGAAGGTCGAGTACGTCTTTTGCTCGCTGGTCGGCATAGCGGCATTAAGATAGAGAATCCGATCGGCGCTCAATAGAGGGAGATACGATTGCCCACGGTACCGGTCAGGCTGTCGATGAGCAACCAGACGCCGCCGCTGCTGATGTGGCCTAGGGCCATGCCGAGAAAAAAGGGCTGCATTCTGCGGTACGCGGCGGCCCCACCAAAACGCAGCAGGCACTTTTTGCTCAGCCAAGCCAAGAATACCGCAAACCAGATGCGCTCCATCACGCGGCCGAAGCCGACGACAAAGCCGAGGGGGTGCAGGGGCCACCACAGCAGGTAGCGCCGGGCTGCCAGCAAGCCCGCCATAATCGCGCCTCCACCGCCAGTCCACAGCCAGCCCGCTAGGCTCGGCTCGGTGGGATCGAGCAGGTGCCGGGCCGCCAAGCGCGAAGGCTCGGTGGCGTAGTGCGTCGAAAGGTACAGATTGATGGCACCGTGGCGGTAGGCCAGGTGCAGGGTGTACCACATGGACAGCATCCAAGTGATGAGCATGGCCGCGGCCAAAGCCCAAAAGAGGCGGCGCTGCCCGCTTTTTAACTCGCTGACTAAGCGCAGGCTATTGGCTAAAGGAGCCATCATAAAGACCAGCAAATCGCCACACCACACCATGGTGTAGCCCAAAGCGACCGTCCCGTGGGGTCCCAGCGCCGAAGAACCCACGCCAGACAGGGTAAAACCTGCCGGGATCATGGCCGGTTTGACAATCGGCAGGCCGGTCTCGGCGATGATGCGGGCTAAGACGACAAAAATGGTCAGACCGACTGCCAAGACGAGTAGGGCGATCCAAGCGGGGAGGCCGGTTTGCCACAGCCAGAACCACAAGCTCGCCACGCCGACTGCGGTGCCGACTACCGCGGCCCGGAAGGACATAATCTCGCCTTGGTCATCCACTGCGTCGCTCCCATCCCAAGCGCGCTGCAGAACGGCTTTGAGATGGTGCCGGGCGTTCCACAAAACCGCACCTAGCAAGACCACAATGGCTCCGATCATAAAGTGCCCCCTGATCGGAACGCTCCAGTGGCCCAGATCGGCTTGGCTGTGAATGCCCATAACGCCGAAGGCCGCGTCTTGGAAATAGGCGATTAGATAGAACAACCACAGGCTGAGGCCGATGCTGAGATTGATGAAATAAGCCAAGCCTAGCATGAGAAAATTGATGTTTAACTGGAGGCTGCGGCCGCCCTCGATAGGCTGCACCGCCGTAGAGAGTCCTGGAACGGCCACTTGAGGAAAGTAGTGATGCAAAGCCCCGAGACTGCTGAGCAAGAAGGGGATAGAAAAACCTATCCACATGACCCAGTTCCTGAAAAATGGTTTGAGTAGGCGGTCTTCGGTCCCCTCGTCAATCATGGCCAGCGGCACTTGGGCGAGGGGATAGGCCAAGCGCTCGTAATCGACCCACTGGCGGCGCAAAATCGCGCTGATGCAGAGGAGCGTCAGGTACAAAGCCATGTAGAAGGCAAACCACGCCGCCAGCGGTGGTAGCCAGTGTGCCCACGGGATGGTTGCACCGCCTTCGTAGAAGTCGGTGACGGCTTGGACATCATCGACCAAGATCCACCGAGGCAACAAGGGGTGGACCTGCGTGGCCCATTGGTTTTCGGGCGAGGCGTAGTACAAGAAGCCCGTGATGATGGGCAGCAGCATACTGACCACGCCTTTGGTGGGTATGGCCGCGGCCACGGTCATCATCGTGAAAATGGTGATCAGTTCGCCGCGGGTAAAAGCCCACTCGCGGCGGCAACGGCCCAAGAGCAGGTGCAGGGTCAACAGCAAGACGAAGAATAGGAAAAAGGCCACTGGAGTGGCGGATGTCAGGGCGAGGGCTGTCCCTTTGACTATCTGTCGGGCGTAGGGAGCGCCCACGGCGATGAGCGCACACAGCAAGGACCCCACTAGGAGGCCTCTCCAAGTGATGGCTGCCCGGAGATTATGGTGGACCGTGGGGGCACTGCGCCGCGCTAGATAGTCCTGATAGTCCGGCGGTACCTTTGATTGCAAGCGATTAGCTCCAGCCCGATGGCGAAATGCTTAAGGTTTTGATCTAGGGTCGGCCCCCACTGCTTGCAGGGCTTCGGCGAGATTGGTGCGGGCTTGGCGGTAGTTGGGTTTGAGTTGTAGTGCGCGTTGGTAGTGGTCAATGGCCTCTGCGAATTGACCCCGGAGGGCTAAAAGCCGTCCCAAATTGTTGTGTGCCTCGGCAAAGTCTGGTTTGAGTTGTAGTGCACGTCGGTAGTGGTCAATGGCTTCCGCGTCCCGTCGTTGGATCGCCAAGGCAGCGCCCAGATTGCTGTGGGCCAAGGCGAGGTCGGGGACCAGTCGGAGCGCCTCTCGGTAGTGTTCGATGGCCTCTGCGACCTCGTTTTGGCCGAGGAGGGCGTTGCCCAGTTTGAGGTGGATTTCGACGCGATCTGGCTCGGCTTTTAAGGCGCGGCGGTAGTGGCGCAGTGCAGCGGCCGACTCGCCCCTAACTCGGTGCGCGTCGGCGAGGTTGAGGTGAATTTGGGCGCTGCTTGGTTCTAGCAATAGGGCTTGCCGGTAATGGCCGATGGCTTGGTCGAGCTGACCTCGCTCTTTGAGGATATTGGCCAGATTGTTGTGGGCGATCCAGGCACTGGCGTTTTTTTGCAGGGTATCGCGCCACAAGGTCTCCAGATCGGCATAGACTTGCCCTTGCCGCCAAGTGAGCAGACCGCAGACGGCCAAGACCAACGCCAGTGCGACTGGTCCGGCCGTCGGCTGGCCCAGCCGCGTCCACGTGCAGTGCCCACCGGCGGCGGCCAGCGCTAAAAGCCCCAGACTGGCCAAGTATTGGAAATGGTCGGCGACAAAGGAGTAGAGCATGGGGTAGAAGTTGAAAAATCCCAGTGCCGGCGTTAGGGTGCCGGCAAAAAACAACACCCCGGTCAACGGCCCCCGCCCCAAGCGCGCCCGAAAGGCCCATAGCAACGCCCCAACGCCCAAGGCTCCGGCCGGATAGAGATATTGCCAGACCGCGGTCGCATCGATTTCCCAGCGGGGATAGATAAACGCAAGGTTGAGCGGCACGAGGAGTTTTGCCGCGTAAAACCACAGCGCCCGCCCAGCGATCAGGCCGCGCTCCACCAGCGACAAGTCCCACTCTGGCCCCCAAGCGCCGA
>JAPPEF010000081.1 GCA_028875335.1 Gemmatimonadota bacterium
CCCGCGAGGGCATCGAGCGCGTCCAGGTCCAGCTCGAACCCGGCGACCTCTACTTTTTCTTTACCGAAAACATCCACGAGGTGCCCGCTGTCGTCGGCGATCAGCCCCGTGCGGTGCTGGCCATCTTCTTTGCCATGTCCCCGGACGACGACGAGATCTACGTCTGGTCTTGATCGGCTCTACGCCTAAGAAGTGATCTGCTTCACCGCGCCTTTAGGTGTGACAAATCCCTGGCGGCCCTCGCCTATGAAGTCCTATACTATCGCTATATCGCATCCACGAGGAGATACGCCATGACTCTGCTCCTTGCCCTTGCCCTGTTCGCTTCACCGTTGCTGGCCGATTCCACCGGTGAGTGGCGCTCGTACGGCGCGACCGCGGCCAGCACCAAATACGCCCCCTTCGACCAAATCGACGCCACCAATTTCGCCCAGCTAGAAATCGCCTGGACCTGGGCCTCGGCCGACCAGCCCATTCTCGACGCCCATCCAGAAATCTGGACCATGGTCTCCGAGGGCACGCCGCTCCAAGTCGGCGACAGACTCTACGTCAGCACCTCGCTCAACCTAGTTGTCGCACTCGACGCTACGAGTGGTAAAACAATCTGGACTTACGACCCAGGCACCTGGAGGTCGGGCACGCCAGCCAACGTCGGCCTAGTCCACCGCGGCGTCTCCTATTGGGAGGACGGCGACGACCGGCGCATCATCTTTGGCACCGGCGACGCCTATCTCATCGCCCTCAATGCCGATACTGGCCAACCCATCCAGAGCTTTGGCGACAACGGCCGCGTCGATTTGACCAAGGGCTTGCGCCGACCAATCGAACGCGAACTCTACGCGGTCACTTCGCCGCCGGTCATCTGCGGCGACATCGCCATCGTCGGCGCGGTGGTCCTCGACGCTTTTGCCGTTGGTCGCCCGCCCGACGAGACCATGCCCCCAGGCGATGTGCGCGGCTTCGATGTGCGCACCGGTGCCCAAAAGTGGGTATTTGAAACCATCCCACAGGAAGGTGCCTTCGGCAACGAGACCTGGGAAGACGGCTCGTGGAAAAACACCGGCAACACTAACGTCTGGACCCTAATGAGCGCCGACCCCGAATTGGGCTACGTCTATTTGCCGGTGAGCACCCCGACTAACGATTACTATGGCGGGCACCGTCCCGGAGACAACCTCTTCGCCGAGAGCCTCGTCTGCCTCGACGCCGCTACGGGCGAGCGCGTCTGGCACTTCCAGACCGCCCACCACGGGATGTGGGACTACGATCTGCCGGCCGCGCCCAACCTCGTCGATATCAACGTCGGAGGCCGGGAAATCAAAGCCGTGGCCCAAGTCACCAAACAAGGCTTCTGCTTCGTCTTCGACCGCCAAACAGGCGAGCCAATCTGGCCCATCGAGGAAAAACCCGTACCGCAATCCGACATCCCCGGCGAAAAGTCCTCGCCCACCCAACCCATTCCCAGCAAACCAGCCGCCTTCGAGCGCCAAGGCCTGACAGAGGACGACCTGATCGACTTTACGCCGACTCTGCACCAGATGGCCAAGACCATCGCCGACGACTACAGCTACGGCCCGCTCTACATAGCGCAGACGATGGAGAGCATGGATAAGAAGGGGACGATCCTCGTTCCCGGCATTATCGGCGGAGCTAGCTGGGCCGGTGCTGCCGTCGATCCCCACAAAGGCATAATCTACATTCCCTCTTATACGTTCCCAGCCGTGCTGACCCTGACCAAAGCCACCGAGCCCAACGCCCCTTTCCACTATACCGGCGGGGTAGAATTTGGTCCCGACGGCCCGCGCGGCCTGCCCTTGCTCAAGCCGCCCTACGGTCGGATCACGGCCATTGACCTCAACACCGGCGAACACCGCTGGCAGGTCCCCGTGGGCGAGGGCCCGCGCGATCATCCTAGCCTTGCCCATCTCGACTTGCCGCCCTTGGGCTGGGCACAGCGCAACTTCCCCATCATCACCGAGAGCTTGCTCTTCGCCGCGACGCAGGCGCAGTGGGACGTGGTCAACAACTCGCCCCGAGGCAACGCCGTCGAGGTCAAAATCAATCCCAATGCGCCCTATCTTTGGGCCTTCGACCCGGACGACGGCGCGCTGATGGGCAAAGTCGAGCTGCCGCGCAACGCCTCGGGCCAGCCCATCACCTATATGGCCGGCGGCAAGCAATACATCGCCATCCCCACCGGCGGGGCCGACCAGCCAGCCGAGTTGGTGGCGCTGAGCTTGCCTTGATAACGGAAGGAGTGTGCGCATGAATTTCCGCTTCCGTCTCGATGCCTCTCTCTGACCGACTTAGAATCCTTCTACCAAGACGGATTCTCCGTCATGCCCCGGGTACTCATTTGGTAAGCACTGGCCATCTCCGTCGCCGCTTTAGTGCTCTCCATCCATTTCAATGAACTTTTTCCGCGGCTTCTCGCTCAACGCAACCTGCTCCTTTCTGGTCTTTTCTTTGGGCTTTGTGAACTCGGTCCTGCTGGCCGATCAGCTAGGACCGGAGCACTATGGCACCCTAAGGCTATGGGCCGCGCTTGTCATGCTAGGTGTCCTGTTCTTAGGAGAGTGGCTCAGTAAGGGGAATATTTACGTCGTGGGACGCGAGCGAGAGCGGGAGGCCGCGATCAACCACACCTTGTTGTACTGCCTCGTCTTGGGTGCCCTCCTGTTGCTGACGGCCCCTTTTAGCTTGGCACTCGCAAAGGTCTTCGTGCCCCATATTACCTTGGTCCAATGGGTCTTGGGCGTTTGCGTGATTGCGTTCACCGTGCTGCAAAGAGCGGGTTTGTCCGTCTTCTTAGGTGAAGATCGGCTCAAGCCCTACGCACTGCTGCCCGTAGTCTTCATCGCCATTTATCTCGGCGGCAATCTAGTCCTTTCCCAGCTAGGGTATCTCGAGTTGGAACGGGTGATGGGGGTGTGGGTAGGAGCAGTAGGAATAACGGGCTTGGCGATTTTTGCCCTATTCCTGTACCGGAGATTTCGCTTTCGGTGGGGAGGGCGACGCGTACTCGGGCAAATGCTTCGCATTGGTTCGCGTGGCGAGGTCTGCTTGATACTCATGTTTTTGCTGCTCAAGAGCGACCTCTTTTTAATAGAGCGCTTTTTGGGCGAGAAGGCGGTCGGCGTGTATGGGGTAGCGACGAACTTTACGGACATGGTGCAGCGCGTTGCCAACATTGCCTCGGTCATCCTGCTCGCCAAAATAGTGCGCGGGCAAGACGACACGCGGCTTTCTTTGGGCGTGGGCCAAGGTATCTTTGTCTTCTCCCTGCTCTCGGCAGTTGTCTTGATCTTCGGCGGACGCTTACTGCTGAGTGTTTTCTTTCCCTTGTATCCAGATGCCTACGATCCTCTTATTTGGCTGCTGCCCGGCATGTTGTTCTTGGGCTTCGGGGCCGTGTTCAACGCCAAGCTAATGGGCGAAGGCTACCCCTCCATGACCCTTTGGGCACCAAGCATTGCTCTGGCGACCAACGTGGCCCTGAATCTATGGTTGATCCCCAAGCTCGGGCTGCGGGGTGCCGCCTTATCAACTTCGCTCGCGTATGCGGTGTGGGGAGTACTAACAGCCTCTTATTACTTGCGTCTAAACCGGCTGGGCTGGCGGGCTGGCTTCACTCCGCCCTCTTTTGGGCAAGAGCAAAAGCCGACGACACCCTCAAAGGAATCGCCATGAACTCACTATTTCGCCGCCAAGCACCCTCTGCAGCCGATTTGGACTCCTTCCACCAAGACGGCTACATCTTCTACCCAGACGTACTCAAAGACGAGGCACGGCGCAGCCTAACCAACGAAATCCTCGGTCTCGACTCGGTGCGCGGCTACCTCGACGCCTTGGACGAGAAATCCGCCGCGCCCCAGTCCTATTTCGTCCGCCCTTGGAACGACCGCGGCCCGTGCGGCGACCACCTCATCGACGATCCTTTTGTCATCGCGCTGCTGCAAGCCACCATCGGCCCCAACTACCACTTCTGCCACTCCGCCCTCAACCTCGCCCCACGCGGCATAGGCCCCATTCCCTTTCACCAAGACCACCACCACTGGAAGCACGAAAACCCCGTCAACCTCGCCGAGCGCGACAAGTACTACATTCAACTTCTCTACTATCCCAATGGCTTCACACTCGGCGACCGCAACCTCAAGGTCATTCCCGGCAGCCACCTCGTCGCTCCGACCGCAGAGGCCACGCCTGAACGCATGCTGGCCGGGGCATACGACGCAGAAGCTGGGCGCGAGCTAAAAGAGGTTCGGCTCGCAGTGCCTCCGGGCAGCATGGTCTATATCAACGCTCGGATTTTCCACGCTGTCGAGGCCAAACCCGCGGACTCTCCCCAACCCTATCGCATCTTCAACATCGACATCTTCAAAGAAGCCGGGCCGCCGCATCGCTATACGCAGGAGATCCCGCCCGAGTGGATTGCACGCGCCAGTCCCCAACGCAAAAAACTCTTTCTCCGCGAGCCTTATACTGAGGGATGCTGGGCGGCCTGAGCGCTTTTCGGTTCGGCATGGCAGTACTCGACTCAAAACATTACAATACCACCATCCACTGTCTTCAACATACAGCAGCAAGTCCGTTTTCATTATAGGAGCTTTGCCATGAGAGTAGCCGCCATCGCCACCATCTACCATCCCAAATCCCATGCCGACGTCATTGCCACCAAGTTTATGAAGGGCATGTCCACAGACGAGGGCCTGATGCCCCCGGAAGTAGACCTAGTATCCCTGTACATCGACCATGTACTGGAAAACGATATTGGCGTAGGCTTGGCCCAAGAGTACGGGGTACCCATCTATCCCAGCATCCGCCGCGCCCTGCACGCTGGTGCCGACCGACTCAATGTAGATGCGGTGCTACTCATCGGTGAGCACGGCGACTACCCCTGGAACGAGCGGAGCCGCCACATGTACCCGCGCCGCTATTTCTTCGAGCAAATCGCCGGCGTCTTTGCCGAGAGCGGCCGCTCGGTGCCCGTGTTTTCAGATAAGCATTTTGCGTATGACTTTAGGGACGCTCAGTGGATGTGGGATCGGGCTGAAGAACTGGACATCCCGCTGATGGCCGGATCGTCGCTACCCCTGTCTTGGCGCTCGCCTTGGCTGGAGCATCCCAAGGAGGCGTCCATTGAAGAAGCCCTGTCCATCGGCTACGGCGGCATCGAGGCTTATGGATACCACGCCTTAGAGACTTTGCAGTGCATGGTCGAGCGACGCAGCAGCGGCGAACAGGGGGTGGCGTGGGTGCAGTGCCTCGAAGGGGACGACGTGTGGCGCGCCCGCGACGAGGGGCTGTGGTCTGGGGAACTGGCCGAGGCCGCTTGCGCTGCCATCGCCCAAAAACCGGATGGGTCGATGGAGGAACATGCCAAAGAGCCGGCCGTTTTCCTCATGGAGCACGGCGACGGCTTGCGCACGGCGACGTTGATGCTCAGCGGCTATGTCAGCGACTTCGCCTATGCCGCTCGGACAGGAGGGCAGGTGCAGGCCACGGAGTTCTACTTGCAGAACGAGGGGCCGTTTGCCCATTTCGGCTATCTGTGTCGCAACATCCAGCAGTTTTTCAAAACGGGTCAAGCCCCGTACCCGCCCGAGCGCACCTTGCTGACGACCGGGGTTATTGACGCAGCGATGAATTCGCGCCACGAAGGGCATCGCCGCGTCGAGACGCCTTACCTAGACATCGCGTACCAGTCCTACGACCAGATGCCGCAGCGGCCACAGGGGACGCGGCCCAGCGGGGCCTGCATCGATCCGCAGTCGCCCGACATTCTGTAGGACTTAGTGTGCGCCGCGCCGGAAGAAGGCGTCGAGAGAATAGCGTCCCCCGCCCGTTAGAAACAACGTGGCAAAGGGGAAAAAATACAATACAGCTAATTCCTTTTTCGCCCACGGATCGTCCCCGTGTATGATAAGCGCGGCCACTGCCATGGTGACCATGAGCGGCACGGCAGCCCAGCGGGTGGCGAATCCCAAAATCACCGCTAGGGCGCAAAACGCTTCGGCACCGGTAGCCAAGGCCATGCTCAGCGGCGATCCGACGCCCAAGGGATCGGGAAACGAGGAGGAACGCTCCGCAAAACTGGTCAATTTACCCCAGCCGTGGGCGAACAACATCATGCCGCCGACGGACACTCTTAACAGCAATAGCCCCAGTGAATAGCCAATGCCGCCCGAGGGCGGCGGGCCGAACAACAGTCTTCTTAGGATCATATTCGCTCCTTGGATTTAGTCGGTTTCAGTCTTTCAATTCGACGATAATATTCCGCCACGACCCTTCGCCGACGTTAAACGCCTCGTGTATCGCCTCCCCTTCGACCTCGCTGAACCGCACATCCCCATCCTTCATATCACTAGCCTCCCTGCGGTTTCCTTCTGCATCAGCCGCCTGCAACCGGCCGTCGCCAATAACTACGTATAGGTAGTCGTGCTCGTGCCGATGCAGGCCCGTGCTCTCGCCTGGTGCCAACCGCAGATCCCAAACCCGCACCCGATCATTCTCAAAGAGCAACTGCGTTCCCACCTCTGGCGAAATGGTTTTGTTTGCTTCCATAATCCTCCTCCTTTTGCGCCCAAGATATATTTAGAGTTACCTGCTCACAACCCCACGCCTTGGAATAGGCTGTCCACAATGAGAATGGTTATTTCAGCAATTGTTGCGCTCTTCTTTTTCTTAGGTGCCTCCAGCCGCAACATCACACCCGATGCCGTGACCCGGGCTACGATCTGGAATTCCCACGAGGGCGACCCCGACGTATTGGGAGACGGCAAGGTTCCCCAAGATGCCGATGCCCTGCCCTTCACCTGGAAGACCAAAGGGATTTTGGTGTTTGCCTGGGAGGAACCGCTGCAACTGGAGAAATTGCGGATCTACGTCGGTGCCATCGGCAACAACTACCAAGTCCGCGCCTATCTAGGCGGACGCTTAGACGAGACCGGCACCCTGCGCGAACCCGAAGGGGTGCAAACCGCTCTGATCGAAGAAAATGCACGGGCAGTGGACCAGTGGATAGAGATTTATTTTCCTCCCGACACTATGGCCGACAACCTCGAACTATGGACGTTGGGCCCTACCATCTTCTACGAGGTGGAAATCTACGTGCGCAGTTCGGACGCTACCGCAGTCGAGAAGTTGAGCTGGGGAAAAATCAAGACCGGCCAAGGATCACTTTCAATACTGCGCCAAATACCGTAACTATATAAACATCATGACCGCGCGGACATCCGCCGCTTGCGCGCAGTACCGACCTCAAACGCGGGAGAGTCGATCATGCCCCAAATAACAAAACGCAAATTTGCAAATTTAGCCCTCCTCCTGTTGATCGGCGCTCTGATCGGCTGGGACATCTACGCCCACCAAGCGCAGACCTTTTTCGTCGGGACGGCAAGGTCGGTGCAGCAAGCCCAAGAGCCCTTGCAGGTAGAAGGCTTGCCCCTCCTGCGTCCCGGCACCCTCACCTTGGGCGAGGGCAATCCGACCGTAGCGATTGCCACTTCGAGCGACTCGGAACTGGCCGCACCGGCAGCCTTAAACGCCTCCTTGAGCTTCACGCAAGTGGATGCCATCGTCCGCCGCGCCCTTGACCTAGACCAATCGGAGCGCTCCATCCGCGCCGTCGTCGAGTCAAGCGACTGGGTCGTCGTCAAAGTCAACATCGTGACGAACAGAGGAAATCCTTCCTCGGCATACTACCACAATGGCATTGAACACCCGGGCCAGATCACGGATTTGCGGGTGGTTAAGAGCGTGATTAACTACCTCATCGAGCAGGTGGAGCCACGGCGCATCACCATTGCCGAGGGCGGGGCCGAATCTCCCCGCAAAGGCGAGCCTGGCTTTCCCACCAATGCAGAAGAAGACGGCTGGTCCGCGACCTATCCCGAATTCGGCGATCTCTCGTACATCGAGATGCTAGAGGAGTTCGCCGCCCTAGGGGTCTCCACCGTGGTGGACACCTCTGACCTCAACTACGCCCCCTTCCGTCGTGAGCCGGTTCCGGGTGGAGCCATTCAGCGCTTGGGAGTGACGCGCTTGCGGTATCCAGGTGCCCAGTTCGGCTTCCACGTAGAGGGCACCGGCAGCTTCCGCAAGGAAGGCTACTTCATGCCCGAACCGATCCTAGATGCCGATAAAGTAATTTCCATCGCCGCCATGAAGACCACCATCTACGGTACCACCTTAGGTATCAAAAATTACGTCGGCACCCTAGCCTCGGGAGCGTACGGCGACGGCACCTCCAAGCGCCAGCACTACCAAAACAACCCCGAGCACGGGTACGTGGACCTGTTCTCCTACAACCCAGCGGCCTATACCGTCATCGAGGGATTCTGGGGCACTGAAGGCGACGGGCCGCAGT
>JAPPEF010000384.1 GCA_028875335.1 Gemmatimonadota bacterium
CAATCCCGGCCAAGGACGCCGATCCCATAGACGTGTACACCCGCACGCGGTCGCCAGCCCCGACAAAGAGCGGCACGGCCACCCGCGACACGAATTCCTCCACCTCGGCGAGCAAAGTCTCCCGATCGGCAAAGCCAGCAATGGCAATCGAGCGCAGCGTACCGCCCAAATCGACGACCTGCTGGTAGGGCAAAAACGCCACGTTATTGGCCATCAGATGGGTAAAGGTCTCAATCGCGGCCGTGTCCATCAGGCGCGGGTCCAAGTCAGCCATTTGCTCCATCTTCTTGGCCTCGGCAACCGTATCCACTGGCATCGGACTCTCGTTGTCCAAGTCGCGCAGACCGTCGATGACCTCGCCGTCAATTAAGCCAATGACCCGATAGGAGCGTCCCATCAGCCATATCTGGGCCGTGCCCACATCCTCCGGGCCAATGCCCAAGATCTCCCCCATAGCCGCCGGTAGGACGCACACATCGCGCTCGCCATCCGCAAACCAACGGCTCTCCGGCCCCACCAACAACTCTTCCAGCCCCATTAGCGCACCCTCGCCTGGAGTCACCCCGAGGAGTGCCGAGGCAAAGCTCTTCTTCTGCGCCGACTTGTGTTCAATGTCGATATAGGCCCGCTCGCCAATGACCTTGGAAGTAATCCACGATCTCGGCAGCACCTGCGCTTGGTCGCCAAACGCGCTCTTCGCATAGTCGAGCACCGATAGCTGCAAGCCCTTCCAGCCTCGGTCACGCAGCAGGGCACCCTCGTAGCTGGGTTCATTCGGGCGGGGGATCTGATAGAACTTGAGATAGCTCTGCACTGAGGTGAAGGCCTGGGCCGTAAAAGTCAAAAGCGTCAGCGTGATGACCGTCAGCGCGGTGCGCAACTTGCGCTTGCGGAGGTTGGAAATCCCCAGCGACGCGGCCGCGGCCGTGGCGCTGAGGCGCCCGATGTCCGCTTCGTGGACGCCAGCAGCGGCCCGCTTGCGCTGGCCGACGGCCCGGGTAAAGCGGCCTAAGATCATCATCAGGGCCGTGCCGCCGATAGCGAAGATGACGAAGGCCAAAAAGATGATGTACGGCGACGAACTCAGCTTGAAGGCCGGGTGGATAAAGCGCATGATGAGGAAGATTGCCAAAAAGAAAAATGCCGCGCCCGCCACCTGACGGCGAATGTCGGCAAAGCCGAAGAACAGCCGCTCGCAGCAAAACGAAAACGGCAGCAGCAGCGCAAAGTAGAAGATCACCCCATAGACCGTGTCGTCCGCAGTCGATTTGATGTCTGGATAGCCCCGCCCTTCGAGGCCCCATGCCTTGCGCGTAGCCCGCTTGAACTCGCTGTAGCGCCGCGCCTGCAAGTGCTCTTCGGCCTCCAACAAGGCCAAGCGCGCCTCTTCGTGCAGGCGCATGAACTTGTCGTTGCGCACCCCGTAGCGCGCCAACTGCTTGATCCGCACATCGTCGAGGATCCACATGTCGCGCGCGGCCGCATACCCAGGGCGTAGCACCACGCCTTGATCCACGAGATAGCCGCGCCCGAGCGCCTGCTTCATCGTCGCCTCATCCACATCGGCCGGGCGCACCGGCTCGGCCACCCATTCGGCGGGCGCACCACTCAGCAGATAGCGCACGCCGAAAAGGCTCGTACTCATCAGGGCTTTGACCCGGGTGCCGGGCTGGGCGTACACCACCGAGGCGAGCGTTACCTTGCCTTCCTCATTGCTCTGCCTTTCGACAAAGTCGGCTCCCCACGACTGCGGCACGCCGTCGCGCTCGTCGAGTACGGTGACGTGATCCAAAACCGACAGGTAGCGCGAGTCAACCGTCTCAAACAAACTCAGCGCCCGGCACTTGAAGAGCACTTGCAACATCTCGTTTTCCCACCAACCCCACGGATGCTCAGTCGGGTACGTCTCGTCGCCCTCTTGGCCCATGTCCGGTGCCGAAATGATCTCGCCGTAAGGATCGAGTTCGTACGCACGGATGGCATTGTCCAGCCGGTTGCGCATGATGTCAAAACGGAAGCGGCCCGCGCCGTCGGCCTCTTGCGCGATCAAGGTGCGAACCCCACCGACCGAGTTTGGGCCGAGTTGCTGATAGGTCACCAGCGCTTGCGGCACCGGCTTCTTGGGCACGGCAAAATTGACGTTGCGGTCGAACCAATAGATCGCGCCCGCCAAGCTGTGACCGTAGTCTTCCAGCTCCAACTTGGTCGGCTTGAGCAGTTCGGCGTCGCGGCCAGCCCACGCCAACATGGCCGCAAGTGTTTGGATCTGCCGAGTGAGATTTTGCGCATCCACCGCCTCCGGCAGGTCGAGCGGCGTGTCGATCCGCTCGCGCGCATCGTTGGCCGTGGCGAGGGCGAGGGCCTTCTGACCGACGAAGGCCGCAGCCTCGCTGGCAAAGGCGAGTGGGATGGACATGAAGTTTTTCCACGTGCGCTTGGGTGGAGCAATGCCCTCGTAGTGGCGCGTGGTATCGCCAAAGGTCTCTTCGACCGCGAGGCTCAGTCGCTTGGAATAGGGCGTCAACATGTATTTGACGTAGTTGTCGGTGCGCCACTTGGGGTTGTAGAAGGTGCCCATGCCAAAGCTGGCCGTGCGGTCGGCGTGACTCGACAGATCCAGCGATAGCATCAGGTCAAAGTCGATGCGTTCGTCCTCGCTCATGCGCTCGCGAAAATAGTCGCTGCGGCGGCTGTGCCGGTAGAGAAAATCGTTGATCCCAGACAGGCCCTCAAAGTGCCCCGAAGTCGCCAAAAAGAGCACCGAGTAATGCGGGCGATATTCTTTCAGCAGTTCCACTAGCTGGAGCAGAGCGACGATCCCGGCCGCGTTTTCCGCTCCGGGGGCGAGGGCCGGCACGACCGAGATAGCGTCGTAATAGGCTTGGATGACGATGGTTTGGTCCTGCCACGCCTGCGGCTTTTCGCGGCTCTTGGCCGGCAGCATCTCTGGCGATCCGGGCAGGTAGCCATACACGTTGTGCGCTTCCACGCCTTCCCAATCCATCCGCGCATTCAAGTGGACGGCAACCGGCCCGTCTTGCAGACGCGCCAACAAATCGAGCGCATCTTGTCGCTCTAACCAAAATCGCGGGATGTCAACCGGCACCTTGAGGAACTTGTCTGCGGCCTGCTCGCGGTTGACGCCGCCGTTGTCGAAGAAGACGATGGCCTTGGCTCCCAGCGATGCGGCGTGGAGGTAGTTTTGGCCGCAGGCAAAGTCCAAGAGCACGACGCTACCCTGCACGGGCTGGCCGTCCAATGCTTCGAGTTCGCCTTGGCCTCCGTAGATCAGAAGGCCGCGCACGCCGTCCGGCCCCAACGAGGGCGTGCGCACGCCATTGGGCCACAAGCTGTAGAGCCGCTTGCTTTCGCCGCCTTGCACCACCAACTCGCCGCCGCGATCTATGGGCACGGCCACCTTAAATGCCTCGCTCTGCACGTCCTCCAGCCCCAGCGCCTCAAACCGCTGGCGCACGTAATCGCGGGCCTGCCGCTCCCCCGCATAACCCGGCACCCGCGAGCCAAAGGCAGCAAAGCGCACGATCTCAGCGGCAATGTCCGCCTCGTCAATGCCAGCCACCAAAGCGCGAAGCTCGGCGGCTTGCGCGGAATCCACCATCCGCGCTTCGACGGGCGGGTTAGGTGCCCAGCCGAAGAAATCATTTACCGCGCGATTGACTGCTCCCGGATCGCCGAAACCGACGACCACGATCATCGCGGCAGCGAACAGCAAGAAAAACGCATTGAGTAGTTTGGGTTTGGCCATGAAATTCGCTTTGTCTGTAGAATGGGACGAGCGGCTGTCAAGATATGGTATCGGCGGGAGGGGTTCAAGCGCGGGAGGCGAGGTAGCCATAACCCGTGATCGCGACTCGACGGAGGAGTTGCTTTTGCTTTCTATTTTACATTACTCTCAGTACAGTTGGGCGATCCGCAAAGCAAAAGGAGAGGAAAATGAACAGATACAATGTTTGTATTGGGGTGATTTGTATTGCCATAGCTTCTTGCATGAATAGTTACGCAGAATCAGGGAATGCGTCATCCCATCCCGATCAGATCAAGTGGGGCTACGGCACCGAGAACGGACCCGCCGTTTGGGGACAGCTCAGTCCAGAATATGCCCTTTGCGCTGTGGGGACGCACCAATCGCCGATCGACCTTGTGAATCCCACGTCGGCAGCGCTTCCGGCTATCGCCTTCAACTACCAGCCAGCAGCCCTGAATATCCACAACAATGGTCATACGATTAAAGTGGCGTTCCCTAAAGGAAACTGGATTGAGGTGGATAGTACGAGGTATGAACTGCTGCAATTCCATTTCCACGCACCGAGCGAACATACCGTAGCTGGCCAACCGTTTGCTATGGAGATGCACTTCGTTCATCAAAGTAAGGACGGCGCGTTGGCGGTCGTTGGGGTACTCATTGAGCGCGGTAAGAGCCACATCGCATTCAACCCGCTCTGGGCGCATTTACCAAGCACCCCAGGTGCCGCGCAACAGATTGAGCAGGTCGCAATTGACGCGGGCGACTTATTGCCGAGCGCAAGGGCCTCCTATCGCTACGATGGCTCGTTGACGACGCCCCCCTGTTCAGAAGGCGTCAAATGGTTTGTGCTGACGACTCCCATTGAATTGTCTGAAGCGCAAATAGCAACATTTGCAGCTATCATTCATGGCAACAATCGGCCAGTGCAGCCGCTAAATGGACGCCAACTCCTCGTCGATGTGCCGAGGGGCGCTCAACCATGAAAGTACGCATGCCCCTCGCCCATAAACCAGAAAATATCCGCCAAATACGACAACCCAATCCCCAAGAAATACCCAGCGATCAATCCCATAAAAAACGGCCGCGCCTGACGGTACGCCGCAATCCCCCCATAGCGCATAATCGCACTCTTGGCCACCCACGCCAGAAAGACCGAAAACGCAATGAGTCGGGTCATCCACAGCGGGGCTACCGCAATGCCCACCGGGTGCAGCGGCCACCAGTGCAAGCGATACTGGAGGAAGGCCAAAATTGAGTACACCACCATCCCGATCCCAAAGTACGACAGCTTGTTCCAGTCAGTCGGCCAAGGATCGTTGAAATGGCGGATCACCCCGTTGTACGCCATGCCACCGGCACCGCCGCCAGCGATAAAGTACCAAGAGCCAAAATTGCCCGCGCCGTATTTGTAGCACAGCGAGAGGACGAAATAGAGACAGGTCGTGAATCCCACGACCGCAGCAATGCCCAGCGCCAAGGCCATCGACCGGCGAACCCGGTACAGTTCGCCGAGCCGCGCGCCGTGCGCCGCCGCTGGCATAAAAAGCGATTGCACGTCCCCGAACCAAGTATAAGAAACCCCCAGCGCCACCAAATTGTGCCCACCAATACTCGTGCCGGTTATCGCCAGTGCAAAAGCTTGAGCTCCCACTGGCGGCGTCAAAAAATAGACCCCGGCCTGCACCACTAACCGCGTAATGCCGTAGTAGGCGACCAACACGCCGAAGACAAAGAGCGCGGCAATGTGCAGATCCATCCCAGACCGCCACAACCATCCGAGGATATAGACCAACGAGGCCATGAATCCGCAAACCGCCGTGCGATACGAAACCATTTCCTCGCGGTCGTCTAGGGTCCGCCGTCCCCCCAAGGCTTGACGCACAACCGCCACTAAATGACCTCGCGCCATCCACAAACTCAACAGTACCATCGCCGTAAATCCGCCCCACGCCTGCCAAGAAAGCGACTGCATACCCCAGACGAAGGCGTCGGGCCGCGTCACGTCGTAACCGATGCGGTTGGTAATCCCCTCTTGCACCACGGCCACCAAATAAAAGAACACGATGCTAAACGAGACGCTAGTGCTGACCAGGTACATAAAGCCGATCACCGGGAAGTAGAGCATCAGGCTGACGGTAGGGAACTCCCGGCTCAGTTGTAAGTGGACGGCGTGGTTGAAGTTGATCTTGGGAAAGCCGATGTAGAACGAACCAATGATGTTGAACAGGATCATCCCCAGTGGAATCGCCGCGCCGATCCAAAACCCTTTGGAATACACAATCGCCCGCCCGTCGTCGTCAATCAACAACCTCGGCATTTCCATCAGTGGAAAAACCAGCCGCTCGTGCTCGACCCATTGGCGGCGGAAGATCACCACCAAGCAGAAGCAGGCAAAGTACACGGTCAGGATCAGGCTCAACAGCCAAAACAGTGGCCCGACCCAAGCCTCGAACGGCAGGGCTTGTCCCTTGGGCAGTCCCTCGTAGAACCAACGCATGGCGTCGCCGTCGGCGCGGGGGACGACCCAATCGGGCAGGTAGGAATGGATGTTGCCTGCCCAATCGTTTTCCGGGGTGGCTCCGTAGTACGGCGATGAAATAATCGCCAGCAAGGTGCCGACGATAAAGGTCGGAATCCCGGTCGCCGCCAAGCCCATAATCACAATGATAGCCAACTCGGCGGGTCTCAACGCCCACGTGGGCCGCGCCCACCGCACCAGCGCATTCGCCAGCAGAATCACCACAAAGCAAAAGCCGGCACTCGTCGGAAAATACGACCACGTAATCTCCGACGAGCGCACCATCCAAATCGAATAGGGCGCTCCCATGACAATGGCCATCACGACCACAATCCCCAGCACAGCCGAGCGCAAAGTCACGTTATACCGCCCCTGCTCGATAGATAATTTACATTATCCATTTTTTTATATATTTACTGTTTAGCTCAACGTACTGACTATGTCCACTAACCGCTTCATAGCCCTTATCCTCGCACTGCTGCTGACGGCTTGTTCCAACAGCACCGGCTCGGACAGCAGCCCGCAATCCCTCTGCACGGACGCGCCCGGCACCATCTGCACTTGGGCCGGCACGGGAGAAGCTGGTTTCAACGGCGACGATCAACCGCTGCTAACTTCTACCCTCTACTGGCCCGTCGATCTCACCTTCGCCCCCTCGGGTCAAACCTACCTCCTCGACTGGAATAACCACCGCGTGCGCCGCGTGACCCCGGAGGGCACGCTCGTCACCGTCATTGGCACGGACTTCGTCGGCGACGGCCCCTACGACGAATCCGACCAAATCCCCCCCGGCGCGCCCGGTACCGAGGTCCACCTCAACCACCCGACCCATATCCTACCGCTAGCCGACGGCACCCTGCTGCTGACGGCTTGGCACAACCACAAGCTGCGCCTCTACGATCCACAGACTGGACTTGTCCAAGTCATCTGCGGCGCGGGGCCAGGGTTTGCCGGCGACGGCGGTCCGGCCCGTGATGCACTCCTGAGCCAGCCGCCGCAAACGGTCTTGGGACCCGACGGCGGACTGTACATCCTCGACCAGCGCAATCAGCGAGTGCGCAAAATAGACCCCGACGGCATCATCACCACCGTCGTAGGCACCGGCGTGGCCGGGTTTGCTGGCGATGGCGGCAGCCCGCGCGACGCCCAACTCCAAATGCCAGCCGGAGCCAACCCGCCACCAGCCGGGGCCTTGGCTTTTGATCCGCAGGGCCGGCTCTATATCGCCGACGCCCTCAACCACCGCATCCGCCGCGTTGATTTTGACCTCGACCAGATCGAAACGGTGGCTGGCACGGGCGCGGCTGATAGTGGCGGCGACGGTGGACCAGCTCTCAGCGCCGATTTCAACAATCCACGCGATTTGGCCTTTGGCCCCGACGGGCGGCTCTACATTGCCGACGAACTTAATCACCGCATCCGCGCCCTCGACCTAGCGACCGGCATCATTGAGACCGTTGCTGGCAGCGGCGAGGAGGGCTTTTCCGGCGATGGCGGTCCGGCCCTCAGCGCAGCCCTCAACCGACCTGCCGGGCTTGACTTTGACCCGCAGGGTCGGCTCTACATCGCTGACACGTACAACCACCGCATCCGCCGAGTCGTCTTGCCATGATTTACCTAGTGCTTTTACTCATTCTGTCCGCCTGCGGAGAAACGCCTACTGGTCCTAGCGACTCCTACGAACGCATCGAAGCCTTTGCCGGCACCGGCGACGCCGGCAAAGACCCGGAAGAAGCTCCGCTGCTGCAAGCCCTCTTCTACCTGCCGCAAGACCTGACCTACGGCCCCGATGGGCGGCTCTACATCCTCGACTGGAACAACCACCGAGTCCGCGTCACCACCAAGATCAGCGGCACCACCCAGACGCGACAGCGGCACCCACGATACCGGAGCGTCGCCAAAGACAGCGTCCGCACCCTAATCGGCACCGGCGAACTCGGCGACGCACCAGCCGGCCGAGCGCGCGAGATCGGCCTCAACCATCCGACCCACATCTCCTTCGATCCGCTTGGACGCCTGATACTCACGGCTTGGCACAACTCGATGATCCTGCGCTACGACTTTGCCACCGACTATATCGAGCC
>JAPPEF010000310.1 GCA_028875335.1 Gemmatimonadota bacterium
GAAACCCATAATTTCCCGACTCCAACTAAGCTTCCTACTGGACCGTATAAAACCTAGCACCGAGGTTGCGTTCGGGCTAGTGCGCAACGGTGTCCAAATGGAGAAGATGGTACAGTTGGGAACTCAACCCGCACCCAACTACTCCGCCTACTAGGCCGCGAATGAGGACTGGGCGATGATCCTAGTCGTCGATGACGATATTTCCGTGACCACGTCGCTGTCCCTGCTGCTCAAGCAGGCTGGCTACCAGACCACGACGGCCGCGTCTCCGGCGGAAGCTCTCGAAAGGCTGGAGCGCGGCGGGTGCGAACTGGTCTTGCAGGACATGAACTTCTCGCGCCAGACCAGCGGCGAAGAGGGCATGGAATTGTTGCGGGAGATCAAGCAGCAGTGGGCCAGTGTGCCGGTCATTTTGATGACGGCTTGGGGGTCCATTGAGCTAGCCGTGCAGGGCATCAAGGCCGGTGCCGCGGATTTTGTCACCAAACCCTGGACCAACAAACAGATCCTACAGGCCGTGAAGACGGCGCTGGGCTTGGCCGCGGCAACGCCCGCCACTGAGCGCACTATCACGCGTGAGGAACTAGATCGCCAAGGCGATTTCGCCAACATCATCGGCACAGACCCCCAACTGCTCAAAGTACTCGAAGTAGTAAGCCGCGTCGCGCCCACTGAGGCTTCAGTGCTGATCACCGGCGAGAGCGGCACCGGCAAAGACGAGATCGCCCAAGCCCTCTTCCGCAACAGCAGCCGGCGCGATCAGTCCTTTGTCAAAGTGAACCTCGGCGGCATTTCCTCGACCCTGTTCGACAGCGAGATGTTCGGGCACGTGAAGGGAGCCTTCACCGACGCGCGGCAAGATCGCACTGGCCGTTTTGAGCTGGCCGATAGCGGCACCATATTCCTCGACGAGATCGGCGACTTGGTTCCGAGTTGCCAAGTCAAGCTGCTGCGCGTTTTGCAGGATCGGACCTATGAAGTACTGGGATCGAGCAAGACCCGTTCGGTGGATGTGCGAGTGATCTCGGCGACGAACCAGAACCTGCTGGAATTGGTCGAGTCAGGGGCTTTCCGCGAGGATTTGCTCTATCGCCTCAACCTCATCGTTTTGCATCTGCCGCCCCTGCGCCAACGGCCAGATGATATTCCGCTGCTAGCGCGCCACTTTGCGCTGGGCGCGGCCCAAGCCTACCGCCGCGACTTGGAGATCGACGACGCGGCTCTGAGCTGGTTGCAAACCCTGCCGTGGCCGGGCAACATCCGCCAGTTGAAGCAACTGGTCGAACGGACTGCGTTGATGAGTCCCAGTAGCGTCTTGGGGACCGACGACTTCTCCGCAGCCCTATCGATGCAGCCCGAGGAAGGCCAGAGTGGATCGGGCGACCTGCCAGCGCCGGGCACCATGACCCTCGACGAGTTGGAACGGTCGATGATCGTCCGCTGCATGGAGCGCTATCAGGGCAACATCAGCCGGGTGGCCCAGGCCTTGGGCTTGAGCCGGGCGGCGCTGTACCGCCGCTTTGAGAAATACGGAATCGACCCTTGAGCCTGCGCACCAAACTCATCCTCTACCTGATCGGTATCCACCTCGTCTTCGCGGGGCTTGCCGGGTACCTGCTGCGCGAAGAGAAGTTTTGGCTGTTGGGGATTGAAGCATTCTTCGTCCTGTCCTTTGCCGTCGGCGTGCGTTTGATCCAGCACTTTTGGGTGCCACTCGATCTAATCCGCACGGGTGCCGAACTCATCGGCGAGCGCGATTTCACCAGCAAGTTCGTCGAAGTGGGCCAGCCGGAAATGGATCAGCTCGTGCGCGTGTACAACCGCATGATCGATCAATTGCGCGAGGAGCGCACGCGGCTGCAGGAACAGCACTACTTCATGGACAAGATCCTGACGGCCTCGCCGTCGGGCATTATCACCCTCGACTTCGATGGCAAAGTCGCCCTAGTCAATCCCAGCGCCAGCCGCCTGTTGGTGCTAGCCGAAAGCGCGGTGATCGGTCAGTCATTGGACGAGTTGGGGACGGCATTTGCCCGCGCTCTGCACGACTTGGCCGTCGGCGAGTCGCAGGTGTTGCCGGTGCAAGGGCAGCGAGTGCGCTGCCACAAGGCGCAGTTTTTGGACCAGGGATTTCCGCGCAGCTTTATCCTCATGGAGGAATTGACCGAGGAATTGCGCCTGTCGGAGAAGGCGGCCTACGAGAAAGTCATCCGCCTGCTGGCACACGAGGTGAACAACTCAACGGGAGCGGTCAATTCCCTGCTGCACTCGTGCCTCAACTACAAGGGACAATTGCGGGAGGCCGACCGCGACGACTTTGAAAACGCCCTGCAAGTGGCCAGCGACCGCATCGATCATCTCAGCGCCTTCATGCGCAGCTTTGCCGAGGTGGTCAAACTGCCGGCACCGCACTTGCAGCCCGTGGACTTGGAAGCCCTGTTGCGCGACATCGCCGTGCTAATGCGCGCCGAGTGCGAACGCCGCAATATCGAATGGGACTGGGATATTCAGGCGGACCTAAAGCGCATTCCCATGGACGAAAACCAGATGGAGCAGGCGTTTGTCAATATCCTAAAAAATGCGGTGGAGGCCGTTGGCGAGGACGGCAGGATCACCATTCGTCTAGGCAAGCTCCAAGACCGGCCCTTTGCCGTGGTCGAGGATACGGGCACGGGGATTGATCCGGAAGTGACCGAGAGCCTGTTCACGCCGTTTTTTAGCACCAAGGAAAATCGGCGCGGCCTCGGCCTGACGTTGGTGCAGGAGATTTTGAGCCGACACGGTTTTGCCTTTTCCCTCGAAAGTCCTCCAGCCGACCCGACCCGCTTTACCATCCGCTTTTGAGACTCCTACGGTAACCCTCCAAAATTAGTCGCGTTTAAACCTCTACCCACGGTTAATGGCCAGCACCCGAGCGCTGCAGTTGATCCGCCCGAGCACGAGCTAGGCGGGCCTGTTCCGCGCGCCCCATTTTCTCGTAGAGGACGCCTAAATTGCGATGGGCTATGATTGATTGGTCGTCGTATTTGATGGCCTGGAGCAGGGACCTTTCCGCTGCCTCATAGGAGCCTCGTTGCATATAGAGTACGCCTAGGTTCCGATGAGCAGGGACAAAGTCGGGTTTGAGCCGGACGGCTTGTTCGAGGGCGTGGATTTGTTCGTCTGTTAGATTCAGATTGGCAAGGACGTGGGAGAGACTGTAATAGGTCTGGGCAGTCTCTCTGTTGTGCAGCGCCCGTTCAAAGGCTTGGCGAGCTTGTTGAAAGTCTCTTTGGAAGAAGAAGACATAGCCCAAGTTGTGGTACGCCGGATGGGCATTGGCTGGTCGGGGGTCGTGTTTTAGGCTTTGCGCAAAAGCGTGCCGTGCTTGGTCCAAATGCCGTTGGCTTAGGTAGAGTTTGCCCAAATTGAACCAAGGTTTGGCGTGATCTGGGACTAGCTCTACTGCGCGTAGGAAGGCCGCTTCCGCTTCGTCAGACTTGCCCAAGTACTGGTAGGCCACGCCCAAGCTGTTGTAGAGATCGGAGTCGTCGGGAAATTGCGCTAGGCCGTGCGTAAAGGTCTGTACGGCTTGGTCGTACTGCTTGTTGCGCAGTTGAGTATGGCCCAAGAGCCAAGGAGAGCGCAGATGGTCCACCTGCTTGGAATTTACCCCGGTGTGTACTAGGACGAAGGCCGCTGTTAGAAGCAGCAGAAAAACGCCGAGGCGTGAAGCGGCTCGGGCGGTCAGCAGTTCCTTCAGACGCCAAATTCCAGCCGCAGCAAAGACCAGTAAAAAGGGCAGGGCGGGCAAGCGGTAGCGAGCGCACACCGAGAATAAGAGCCCGGTGCATAAGTAGGCTAGAACGAAGAGAAGCGGCAGGGTATAGGCGGAGGTCCATCGCCAATGCCACAATATGCCTACCAAGGCAAAGGGCACTACTATGCCAAAGCTGAACAAAAAGAGCCGGTAGAGCGGAAAGTGGGTCTCGTAGTAGCGCAGGTCCGCACTTACTGGGATTTCAAAAGCGTTCCAGAAGAGCCGAAATTTTCGATAAAGCAGATGGAGATAGGCCAGAGGATCGCGGTAGATAAATCGCAGGCCCTCGGCAGTGTAAAAGGCTCCCTTTGCCGCTGGAGTGTCAAATCCTTGTTGGAGGGGCATGAGTTCGAGACGTTGAAATTGGGATCCTTGGCGCACATAGGGGGTGCCGTCGGCTTCGGGATTGGTGCCTATATAGAAGCTGAAGCCGCCCTGGAAGGGTATGGGCGTGCCTTGGATCTGATAGTTGCGCAGGAAAAAGGGGAGCAGAACGAGGAAGAAAGTCAGGGCAAAGGCTAAGACCAAGGTGATCCGGCGCTTGGGAAGGCCACTAGTGCTCAGGTAGATCCATCCCAAGAGCAAGGGTAACAGCAGCAGAGTGTTGCTGCGTCCCATGACCAGTAGGCCCAACAGAATTCCGGCACCGACTGCGCTGCCGTAGGTCAGATTGGACGCATAGTGCAGGAGCAGGACCGCCAAGCCCAATCCGACGAAAATGACCAGCGTAGTGGCCAAGAGTTGGCCGTTGTAAAAGACGAAGGGCCAGTACCCGGTTGCCAGCAGACCGGCGACTAAGGGGATGGGATGGGGAAAAAGGTAGCTGGCCACGCGGTGGATTAGGACGCAGATAAGCGCGCCCAGCACGGCTTGGAACAGGAGAATGCCTAAATGGCTGAAGCCGATTCCTTTGAGCAGGGCGAGTAGGTACGGGTAGAGAGGACCATGCACGTACATGTCCGCTGCCGGATCGAGGAGCCAGTTTCCCCGCAGGATTTGGGTGGCCAAGTGGTCGTATTCAAAGGCGTCTATGACAAGCGTGTGGAAATAGGGAGCGTCGCGTATGGCCGCTAGGTAGAATAGACGCAATACCAAAGCCAGCGAGAAAATGGCTAGAATCTGAAATTTGGTGGAGTGAATGATGGTTTGGAGCATAGCGCCAAGGGAAATCAATCTGGACAGTAGATAACGAGGGCGGGTTGAGGCATAAAAAAGCTCCTGTTCCCACCCGTACATGGCGCGAAACAGGAGCTTAGTGTTGAAATGGAACCCGGGCAGCCTGCCCAGGAGACGTTATAACGGCTAAATCGAGACCCCTAGCGGTCGAAACCGGCCTTGATATGCCCCCAACTGGTCTCTTCGGTAGCAGTAGCGGCAGACAGTTCTTCTAGTGCGGGCTCGACAGGTGCCATTACAAAGTCGTTGACGCCCTTACAGCAGCTCTCCGGCGACAAAGACCAGAAGCCATTGTAGGCGTGGTTTGCCTGTTCGACGTCGATATCACCCATGGTTACCGACATATGGATGATTTCTTCCTCTTCCAGGTCGTGGATAGACGAATTGTCCGGGGTCGCGCCTTCCCGGGGGAGGGCATCGATCGGAATGAGGCGGATCTCGTAGTAGTACGTCGATTCGCCGAATTGTTCACCGTCGAAAGACCAGCTCATGTCGACGAATTCGGTGTCGTCCGACAACCAAGCCAAATCGCCGATGGGCTCGATCGACTGATAAACCCCATCTAGTGGTGGTACGACCCACTTGTAGCTGATGTTGTTGACGGGATTCCCTTCGAGGTTTTGCTCTTCACTGGCAGAATGATCTGGGTTGATTTCTATCTCCCAGTTGTCATCGAGGCAGTGACAATCCCCAAAAGAGCGGTCGATGTTGTGGATATTATCGTAAATCTGGCTGGCGAGGTAGATCATGTTGGAATTCTCATTCCAGCCAAACCGGTGCCGGATATTGGCATCGGAGATATCGATTTCACCACGAGCCGCCTGCTGGAACTGGGCGGGATCGAAAAGTCGATCGTTAAAGATCGAATAAGGCGATTCGGGCAGGATGTCCCAATCGCTGTGCTCCCCATCTATAGTGGGAACTAGGTTATCGGGAAATTGCGCAGCAAAAAACAACTCGCCCGGCGGCAAATGTGCATTTGCCACCGAAATGGTCCCAAAGACGAGAAAGACACTGCACAAAACAGCTATCTTCTTTTTCATCTTATCATGAACCTTTCAGTTAGAGGTAGTAGGATTCTTGAAGAGATAGGAGAGAGAACCCCCTATCAACCGCGATTCAAGCCCGATCCTTATACTAATTCCCCTCCTTTCTGTTCAAAGGACCACTGGAAAGATGCCCTAAATTAAATGTTAAAGGGATAGGATTGTCAAGATAGATTTCCGATTTCAATAGGCGACGGCAAAGACGCCTCGTTGAGTGTATTGCTCCTCGGAATCGAGCGTCAATTCGTAGATATACGTGCCGGGTTGAACCAAGGCATCTTCTCCGTTGCGACCGTTCCACTCCTGGATGAAGACACCACTGCGGGCCTTAATCACCGGCAGGTGCGCCACCAACCGACCCGCCAAGTCGTAGATGCGCACCTGCACCGGCCGGTCAGCGGTAACCTCGCGCAGCTTGTAGGTGATGGTCAAAACCTCGTTGATCCCGTCGCTGTTGGGCGTAAATATCTGAGGTACTTGCACATCTACTAGCAAGTCGCCTCCCACTGGCGTGTTGACCGCCAGCAAATCACCCGCAAAGCGAAACGTGGCGTTGCCCGGGTCAATCCGCTGGCGGATCTGATCCGGATCCGTGCTGTTGAACACCCACCCGCTGAACTCAGTGCCAAAGCGCAGCACCGGCACCTCAAAATCGACCTCAATCTGCTTGAGGTTGTCGGCGCTGCCCGTCAGGGGTGGGAAGGACACAATCAGGCGGTCGTCGAGCAGGTGGGGGACGAACGCATCCAGATCGACCGGCTGGCCATCGATGCGCACGGCGCGCACGGCGTGGGCTCGGACATGGGTGAGGATTTCCAAGCGGTCAAAGCCGGCGTTGTCGTCGTTGAGGGTGGGCAAGACCACATAGGTAAAGGGCGTGGGTTCAAAGGAGTTGACCTCAATCGGCCAGATCTCGCCGACGAGGGCTTGCGCCGACAGGGTTTCACTCAACTGCAAGGTGAGTTGATCGAGACGAGGGGCCACATGGAAGTCGGCAAAGAGCTTGATGGCCAGTTGGATGTATTGGCTGGGTCCGGGCGACAAAAGCAGCATGCCGTCTTGCCAGGCGTTAGCCGGCTGGTCGGGGTTGCGCAGGCCGGCGGCAAATTCGTAGGGCGACGACCAGAAGCTCCAGTTGTCGGCGTCGTAGGTGGGCAGCAGTTGAGCGGCTCGGTCGATGTTGTCGTATTGGGCGCGAGTGATGGGTATGAGTTCGTCGTTGATATTGGGTGCGAAGTATAGCAGTGGATCGGGGGTGTGTCCGGTGCGGGTGCGAATTTCGATGCGGGTGCCTGCGGGTACGTCTCCTTCCCAGCGTATTTTGCCCCAGGTGACGGCTTGTCCGAAGTCGAGGATAGGGGTGAGGTAGGTCGTCTCGTGGACGTAGCCGTCACCGTAGATTTCGAATTCGGCGATTTCGTAGTCGCGCAGGGGGAAGGTGCGCAGGGTAAGCCAGCGGACCGTGCGCGTGGGAAAGCGCATATCGACGACGGGGTCGAGGTTTTCGCGGGTGGATTCGAGCACGGTCAGCAGGGGATCGCTATTGCGCACCCAGCGCAAGTCGCCCAAAACAGTGCGTCGCTTGCTCGTCGCTACATCGCTGGAAATTCCCGCTTTACACACGCTGCAGGTGAGACTGCCGCTGCCGCTGCATGGATCTGGAGCAAAGACGACCGAGTTGTCGCCAGTGCGGAGCTCATACCAAGCGAGGAAGTTGGCCAAGAAGCTGTCTTCGCCAAAAGTCTCCACCTCCGGCGCGGGTGTCTCCATAGTCTCGATCAACTGGTGATCCTCCCGCCGGCTCAGGCGGGGGAAGAAGCGGATGCGGTTGATGGGCACACCAGCACCAAAATCGAATACCACGGAATTGGTCCAGGTGTAGCCCACCCCCGGTGGCGATCCGACCCGCTGGACAAAGGTACGGAAAGTGGCCGTGGTCGGATCGCCATCCAGCATCAGCTTGATCGAAGGTTGAAAATTGCCCCAAGCAATGCAGTGATCCGTACTGAGGACCCTGGAGCCGGGGATATAGGGCAAAGGAATGGATGTTCTGCCGGCATTGACATCGGCTCGGGCGATATTGACGGATGGGTCAATGAGCCGAGGTTGGATCGAGGTGCCGGAAAAGTCGATCAGCGTATCGGCCCCCGCGCCAAACGGCGAAACCCCCACTGTTACTTGACGCTCGACTTGGCCGTCAGCAGCAAAGATATGGTAGGCGCTTTCTCCGGTTAGGATGGCCTGCCAAGGGTTGCCATCAATCCCACCTAAGCGGTATTCC
>JAPPEF010000394.1 GCA_028875335.1 Gemmatimonadota bacterium
CCAACCCTCTCTCGTTAGTGCCTGGTGTCCGCGTCGCAGGCTGAAAGAAGGCTGTATTTTGCTGAGAAGGTGGGTTTGACCCTTACCGCGGACCTGAGGGCTCCCTTTGAGCACTTAGTTGGAATAAACTAAAGCAACAATGACCTGTCAAATAGCCTAAAACGGCCCAGCGTGGTGCGAAGGCTCATTGACGTAGCGTTGGGTTTCCAGGTCGAGGGTGATTTCGCAATGGGGCGGTAAGGTGATGCTCAGGTGTTTATCATCAACGGCTAGCTGGCGCTCCTCAGTCTCCAAGGGCGAAGCCGCATACGTGCCGGCATAGCCCCCCATCCAGCCCGGATACTCGCTGGTGCGGCTGCGGTACGTAGCCCGGGCAAAGCGGTGCTCGCCAAAAGCGCCGCCCTGAATGACCAGTTCCCTGCTCTCGTTGTGGTTCAAATTGACCAAGCGCACGACCGTGCGGTTCGCTTCTAACTTTTCCACCAAGGCACCGACATCTTCGGGCAGGCCAGAGCGGCGGCGCTGGGCATCAAAGTAGCGCAGGCGGGCGTGCAGCAGGCCGCCGTTGTAGATAGGTTGTGGGCCGCCCATGGTTAGCTGGATGAGCGCTTCGGAAGAGACGGGATTGCCCCATTGCCAGTGGTGGACGTGGTGGCGGGTGCCCACGTCTTGGTCGACGCGCAGTTGAGCCAAGCGGCGGCCGGCCACTTGGTACGTAGCCTGCAACATTTGCTCTGGATAAGTCGAGTTGGTCCCGGCCAAAAAGCGCACCCAGGGGGCCTCGTGGCCCGAATCCTCTTTGTTGTGGAAGGGGAACACCGCAGCCCAGTCGAACGCCTCTTTTTGCCGAATGGCCTCCATGCGCTCCCAGTCGCCCTCGTCCATGGACAGATTCCACAAGGTCACCGGGTACACCGGACTCATGGGCTGCCAGTCGAACCAGCCAGCGTCGCCGTAGCGGTAGGGCACCAGCAAGGTCTCGCTTTTTTCGCCCATAGCGGCAAATTGGCTCGCCCAGCGCTCGGCCACGCTCATGTATTGGTCGCGGATATCCTCCATGCGCCCTTGTTCCAAGATGCGGTCCATCTGCTGGCGCGGCAGGTCGAGATAGGCCCGGTCGCGGGTCAACAAGTAGGCGTTGGCTGCCGCGTCGAGCGTGGCTTTCTGCAACGTCAAAAAGCCGTGCGGAAAGGTCCAGCCGTAGCGCCCGCCGTACCAATTACCAGCGCAGTATTCGCCCACTTGGCCGGAAAGACCGACGTTGTCCGGCAACATACCGCCGTTGGCCTGGGCGCGCTCCACCCAAGCGTCAGTGTATTCCACCACCCAAGCGCGGTATTTTTCATCGCCGGTGATCAGGAAGGCGTTGGTCACCAGCGAGGTGACAGCCAAGTTGGTCGGGGTGTCGCCCTGACGCCAGCGGTCGAACAGGGTCTGTCCCATCAAGCGGGCTTTGGCCGGATCGGCCAAGTCCTGCACACTAGTGATGCCGGGCAAGTCGAAAAAGGGCAGATTGTACACTTCCATGCTGCCGCCCAAGGGGTTGTAACTTTGTTTGTCGCGCTCGGCTAGCGGAGCGAAATAGGGGCCATGGCTGCCGTTAAGGCCCGAGCGCAGGATCTTGTGCTCGGGGTCGTAGTTTTGCGCCTCGGGGTCTTCATTGAGGTAAAAGCCAGCAAACCGGCAGGCCCGTTCAACGCGCTGGGCGGCGTTGGGATGGGCCAAGCACAAGTGATAAAAGCAGACGTCGCTTTCGGCTTGGTGCATCTGGTCTTCGCGGATGCCGTATTCCTTGCTGACCGTGCCCAAGCGAGTCAGTTGGCGGGTGACGGCCTCCCACTGGCGGTCGGCCAAGTGCAACAGGTGCTCGCCGCCGCCCATCAGATAAACGAGCGGCCAGTTGAAAAAAGGCTCGTAGAAATCGTCGGGGCTGCCGCCGCCCCACTCGTCCTGCCAGATGAATTCGCCGTCCTCGCGGGTAAAGTGGTCGAGAAAGGGCTGCACCGATTGATCCAAGGCGTCGAAGAGGCGGCGCTGCCATACGGCCCAGTGGGCTGGCTCGTTGAGCGGGATATTGGCAGTTATGGCGGGCATGTCCGTACTCCTGAGAGGTTTGATAGAGGGCTGTGAGGGTGATTTTAGGGAGATCAAGAGCGCGTGTAAAGCAGCTTGACACGCGGGGATGGGCTGGTTTATTTGCGTTTAGTCGCAAATACTTCGCCTTAAGGAATTGGACTTAAACGACTGTTCGAGAATAGGATACGTTATGCGCGGCTATATCCGGTTCTTGCTCTGGAGCCTGATCCTGTTGGGAGCAGCCGGTTGCGCGCCCGCCCTGCCCCCAGGACCGCTGCGCATCCAAATCACCGGAGAAGAGTACACTTGGCAATTCCGCTACCCAGGTCCCGATGGTGCGTTGCATACTGATGACGATATCACCAAGCAGGGGAAGGAGTTACACCTTCCTCTTGGTATAGAAATTGAAGTCGAACTGACCAGTCGGGATTACATCTACACCTTTGCCCTACCCCATCTCGACCTGCATCAGGTGGCCGTGCCCGATTTGACCTTTGCGCTGGCCTTTACTCCACAGACCACCGGCGTATTCGCCTTTGTCGGCGACCAAATGTGCGGCTTTGAACACGAATCGCTCAACGGCCGCGTGGTGGTTGAACCTCCAGCGGCTTTCCTCGATTGGCTGGAGGGGCCGTAAATTCGCCGCCTAGCCGTCAGCCTCCTTCAGTCTAGCCGTATCTCCTCCCCCGCCTCTTGGCTCCGATAGATCCCATCGAGGATTTTCATCACCTGTAGGGATTGTTCCGGCGGCACTGGCGAGGGCCTCCCTTGAGCAATCGCCGCGGCGAACTCCACGCATTCCTGCGCGTGGGCTTCGAGGCCGTCGTACATCAGCATGAGCTTGCGGTCGTACTGCTGGCGGGTCTGGCTGTTGCTCTCGCAAATCGAGCACTGGGGCCAATGGGCACCGCCTCGGGTGCCGTAGAGCCACATCTGCATGTCCTCGCCTTGGGTCGGGTGATGTAAAAGCCAACTCACCTCCAAGACGAGCGTTGCGCCGTTGTCAAAGCGCACAAAGGCCGCAGCAAAATCCTCGACGTCGTAGTGGGATGGGATCGGCTGGCGACCCCACTGACTGAAAGCCCCTTCTTGGTGTGCCAATGCAGAGCGGGCCACGCCCGAAATAGCTACTGGCTCAGGATGTCCCATAAACCACAAGGTCAAATCGAGGATATGAACCCCAATGTCAATGCAGGGGCCGCCGCCGCTGTGCTCCTTGAGAATAAACCCACCGCCGACCGGTGCCCCAGCCCGGCGCAGCATCCAGCTACGGGCGTGATAGATGTCGCCGAGCGCGCCCGCATCTATCTCGTCCTTTAGCGCGCGGGACGAGCCCTGAAAGCGAAAGTGCTGCGCCGTCATCAGCTCCTTGCCCGAGGCATCGCGTGCTGCGATCATCTGGCGAACATCCTCGGGCGTAGGGGCCAAAGGCTTTTCACAGATCACGTGCTTGCCAGCCGACAGCGCGGCAATGGCCAAGGGGGCGTGATACATGTTGGGCGTGCAGATGTCGATAATGTCGATATCGGGGTCGCTGAACAGCGCCTCTGGATCTGTGTGCAGCTTGGTGACTCCGTTTTCAGCGCCAAAGCGTTTTAGCGCCTCCTCGCTAATGTCGCTGCCAGCGACTAGCTCGGCCTCGCTAGAAGCCTCCCAGCCGGGGAGATGCGTGCGGGCGATCCCGCCGACGCCGACGACACCTACTTTGAGCGTGCTCATGGCTTATCCTTTTTTCGGTTGTGGTTTGATCTACGGGAAAGAGTTGTCGTTAAGTTCAGATCCGCGTCAGAGCTTCCGCTGGCATCCACCCGCCGAGGCCGTTAGCCAGCCGCACCAGCATCCATCCCCCCTCCTGCCGCACTAAGCGCACCTTCGTCCCTTCGTGTGCAACAAAAACCTCCGTCTGCCCAAGATCGGGGCCGGAGCGCGCGTGCGCCTCGGCAACTGTGACGATGGCTTCGCTCGTCTGCGCCTGATGGTGGATGCGCGTCCCCAGCCACAGCGCGGACCCAACGCTCACCCCCGCACAAAGCAAAAACCCACCTAGCCACAGCGCACCGGGGCGCGTCTGGGCAAATAACCACCGCACCCCCAAGACAAAGACCGCGAAAAACGCCGCGGCTAACAGCAGGCTTAGTTGGTTAAACGTAGGCCAGAAATAGGCGGCCACCAACGCGGCTATCAGCGCGCCGAGGCCGTCCTCAGTTTGCGGGTCGCGGTCCTTCTTCACTAGGTTGGCAAAGCGCAGATTGGCCTCGACATCCTCGTCGTGCGGCAGCAAGCGCCGCGCTCGCTCGTACCAGAGAATCGCTTCGCCTAATTCCCCGGACTTGAAGCAGGCATTGCCCAAGTTGTAGTAGAGCCGCGCGTCTTGCACCCCAGCGTCCACCACCGCCAAGTAGCTGCGCCGCGCCGCCGCAAAATCCCCGTCCCGGTAGAGTGCGTTGGCCTCGTTGTACTGCCCAGCCGCGGCCCCGGCGTGAAGTTGAGTGCCCAACAAGAGCAACAGCACCAATACCCGCATCATATCCTTTTCTCCAAACCCGCGATCACCTCCTCGGCCAAGCGTCGCGCCGCAGCCCGATCCGTCGGTGGGCCGCCCGTGGGCGCAAAGCGCGCAAAATCGCAGCGCGTCAGCAGGTCTCGCAACGCAGCAATCGTCTCAGCCTCGACTTGGCGCGCCGCCAGGGCCTCGGCACAAACCTCAATGGTCAGGCCGGCCGCAGCGAGGTTGAGGCGGTCGGCCACGAACTCCAGCACCGCGGCGCGGATCTCGCCGTAGAACTCGGCCTCAGTGCCAGCCTCAAGCAAGGCATCGGCGCGGGCTAGGCGACGGCCAGCTTCGCCTTTGGCCCGGCGCTGACGCGCGTACGCCACATCGCCCTGCAAGCGCCGCTGGTGGCGTTGCCACACAAGCAGGGCAAAAAAGGCTAGGGGCAGCGCACTCTGCAAGGTCCAAAACCAATAGCTCTCGTGTAACATGGTAGCCGCGACGAGGGCATCGGCGTCAGGTTTGATGTAGCGAATGTCTTCCCCTACGGCCTCGATGTCGCGCCGACTCAGCCCGTAGCTCACCCCTTCCTCCTCGACGCTCCCCTCACTGTGAATGGCGATGGGATCGGATTCGAGAACCTCGTAGCGCGCTTGGTGTGGGTCGAAGTACGCGAAGCGCAACGGCGGGATGTTCAGGGTGCCGCCCTGCTCGGGAATCAAGATGTACTCGAAGAGGCGGCGGCCCCCGTACACGCCGTTGGTGATCCGCTCTTCTTCCTCGACCTTAGGGTCGTAGAGCTTGACGCCAGCGGCCGCATCGACTTGCAGAGGTTGCACCGAGGCCATGTTGCCCTCGCCCTCGATCAGCACGCGCAGTGTCACCGGGTCCCCAACCGCAACTTGGGTCGGCTGGGCCTCGACGCTGAGTTGGAAGCGCCCCACTGCGCCGATAAATTCCGCCGGGCGGCCCTGCTCTGGCAGCGGCAGGACCTCAATTTGCAGTTCCTCGCTTTGCAGGAGCACCGAGCGAGAGCGGCCAAAAAACGGATCGCCGGCGAAGAAGTCGTCGAGCACGCCACCGCGGCGCGAGCGCTGTTGAGGAATGTCGCAGGAAACGGCCAACGTGCCGACGGCGTGTGTTCCCGCGCTGGTGGGAAAAAGGGCCACGCGTCTCAGGGGCGCGACGTTGTAGGACACGCCGCCGCGCACCTCCTGATGCGAATCTAGCTGTTGGGCGATAAAGAGGTCTTCGGTCCAAAACCCGACAAAGGTCGGCAGCTTGTTGAAGCTGACGTTGTGCGGTTGGATGCGATAGAATAGGTCGTAGGACACAGTGACCTGCTGTCCCACGTAAGCCCGCTCGTGGTCGGCGCGCGCCAACACGAAGATGGGTTTGTCTGCTTGGCCGGTTTGTGCACCGCTGGTGCCGCGAACGATTTCAAGGGTAATGGGCTTGGTCTGATAATACTCGCCGCCCATTTCCAGTTGGAGTGGGCCTATTGTGAAGGTGCCAGCCTGCTTGGCATAGAGGGCGTATGTTAGCTCTCGGGTGAAGGTGATGTCGGTGTTTCTCATCTCCATCCGCGTGCTAGTGGCTGGTCCCTCAACATGGAAATCCTTTAGATCGAACGCTGGCGTCACCTGGCCCAATTGTTCGTCAGAAGTGATGCGGATCGTCAGGCGAATCGGCTCACCTTCGCTAGCGCGCGTGCGATCAACAGACGCCTCGAACTGAATCGTCGCCGCTGCAACGCTGGATGCCGCCAGCGCCCACAGCACTAACGGTATGGTCAGCTGCACGTTCACCAGTCCCTATCCTGCGCCCTGCCAGTAGCGCGGAACCGGCGCTTCTGAGCTTCCAACTCGCGGTTCTTGAGGGCATCCATGAGCTGCTGAGCTTCCTCGGGGCTAATAGACTGCTGCTCGGCGGACTGCTCCTCCTGCTGTTGGTCCTGCTCACTTTGTTGCTGTTGCTGCTGATCCTGTTGATCCTGCTCTGAATCTTGCTGCTGTTGCTGATCTTGGTCCTGTTGATCTTGCTCTGAATCCTCCTGCTGATCTTGATTCTGTTGATTCTGCTCTGAATCCTGCTGTTGCTCTTGGTCCTGTTGATCCGGTTCCGAATCCTGCTCCTGCTGCTGCTGTTGCTGCTCCTGCAATTTCTCCAGCGCCAGTTCCAAGTTCACCTTTGCATCCTCGTCGTCAGCGTCTAGCTCCAGCGCCTGCTTGTACGCGGCGACGGCCTGTTCAAACGCCTGCTGCTGAAAGAAGCTATTGCCCATGTTGTAATGGGCCTGCGCCTGGATTTTCTGCTCCTCGGCACTGAGCACGCGCTCGAATTCCCGCAGGGCTTGGTCGTACTCGCCGCGCTTGAAAAGTGCGTCCCCGACGTTGAAGTGCAGCTCGGGCGCGTCGGGCCGGTCGAGGAGCGCGTCGCGGTAGAGTTGCAGAGCCTGATCGTACTCGCCGCGCTGGTAGTGCTCCAGCGCCTCGGCGCTCTTGCTGGCCACGGGATCACCCACGGTCGCTCCGCAGACGACCAGCCAAATCCCCAAGAGGACCCACAGTGTACCCATTAGGCGAACCGTCCCTTCCACTCGCGGGCCTGCACCCGCGCATCGCCTAAGAAAGCCTCGGCGAAGAAACAGCAAAGGGCCAGTAATAAGGGCCATTGGAAACGCTCCTGATAGCGAGTGAGACGGGTAGAGCCGATTTCGCGCTGATCCATCTCGGCGATCTGGCCATATAAAGCTTCCAATTCCGCACCGCCCAAGGTAGTGCGAAAGTAATCGCCCCCCGTCTCCAGTGCCATGTCCTGCAAAGTGCTCTCGTCGAGCCGGGTTTTGACGTATTGGCCGCGCTGGTCCTTGTGAAAGCTCACGCCGCCACCCTCCTCCTCTGTGGGAATCAACTCACCATCGGGCGTCCCCAACCCCAAGGCAAAGATACGCACGCCCTGTGCGGCGGCTGTCTGCGCCGCGGCCAGCGGCTGCCCCACGTGATCCTCGCCATCGGTGAACAGCACGATGGCCTTGTACTGGCCTTCACCTTCCTCAAACGAGCGCACGGCCAGCCGCACCGCGTCGCCAATGGCCGTCCCCTGGACGGGTATGGCCCCGGCGTCCAGCACATCGAGAAATAGCTCTACCGCACCATAGTCCGTCGTCAGCGGACATTGGACAAAAGCCTGGCCTGCGAAAACCACCAACCCAACTCGGTCGCCCCGGAGCAAATCCAACAGGCCGCGAATTTGGTATTTGGCTCGTGCCAAGCGGCTCGGCTTGACGTCCTCGGCCTGCATGCTGCGCGACACGTCGAGCACCATCATCACATCTACGCCCTTGCGCTCGGCCATTTCGAGTTGCGTGCCGAATTGGGGGCCAGTCAGCGCTAGGATCGCAAAGAAGGTCCCCAGCCCCAATAGGACGAGCTTTCCCACTTGGCGGCCCCGGTTCAGGTTGCGGGTCAGCTTCTCGGCCAGCGGGCCGCGGGCAAAATGCGCCAAGGCGCGGCGGCGCGCCCACAGTGCCCAAGCAAAAAAGGCCGCCAGAAAGGGCAGAAACAACAGCAACCAAAAATTGTACAAGTTCGCAAAGCGCATATAAACTCAGGGCAGCGAGCGAAAACGAGTATGAACCAACAGCATCTCCACCAACAGCAAGCCCAAACCCATGTAGAGAAAATAGGCGAAGCGCTCCGAGTAGCTCAGGTGGATTTCGGATTTGATCT
>JAPPEF010000069.1 GCA_028875335.1 Gemmatimonadota bacterium
CGCTTCGCCTAAAGGGGACATTATGGCAACGGTGAACGAAGGCAAGGTGGTGTTGTTTGGGACGGGTGGTCCGGTCGGCGCGTCGGCGATTGACGCGCTCAAAGATCACTACACGTTGCGGGTGACTGATCTTCGACCAATGACGGAGATTGCGGCCGCACCGCCGCAAAATCCCCGGGCACCGATTCCGGAGGTGTTGGGGTCGCCGCATGAGAATCGGGTCGTCGATATTACCGATTACGCCCAAGTGTTGGCGGCCTGCGAGGGCATGGACGCGGCGATCAATGTGTCTGTCGTCCGGCCGCATCCAGTGCTGGCTTTCCAAGTCAACATGGTCGGCGCGTACAACGTGGCTAAAGCCTGCGTGGCCTGTGGAATAAAAAGGCTGATCCACACTGGGCCTTTTCACACCTCACTGGGCCACAACGCCGACTATTGGAACGACTTCCAAGTGGAAGCAGACATCCCGCTGCATCCAGGCAAGGATCTCTACGCAGTGAGCAAGTATCTCGGGGGGCACATTACGCGCGTGTTTGCCGAGCGCGAAGGCTTGGAGGTGCTCACCTTTGTCTATACGCATTTTCGGCCGCGGGAAGTCCTGCCCGAGGAACATGGGCAGGGCGTGCATCCATACGTGACCTCGTGGGAGGACACAGGGGAGGCGTTTTTGTATGGGCTTCGGGCGCCCGAGATGCCGTCGCCGTACGAGGATTTCTTTATCTGTGCGCGGCTGCCGCACGACAAGTACCGGCCCGACAAGGCCAAGCGGCTCTTGGGCTGGGAGGCGAAAGATCGCTTCGAGGCGTTGTATACGCGGCCTTAGTGACTTATCCGATAGATCAGACCGGCCTGATCGTCCGAGACCAGTAGTGAACCATCGGGCATTACTAGAACATCAACAGGCCGCCCCCAGTTCGACTCTCCCTGTAGCCAACCTTCCGCAAACGGCTCGTAGCTGACCGCCCCGTCGGCAGCCAAACGCACTAGGGTAAGGCGGTAGCCGATCTTGCGGCTGCGGTTCCAGGAGCCGTGTTCGGCGATGAAGATATGATTGCGGTACTCCGCCGGAAACATGTTGCCAGTGTAAAAGCGCATCCCGAGGGCCGCTACGTGCGGGCCGAGCTCTTGGACTGGTGGAACGAATTCGCCGCAGCCGCGCTGAGCGCCGAAAGCTGGATCGGCGATGTCAGTGCCGTGGCAGTAGGGATAGCCGAAGTGCTGCCCATCGGCGGTTACTCGGTTCAGTTCGTCTGGCGGCATGTCGTCTCCCATCCAGTCTCTGCCGTTTTCCGTGAACCACATTTCTCCTGTTTCCGGGTGCCAGTCGAAGCCAACGGAGTTGCGCACGCCTCGCGACACGACCTCGAAGTCGCCCGTGGAGGGATCCAACCTGCCGATGGACGCGTATGGATCGGGGGAAACGCAGATGTTGCACGGCGCGCCGACCGGCACGTAGAGCAAACCGTCGGGGCCAAAGCGGATGAACTTCCAGCCGTGGGCGCGGTCTGTTGGGAAAGAATCGTTGACGATCTCCGGTTGCGGCGGGTTGTCGAGGTGCGCTTCGATGTCGCGATAGCGCAGGATGCGGCTGACTTCGGCTACGTACAGGTCGCCGTCCTTGAAGGCGACGCCGTTGGGTCTGTTCAGGCCGCTGGCGAGGATGATGACTCGCTCGGCCTTGTGGTTGCCGTCCTCGTCGCGCAGTGCGTACACGCGGCCGGTGGACCGGGTGCCGACGAACAGGGTGCCATCTGGGCTGAGGCTCAGCGAGCGAGCGCCAGTTACCCCTTTGGCGTACACGCGAATGTGGAACCCTTCTGGCAGCTCAATCTGCGTCAGGCGCGAATCTTCGAGTGGGGGCGGGTCCACCGGCTTGCCAATTTCTACAGGTAGCGACGGGTCGGACGGATCGATGCTGTACGTCTCGATAAGCTGGGCGTCGGTTAGGTCGATCTGCCCGTCTCGGCTGACATCGCCCAAGGAGATATCGCCGTTGTTGGGCAGAGCGATGGAGGAATCTTCGCTGTACAGGACGGCTAGCAGCGCATCGGCCCAATCGACGCGGCCGTTGTTATCGAGGTCGCCCAATAGCTTACTCACGGCCCCGTTATCTTGGGGAGCGCTGTCGAGTACTTCGACCACAATATTGACAGCATCGGCTCCTGCCCGAAAGACCGGATCCACGTAGGGGATCAAGCCCTGGCCTGAGACGGTCAATCCATAAACCTGCGTCGCTCCCACTAGTTCCTTGCCCACCGGCCCCGCAGAGGTGCTCCCAACCGCTCCGTCGAGCAGGACCATCGACCGAGTTAAACGCACTTCATTGCTCACTAGCCGATACAGATATACCCCTGCGGCGACGCCTCGTCCCGACGCATCCGTGCCATCCCACGTCGCTGTGTGAAAGCCCGCTGGCTGCTCCGCATCCACCAACGTCGCTAGGCGCTGCCCCAAGACGTTGAGCACTTCTAGCCGCACCCTAGTCGAGATCGGCAGGCGATAGGGAATGATTGTAGAAGGGTTGAACGGGTTGGGGTAATTCTGTCCTAAGTAAAATTGTTGCGGCAGGACGGTTTGTTCCACCAAGACGTTCGTACTCAATGCCGCTAGGGACAAGGCAAAATAGCCGTTCTCATCGGTAGTAGCGCGGATAGAGCGGCCCAAATCGGTCGGAGCAAACAGCCGCACTTGCGCGCCGCCGACCGGTTGCCCCGAAGCTAGCCGCACCCATCCCTCGACCAGCGGCTCGGCGCTGGCATCGCCGACTAAGAGCAGCCCGACGAGACATCCGATTATAGATCTCATAACTCTCATAACGCCCACTCCCTAATTATATGGACAACTTCACAGCAGCGCCTCAGTTAGCTCGGTGAAGAGGTGCGGCTTGAAGGTTCCTACTTCTTCAACCGGGACAATGCGGCCGAAGTTCCAGCCAATGCGGTTGGCTGCCAAATGGGCCAAAAATTCGCCTCGCCATTGGACAGAGCGACTGGGCCGTAGTATAGTATAGCGATTGAACGCTAGTTTTTTCACCTCTCATCCCCCCACCCCCCTTCAAAGGAGAGGTCATATGCGACTCTGGAGCAAGTGCATTTTTTTATCCCTGCTTTTGGCCTTGCCTGCTGCCCACGTCCAGGCGGAATCAACGGGTACCATTGTGGGCACGGTCGTCGATGCTGAGAAAGGGACGGTGCAGGATCTGGCCCAAGTCTATATCGCGGAGTTGAACAGGAGCGCGGAATGGGGAGAGGACGGCCGTTTCACCATGGCCAAAGTCCCCGCTGGCGAGTACCGGATCACCGCTGAATTGATCGGCTACGAAAGCGCAACCACCACTGTCGTGGTCGTCGCTGGTGAGGTTGTGAGCGTCGAACTGGAACTGATGGCTAGTGCGGTCGAATTGGAGGAAGTGGTGGTGACCGGCACCGCGGTTAAGGAATCTCCCATCAGCTTGACCTACGCCGTCGCGGTGACCGGCCGAGAAAAGATGGCCGAACAAGGGTCGCCGCAGGCGGTTGATTTTTTTAAGAACTTGAGCGCTAGCCACGGAGTGATCGGCGAACGCAGCAGTTGGTACAACGCCAACCAAGCCGCCACTCTTTCCGAGAGCATTGCCAACGTCAATCTGCGCGGTCTGGGAGCCTCGCGGACGCTGGTGTTGATCAACAGCCGTCGCCAGACCTATGTCCCGGCGCGCTTGATCGGCGGGCGCTTTGTCGATGTGAATGCCATCCCCTCCATCGCCGTGGATCGGGTCGAAGTGCTCAAGGAGGGGGCCTCGGCCATCTATGGGTCGGATGCAGTGGCTGGTGTCGCCAATTTTTTGACCCGCTCCGACTTTGAGGGTTTTGAGGTCTCGGCCGCGCACGAGCATATCGCTGGCGCGGGCGATAGCAATGTCGGCGCGATCTGGGGTGGAAAGATCGGTGAGGCTCATGCGATTGTTGCTGGGGAATGGAGGGGACGTCAGGCGCTACCGGCCTCCGAGAGGGACTACCTGCTGCAGCCGTGGCACGGCGGCGGGCAGCGCCTTGGCTGGTCGAGCTTGGGGAATCCAGGCACTTTCGCCGTTGGCGCTCCGGCCCCCTGGACCGCTGCCATCCACGCCCCGCGTTGTGAGCAGTTTGGCGGCTTTCGGGAATCTTGGACTTGCCGCTTTCGCTATCAGCAGTATGAGAATCTGATTGAGGACATGAGCCATATCCGCGCTTTTACCGAGATCAATGGTGAGCTGGACAATGGCATGGAGTATCACTTAGAGGGTCTGGTTGCCCAGGCTGAGATTCCCGAGTGGTACACCACCCCTTCGTATCCTCCCTTCCCTCTGACAGACACAAGCATCATGGAGGTCGCGCCTAACCACCCAGGCCGGGAGGCATTTTGTGCGGACTACGGCGCTGAGGAAGGCGATCTGTACTACAATGAATGCCAAGGCGGCGAGAACTGGTATTTTAACGGCCGCCCGTTTGGCAACTCGGGTCCTGGACGCATATTGGGCCGCGACTCCCGCACGTGGCGCGTGGCGGCTTCTGCCAATGGCGACTTTAGTCAAAATGCCCATTTTGATTTAGGTCTCTCCTATTCCCGCACCGAGGGCAACTACAACCTGCCGGGGGTGTACATTGAGCGGATATTCCTCGGCTTTCGTGGGTTTGGCGGACCCGATTGCGGCGTTGGCGTGGAGGCGGATCTTTCCTCCCTTGCTGGGATGCGGCTCGGCCCGCTCAGCGGCCAAGAGGCGGGTCAGGGCGACTGCCAGTACTACAACCCCTTCGGCAATGCCATCGAGTTCGCGGATCAATATGGCGCGGAGTTTGCAAGCCAAGCGAATCCCGATTACCGAGCCAACCTTGCCAACAGCCCCGAGTTGCGGCACTGGCTCAATCAGGAAGTCGATCTACAGAGCACCGCGGATCTGCTGGTCGCCGATGCGACGCTGAGCGGCACTTGGGTCGAGGACGTCGCTAGTTACGCGGCTGGCTACCAGTTCCGCCTGCTCAATGCCAGCGGCGATCCCAACGACGAGGGCGACGTGACCATCAACCCCTGTCCGGTGGTGGGTGATGATGGGTGCTCTGCGGAGGACAGGTTTGGTCCCTATGCGTTTACCAATGTGAATCGGCCGTATGATGAATCGCAGACGGTGCATCGCTTCTTTGCCGAGATTCCCCTGAGCTTGGGATCGCGCTTTGACACCCAGCTCGCCGCCAACTACGAGTTCCACGATGTGGCGAGCAGTTTCGATCCCAAGTTTGGCTGGCGCTATCAGCTAGTGGAATCCCCGACTCAATCCGTGTTTCTGCGCGGCTCAGTGCAGACGACGTTTCGCACACCATCGCTGGACGACGTAAATGAAAACCCGCTTTCGACGCTCGAGTGGATCAATGAGACGGGTGCCTATCAAACGGTGGACCGAATCGGCAGCAAGGATCTCAAACCCGAACAGGCTTTTACCTATAATGCGGGTTTCGTCTTAGTCACTGAGGAAGGCTTTGATGCGACGTTTGACTACTGGAGCTACGATTTCAAGGACGTCATCGGGGCCATGCCGCACGGGGCCATTACTGCCTTATATGCCGATGAAGCGAATAATGAGGCTCTGAAGCAGTTTATTGTCTGCCCGAAGGGGATAGGCACTGGCGACTGCGCGGCCTCCGAACTTGAGCGGGTGCAAGTTGATATAGTCAATTGGCCAGGGGTCAAGACCTCGGGAATTGATTTGCATTTGGGCGGGAACACGGACGCCGGAGTCGGGAAATTTTCGCTTAGCTTGGATGCTACGTATACGCTGGAGTACCGGACGAAAGCCTTAGAGCACCTGCACGAAACGGCAGACGCTGCCGGCGGCGCGTTGGTGCTTCAGGATACGACAAGCGCGGCCGGCTACCTGAACTTTGGCAATCCCATTGCAACTTCGCTGCCGAAGTTGAAGGGCCAAGTGTCGGCGGGCTATTACTGGGGAGGCTACCGCCTCGTGAGCTTTTTGAACTATATCTCGTCGTACGAGGACCGGGGATCGATGGACTCTGGTAATGATGCCATTGAAGAAGTATTCGGTACTATTGACTCGTTCGTCACGTGGGATGTGAGCTTTCTGTGGGACTTGTCCGAGGACGTCAATATCGCGCTGTCGGGGATGAACCTGCTCGATACTATGCCGCCGCTGGTGAACATCGAGCAGGCGTACGATGGCTTTACACACGACCCCAAGGGACGGCGGTTGAAGCTGGCCTTGTCCTGTAATTTTGGCGGGTGAAGCCGGGCAACAGCAGTTTAATGACACGGGGCCGTCCAATATCAGTTTGGACGGCCCCGTGTCGTATTTGGGAGGGGACAGTAAGTTTGCCTTCCTCCCCTACTTCTTGCTCTCTGGCGGATTGAGAAACAGATAGTTAATCGGATCCTCAGTGAATTCCGCATTGTGATCCAGACCGCAATCAGCGGGAAAAGCCTTTTCACAACCGGTGTTGAACATCAGCGGGCCGCGATTCCTGTACCAGCGGATACAGTGAACCTGCGCAATCATATGCCGCGGCCGATCCGACCGATTCGGCACGCCTCTATGCCAGAGCCGCATGTCCCTGATCAGCACGCTGCCCTTTTTCGCGCAGCCGTTTATGGGGGGAGAGACCTTCCTTTGCGCCTCTTCGGTTTCCTCGTCGATTACCGTTTCCGGGAAGGGGTGCAAATGTGTACCCGGCCACAGCTCCACTGCCCCGTTCTCAGCAGTTACGTCATGCGGAGAGATATTTACCGCCACGCTGGCGGTGGGGTGGGGAGGTTCGTGACCGGGCCATAGATGAGGCCCGTCCCGGTGCAACGGCTGGGTACCGCTGCCGGGACAATTGGTGTTGCCGTTGTAAAAGTTGTTGAAGATCCCCTCGCCGAGGAGGGCGGTGTTGACCTGAATCACAAACGGATTGGCGACAATCTCGCGAAAAATAAAGGGAGCGAACGGAGGCGGCCCCTGTTGCAGGTGACCTTTGAGCTGTCCGGCTCCGCCCCACTGCTCCCGATCGATCAAGATTCTGGAATCCTGATCCATCTTCTCCCGGAGCATATCGAGCGGCTTATGGGGGATCGCGTTTTCGATGACGACATATCCGTCTCGCCCTATTGCCTCCACCGCCTGTTTGAGCTGTCTGGGGCTCAGGTGCTGAGATTCCGTTTCCTTCTTGGTAAGGGAAATAACCACTGGCTTGCTGCCTTTCTTCTCTGTTAAGTTGTCTCTCATGTCATCCACCACCTAGTTTCGATCTTCTGGCTCGCTCTTGCAACTTTTTCTTTTTTTCTGCGTTTCTTCACAACAGCGCTTCGGCTAGCTCGGTAAAATTTCCCACCTCCACATCGGGCCGGTACGGCGTTTCTTCGTAAGGCAGGGCGTTGCGGTTGACGAAGGCGCCTCTCATGCCGCAGGCCCGCGCTCCCAGCACATCGAAGGAATTGGCCGAAACCATCATGCACTGCCCCACTTCTAGGTCCAGCAAGGTTGCGGCCCGGCGGTACACCCCAGGGTGCGGCTTGAAGGCACCTACTTCTTCAACCGAGATAATGCGGTCGAAGTCCCAGCCAATGCGGTTGGTCGCCAGATGAGCCAAAAAGTCCGCTTCGCCGTTGGATAGGGCGACTAGGCGATAGCGCCCCTGTAGCTTTTCGAGCGTCGCCCTCACATCGGCGAAGGGGTTGAGGTGCTGCCAAGCTGCCATGAGCCGGGGGATATCCCCTTCGGTCGCGTCTACTCCCTCCAACGCCAAGACGTAAATCAAGGCCCGCCGCACCGTTTCCAAATAGCCGCTGTGGCCCAACAGGAGGATATTGTCCTGATATTGCTCTAGGCGCTGACGCGCCCGCCATTGGTTCCACAGGCGCTCGGGCGGGACTGAAGACCCTTTATCGCGCAGATAGGACGCGATGGCCGGGGTCAGGCTGCCGCCCAAGTCGAGGACGGTGCCGAACAGGTCGAAGGTGAGGGCTTGTACTGTCGGGAATTTGGTCATATTATTTGCCTCGTCGTGTTTGTTGTGCATTAAGCGATTGTGTAATTTACTCCTAAGTACACGACAATAGAGCGGTATGAGATGCTTCGCTTCGCTCAGCATGACAACAGGGGCGTCATCCCCGGTCATGCTGAGCGGAGCAAAGCGGAGTCGAAGCATCTCAGCGCTCCCATGCCTAACGTCCACTGGATTACTGTCGTGTACTTAGATTTACTCTAATTCGCGAGCGAAAGAATCGTATTAAAATGACCAGTATGCAATGTGCGGTATTGTTGGGCTGTACGTAAAAAAACACG
>JAPPEF010000306.1 GCA_028875335.1 Gemmatimonadota bacterium
CGCGCCGATGGTACTTTTCGCTGACCACCAACAGCTCCCGCGCCTCGTTGAGCACGACCCCACCCGCGCCGATGTAGTGCGAGGCGTGGGCCGGCACATAAGCGCCTTCTTCCAGTTGCAAGGTCATCATTAGATAGCCGTCACCGCTGTGATGGAATGTAAACCCGGCTTCCACCGCTACGGGGATCAACGCCGCCTTGGTAATCGGGACCTCCAGCCAGACGACCCGGTAGCCTTCGTCCTTCCAAGCCGCCAGCGAAACGCGCAACCGCTCGGCAAATGTCGCCGGATCTGGCTCAAGAGCCTCTGGTTTGGGAATGATGCCGCCGAATGGATTGGTTGTTGCCGCAATAGATTCCATAGCCCGCCTCCCTCAATAGCCGCTAGTGATAGCAAACCCCACTTGGCGTGTCAACCCACCTAACTTGGCCCCCTGCCAAGCCGTACCCTATACTATCGCCCGACGCAAAAACACGGGGGACAGCCCATGCAACGCACACTGCACAGAAAGCTCATCGGCCCCAAGGCCCATCGCCAACTCCTCGCCTTCCTCGGCGAGCACCTGCCCCACTTCACGCCCCCTACTTCGGCTGCGGCTTGGCGCAAGCAAGTCCCGGCCCTGCGCGCCCAAGTCCTCAACCTATTCTTCCGCGGCCATCCCAAGGGTCTCCTCGCAGAACAGCCGCAAGTCCACTGGGGCGACCGCATCGAGACCGGTGCCGGCTACACCATCCGCAAGCTGCGCTACGAGGGCTACCCCGGCCTCTGGGTCCCGGCCCTGTTCTACGAGCCTGACCAACTCGGGGAAAAGGCCGCCGCCGTCCTCAACCCCAACGGCCACCACGCCGGTGGCAAGGCCATGGACTACAAACAGGCCCGCTGCATCAATCTCGCCAAGCGCGGGATGCTGGCGCTCAACACCGAATTTCTCGGAATGGGCGAACTGCGCGCGGACATCGACCACAATCGCATCGCCCACCTCGACCTGTGCGGCATCGCCGGCATCGGCGTGTTCTATCTCTTGATGAAGCGCGGCCTCGACGTGCTGCTCGCCCACCCCAAGGCCGATCCCGAGCGCACGGCCATGACCGGCCTGTCGGGCGGCGGCTGGCAAACGGCCCTACTCTCGGCTCTCGACGAGCGCGTCAAAGTCATCGTCCCAGTCGCCGGTCATTCGGCCGTCTGGCAGCGTCGAGGCTGCATCGAGGACATTGGTGACCAAGAGCAATGCCCAGCCGACCTCTGCACAATCGCCGACTACGACGCGCTCTCCGCGCTCTTTGCGCCGCGGCCGACCTTGCTCATGTACAATCGCCACGACGACTGCTGCTTCCAGACGAAGCGGGCGCGCAAATCCATCTACGAACCCATCCGACCGGTCTTCGCACTCTTGGGTGCCCGCGACAACGTCGCCCTCCACGACAACACCGACCCCGGCACCCACAACTACGAGCGCGACAACCGCCGCCAACTCTACAAATTTCTCAACCAGCATTGGGGATTGGAAACATCCGACGACGACCTGCCCTATCGCGACGAATTGCAAACCGAAGAAGCCCTCGCCGTCGGCCTGCCCCCCGACAACGCCACCCTGATCTCCATCGCGCAGGCAGCTCTTGGTAAAATAAGAACGAGGAAAAGAAAAGCGCGCCCTCCAGCGGCCGCGCGCAAAACACTCGCCTCATTACTCAAGCTGCCACAGTGGAAGAATCGGTCCCTGCAAGAAGTCGGTACCGCGCAAAAGCGCAAAGACGTCACCATCCAACACTACCTACTGCACCTCGACGATACCTGGACTCTGCCACTGACCGAATACGCGCCGCCGCGCCCCCGAGGCATCGAACTGCTCATCGCCGACGCCGGTCGCAGCGCGCTCGCCGCCCCGCTAGCCACCGCTCTCGCGCAAGGCCGCCGAGTACTCGTCGCCGACATCTTCGCTACCGGCGAACTCCGCGCCGATCCGCGCCACCAGATGCTGGTCGCCACCGCTGGCCAGCGACCGCTCGGCATCCAAGTCGGCCAACTGCTCGCGCTGCTGGCAACAGCAAGTCAAAAAAGCCGAACGCTACACCTGACGGCTCACGGCCGCATCTGCCCGATCGTCGCGCTAATCGCCGCCGCGCTCAAACCCCAAGCGCTCGCCTCGCTGACGACCAACGCCCTCATCGACTCCCTCGGCCGCCTCATCGACTGGCCGCTGGCCTACGACGGCACCCCATCTCTCTACTGTTTTGGCCTACTAGCCGAATTCGACATCTCCGACCTGATCGTGCTCTCAGCACCCGTGCCACTCGCCGATCCTCATCGCGGACCGTTGCGCCTCTGAAGTACAACCCCTATCCATATTTTTCCCGGAGCCACCGCGCCGCCTCCACCTCGTTTTTGAGCTTGCTATAAACCTCGTCGATATCGACCTTCGCCGCCGACCCAGGAGCGAAGCCGCAGTCCGGGTTGAGCACCACCCGCTCGGGTGCCAAGTACTCCAACGCCTGTTCCACCCGCCCAATGATCGTCTCCGGCTCGTCAACCTCGCCCGGATGCACCCCCACGCAACCCAAGCCGATCTCCAAATCTTCGCGCAGCGCCTTAAACACCTCCGCATCCCCTGATCCCGGACTGGTAAATTCCATAGTCAGATGGTGTACCTTCAGGCGATTGAGATAGGGGATGATCGGGCCGTAGTCGCCGGTGTGACATGCCTCGCCGCGGACCCGGGCACCCGCGCGGCGGCACAAATGCACGGCCAAGCGCGCTCCTTTGGTTCCCTCCACCACCGCATTGGTCATCGCCACCGCAAAGTCGGCCTCAGCCTCGGGATCGTCATATCCGGCTCGCACCTCGTCATCGACGAGCAGGCATAGATGCGGATCGTCGATCTGCACGATATCGGCACCAGCCTCGCACAACAGCGCCAACTCGCGGCGCAGAATCGGCACACAAGCCTCGACAAATTCATTGCGGGTCGGATAGGCTCCGCGCGATTGTTCCGCATCCCACATCCGCTCGCCCAATAGCGCTGGTGCCGGCAAGGTAGCCTTGATTTTGCGCGAGCTAACCTGCTTGAGAAATTCTACTTCCCGCGCGATAAACCCTTCGTTTTTCGGCGTCAACTCGCCCGTGACAATCGTCCACGGCCTGCCGTCCGCATTTCGGCTCAACTCGAAGCCATGCGCCAATTCGGCGATCACGCCGATATACGAGGCGCGCCGCCATTCGCCATCGGTGATCACGTCCAATCCCGCCTCCTCCTGCAACGCCACCGCATAGGCCACCGCCGCATCCATCACATGCCCCAACCGTTCAGCGTCCATTGGCCGCTCACCCATCACCGCCTCGCGCACGAAATCCGGTCGCGGCAGCGAGCCGACCACGGCCGCCGGAAAGAGCGTCCCGTAGTGTTGACGCGTCGACATATCAGCCTCCGTACTCGTCTGACCAACGCGCATGGGCCAGCGCGTAGTCCTCTTCCGTGTCAATTTCCATATACTCGCCATCGGTGGTCACCATGTGCAAGGCCGATCCTGCGTCTATCATTTCCTCGAAAAGATGAATCAGATAAGCCTTTTCAAATGGCGTCCCGTCCTTCCAGGTCTGCCCGGCGTACTCCGCTTTTATCCGCTGATAATGCGCCCGCAAAAACCGCGCGCCCGCCGCACTGAACCGCGCCACGCCGATATACTCGCCGCTGGCCGCTGATCCAGGCATAGCGCGGTTGATTGCCACGACCCGATCGCCCTCGGCCACGATCTTTTCGGCATCGTCTTCGGGATGCTGGCTGCGATCTACATAGCGCGTACGCCAATCCGTATCAACGCAGAGCGCAATATCACCCTCGTGCTCCAGCGCGCGACGCACGACCGTGGGACGGTAGAGAATATCGGCATAGGAACAGACAAAACCATCGGCCATATACTCCTCGGCGCAAAAGAGCGAGGCCAAGATATTGTTGTGCTGCCAGTCGGCGTTATGGCAATAAATCAGATGCGGGTAGTCGGCTTGGATCCGCTCGATGCAATAGCCGCCGACAAAGACCGGCGTTTCCAACCCGGCCGCGGCCAACGTCTCAAGTATCCAGTCGAGAATCCGCCGCCCGCCGACGCGTATATAGCATTTGGGCTGCCCGTCGGTCAGGGCGTTGAGCCGGCTGCCGCGACCGGCACCGATGATGATGGGGCGCACTAGCTCTCCTTTCGTTTTCCGGTACGCACAAAACGGCCTGCTGGAAATCAGCAGACCGCTACGCATTCTTACTTACAGCACTAGGCGAATAACGCCGCGACCGCGACCTCCCATCCCGGCACCACCTCCCCACCCTCCAACACATCGCCTTCTCGCAATACATCCACAGCACCCGCAGTCCGATGCACCGCCACCGTCCGCTGCTGCGGCTCGACGACAACCACCATCTGCGTCCCTGCCGCCAGCCAATCGGCCACCTTTTCCGCGACTTCCCCATAGCGATCCCCGGGCGAGACCACCTCCACAGCCAAATCGGGTGCCCCCGGCCAATAACCGGCTACCACGCCAACCGAATCCAGCCGCGCTTGGCACACAAAGGCCGCATCCGGTGCCCGCACCGTATCCGGGTCCGACGCCAGCCGGAACCCCGTTTCCGCCGCATAGACCGAACCCAGTTGGTTGGCCAGCACGTGCTGACCCAACGATACGGTCACCAACGCGGCAATTTTTCCGTGTTCATTGCCCGCAGGCGTCATCTTACGCACCTCCCCACATACTAATTCGTAGCGAAAACCATCGTCCGGCAATCGTTCCAAGTCCGCCGCCGTGGCAATATGTTCGACAATTGTCATGGGCTATCGTCTTCGCCCCCTTCCGCTTCAGATGCGAAATACTATACGGAATATACCTGCCGCCTTTTGCTGCCACAACCTCAAGTGGAGAGCATTGCCTTAGCACCTTATATTGAACTCTTACGTATAGAAAGGATGAATATGTCCGCAAAACTGCCCCTCGCCATCGTCGGTTGCGGCGGCATGGGTCACCGTCACCTCTACGGTCTCGCCGAACTACAAAGCGCCGGCCTGTCGCCCTTTGAGCTGGTAGGTGCCTGCGACCCCAATCTCGACAACGCCCACTCGCTCGCCGACCAAGCCGAGGAGCGACTCGGCACGCGCCCCCAACCCGTCAAAGACCTCGCCGAACTAGCTTCCGTCGCCCCGGTCCAAGCCGTCGATATCACCACCCTACCGGCCCATCACCACACCGTGGCCATCGAGGCTATGGAGCGCGGCTGGCACGCGCTGTGCGAAAAACCTATGGGACTTACCGCCCGCGCCTGCAAGCAAATGATCGCCAAGGCCCAAGAGACCGGGTGCGTCCTCTCAGTGGCTGAAAATTACCGCCGCGACCCAGTAAACCGCCTCGCCAAATCCCTGCTCGACGCCGGCGTCATTGGGCGTCCGCGCCTGATGCAGCAAATTGCCATAGGCGGCGGCGACGGCATGCTTATTTCAGTGTGGCGGCACCAGAAAAACGCCAGCGGCGTCCTCCTCGACGTGGGCGTTCACTTTGCCGACATCATGGAGTACTTCCTCGGCGAGGCCGACACGGCCTACGCGCAAACGCGCCTGCACGAACCGATCCGCAAAAACCCCGTAGCCGGCCGCGATGCCAGCAGCGGTTCGCCAGGAGGCGTCTATGAACGCTGGCAAAAAGACATGCCCGCGGAGTTTGAAGCCACCGCGGACGACGCGGCCTACGCCACCATCCTCTTCAAAAGCGGCGCAGTCGCCCAGTACATCGAAGATCACGCAGCCCACGGCCAAAACCTGCGGCAGCGATCCATCCACGGCAGCCTCGGCTCGCTGGACCTGCCCGGCGACCGCTCGGGCGACCGCCTCACACTCCACCTCGACGGCGCAGACCCCATAGACGACCAAGCTCTCCTCGACCTCGTGCCCGATCACCGCCTCGACGAAGTCACGACCGCGCTCTTTGGCGGCGACCGGCTTTTCGAGTACCACTGTCCCTTTCCCGAGACCGACCGCAAGCTAATTGCCGTCGAATACCACGAGCTTGGCACCTGCATCCAACAGGGGCAACAGCCCGAAGTCGATGCCCAGCAAGGCGCGCGCTCCGTGGGCCTGTCCTACAGTCTGATGGAATCGCAAGTCGCCGGCCGTGCACTCTCCGTTGATGCGGTCTGCGACGACCAGATCAACGCCTACCAAGCCGAGATCAACGATCATCTGGGGCTATAGAACGATGGCTGCTATCCTCTGTCCCCGCTGCCACAAGATCGTCAGTTCCGAAGCCGAAACCTGCCCCCATTGCGGCCAGCGCAAACCCGGGCTGTGGGGCGCGACGGCCACCATCCGCAAGCTCGGCCTACAGCTAAATTTCCCGCACTTAATCACCGTGTTCTGCGGCGTGCTCTATCTGCTCGCGTTGGCTCTAGATCCGTCGGCGATCTTCCAGACGCACAGCCTGATGCACATTCTCTCGCCCAGTAACCTAGCCAGCTTCAAACTCGGTGCCTCCGGCACCGTGCCCATCTTCTCCTATAAATTTTGGTGGACGCCGATCACCGCCATCTACCTGCACGGCAGCCTGCTGCACATCTTCTTCAACATGATGTGGGTTCGCCAACTTGGTCCGGTTGTAGAAGAACTCTTCGGCCCCTTCCGCCTCTTTGCGATCTTCACGATCGCCGGCTTCACCGGCTTCCTAGCCTCAACCCTAGCGGGCCATGAACTCACGCTAGGGGCCTCCGGCTCGATTTTCGGCCTCTTGGCCGCAGCTATCGCCTACGGGCGGCGTGCCGGTTCTCAGCTCTTTACCCGGCAATTTCTCCAGTGGGCGGTCTTGCTTTTCGTCATGGGCTTTATCATGCCCGGCGTCGATAACTGGGCGCACGGCGGTGGCTTCGTCGGCGGTTACGCAGCAGCGTATGTCTTCAGCCGCAGTTCCGAGCGCGAGGGCTTGGGAGCCTATCTGGCCGGTGGTTTGTGCCTGTTGGCCACGGTCGGCGCGTTCGTCTTGCAGTTTATCGCCGTGTTTCTGTAGCCTGCTTCATGCCAGACGAACTTATCGCGCTCTTCGACGGCCAAGGACAATCCATAGGCAGTAAAAGTCGCGCGGCGGCGTATAGTGACGGCGACCGCGTCGGCTTGGTCTTCGTCTGGGCGGCCTGGCGCACGTCCTCCGACGTCACCCTCACCCTATTGCAGACCCGCTCGCGCCCCGGCGACCCCTATCTCGGCAGCCTCGACGCTCCAGCCGGCGGCCACATCCGGGCCGGAGAAACACCCACAGCAGCAGCGCACCGCGAATTCGCCGAGGAAGTCGGCGTTGCACTGACGCCCACCGAATTGGTCTTCCTCGGACGGCAACCGCTCCAACACACCGGGCGCTCCGCCATGCAGTTCTTCTACCTCTGCACGCGGCCTATATCGCTGGATGAAACCGTATTCAATGAAGAGGTGGGTGCCTTCGTCGAAGTCGGGCTCGACGATTTCGCCGCCTTAGTCTGCGGACGAACTGCGTCGATCCAAGGCAAAGCCCGCTACAAGGAGGCCCCAAACAAAACAAGGCCACGGGAAATTACACCTGCAGCCTTCGCCGCCTATTCCGAACCGATCATGGACGCCATCCGCCGCTCGGCCAGCGCGATCTGCGTCTATTTGGATACCGGGCAGATCGACGCGACTATCTGGCCGCCTGCGACCGGCTGATGTAGCGCTCCAGATGCGCCAGAGCTCGGCCGCTATCCATCGCCTCTCGCGCCTCGGCCAACCCCTCTTCCTCACTCGCACTTAGGCCCAGATAGTAGTCGGTCAGACCAGCGTTGAGTACTATGCGGTCGTAAACAGGCCCCCGTTCGCCCTTGAGTGCCGCCAGCCCCATAGCGGCAAAAGTCCGCGCACTCACCTCCGCAGGACGCGGGCTTTGCTCGTAGCGAAAGCCGTATTCCCTCGGGTCCACGTCGCAGGCAACCGTCGTCAGTTCACCGCAGACGCGGCGGAATCCTTGCACGTAGTTAATGGCTTTGCGCCGAGCGTCCGAGGGTTTGCCCAATCGCAACCCGTAGTGGCTGCTCCCTTCCTCACCTTTGATCACCAGTCCCGCGTCCAACCCGCGCGCCTGCATCAATCCCAACAGCTTGTCCTCATAGCCAGCGTGATAAAAGCCCGCAACCATGCCATTCCAAGCCGCGCCGACGAATAACTGCTGGGCCTTCTCGGTAGTGGCCCAAGGCGGGCGTTTGGCGATGTGGGTGCGCAAATGGCGCAACGCGTACGCGCGGGGGGCGTACTCGCGCTGAC
>JAPPEF010000137.1 GCA_028875335.1 Gemmatimonadota bacterium
TGAACGTGCGCGGTCCGGTCGAAGACGACCAAGTCAACTGGAGCGAGTGGTCGCCACCCTTTGCCGAGTCCGGTCAGCGAATTGAGCTGCCTAGCCCGCGTCGTTTCTTCCAGCTCGAAATCGCACTCACCAGCCACTCCATCCTCGACGGCATACGGGTCAACTCGCTGACGGTCGAGCACTCCATCCCGCCGTTGGCCCAGCAGCTAATAGGGGAAATCTCCACGCTGGAAACCCCCCGCCCCTTGGGCAACAAGCCCCGAGTGCCAGCCGGTGCGCTCTCGACTTTTGCCTATGACATCCGCGCCGACATCAGCGAGACGGATGTCGGCTTTGACGCCTTGGAGATCCTCACGCCCTCTAGGCCGCAGTTCAAGGAAATGTTCATAGGCGACCCGCCCGTCGCCACCGCGCCCGACAGCGTCGTCGAGGGCGAGAGGAGTCTGAAGCTATTCTTTCCCAGCCAACGGCTGACTCACCAATCGCCGAATGCGTTGCGCGTTGTCTTCGACGCCGAAGTCTTCGTCCAATCCACGTTCTTTCGCGCCCGAGTCTTCGACACCCAAAGCGATGAGGCCCCGCAGCAGGTCCTGCCCGGAGACGCCAACCCCACGGTCTTGACCAACGACTTGCGCGTGCTAACCACGGCTGCTTCGGCGCGCAATCTGCTCCCGCTTTTTGCAGTACAGCCGGCCGTGATGACGCCCAATGGCGACGATGTCAACGAGCATGTGCGCATTTCCTGTACTTTGGTCCAGCTCCAGCAACCCGTACAGTTGACCGTGCGGATTTTCTCGCTTGGAGGCCAGCGGGTGCGCACCTTGTTTACGGGCGCGCGCGGCAGCGGGTCTTTTGCTTGGGAATGGGATGGCCTCGACGATAGCGGCAATCCGGTTCCCGTGGGGCTCTACCTCGCCGAGGTGACCGCCGACGCCGAGCGCGAGCGCTTCACGCGCCTCGGCGCAGTGGGCGTTGCCTACTGAAAAGGAGAAGCTAGGCCATGCAGCGCATTCGCTCGCATCAAACGTTCCTCTTATTCGCGGGCTTGAGTTTGGCGGCCCTCGCGCTGGCAGCGTACGCCGCCCAGACTCGGAGCGCCGACATAGAGGTGTACCGGGTAGATCGCAGAAACGAGTGGCAGCAGTGGACCTTTCCGGCTGGCACGCTCGCATTTTCCCCAACCGGCTCAGTGACTCCCGTCGAATTCAAGGGCGTGCACAACGCTGCCGTCAACGCAGACGAATTCACTCACGAGTTGGTGAGTGGCAAAGAGGTGCGCGGTGGCGCATGGAAGGCCGGCACCAATCTCTCAACGGCCGGCCGGGCTATAGACGGCCGCGCTCAGACCTTCTGGCAACCTGACCCGGACGCTCCCTTAGAGGACTGGTGGATCGAGATCAACCTAGGAAGGGCCGTACTCGTGTCGGAGATTCGCCTCATTTTCCCCGATCAAGAGGGCGCGCGGCCCTTCCGCGAATTCCGCGTCTTTGGCTCTGAGGGCCGTCGCGTGACGCGCCAAGACATATTTTCTTTCCACCTGATAGGCGGCACCACCAAGCCGATTGACGAGACCGTGGTGACCTACGATGTGAAGCCGCTAGTGAGAGAAGTGACGCGGGTGCGGGGAAGCCGCGAAGAGGGCACTGCGGACACTACCTATGACTTGCTGCAATTCATAAGGATCTTGGTGGACGCCAAGACGCCGGACGCAGCCCTTGCCGAGGTGGAAGTGTACACGTTCGGGGAAAATATCGCCTTGCAGACCCTAGAGCGCGGCGGCGTGATTCAGGAGCGCTCGGGCCGGGGCTTTCCCTTCAAGATGGCCGACGGCAACGCCAATACCGATTGGGGAGCACGGCGGGAGCGCGGCCAAGATCCCATTGCTTGGGACTGGGACTTGGGCGCGCTGTTTTGGGTGGATCGGATCGTGATGCGCACTTCGGATTTTCTCCTCCGCACCCTGACGTACGGTTCCAACCTGCCCCAAATCCGCACCCACAGCTTGAGCGTTTCCAACGGTCGCCGCACCCTGACGGGCGAGGTCGATCTCGACCAGCTCTTCGTCGGCGATACAGATGCCTTACTCTCGTCTTCGACCGAATTCCCCGGCCAATTGACCTATCTTTTCGAGCCGCGCCCCGTTCGCTTTATCGCAGCCGAATGGGTTGGTGGTGGCGGCTCGCAGACCAGCTTCCAGTACCAGAGCGGCTTTTTGATCGAGACGCTCGTGTTTGCGGTGGGCCACGTGGCCCAAGTGGAGATGAGTTCGGACTTTATCGACTTGGGGAAAATCGCCGGCGACAACCGGGCGAAGGTGATCAAATCCCTGCTGTGGGAAGCCGACCTGCCCCCGGGCGCTCGCATTCAGGCGCGCACTCGCTCGGGCAATGAGTTGCAAGAAAATTTTCGCTACTTCCGCAAGGATGGCAACGAAGTAACGGCCGAGCAATACGACCAGATGCCAAAGCAGCTGCGAGGAGAAACCCAAAGCACTATCGGCATTGGCGAGGACTGGAGCGAGTGGAGCAACTTTTACCAGCGCTCCGGCGAGCAGTTCCTCTCCCCCAGTCCGCGCCGTTTCGTCCAAGTCCAGCTCCTCCTCAGCTCAGACCGTCCGACCACTGCGCCGACCGTGCGCGCCTTGGAGATCGAATTTACCGACGCCTTCCTCGCTGGGGTCTCCGGCGAGGTGCTGCCGCGCACGACCGAGGCGGGGGTGCCCCAGCTTTTTTCGTTCCACATAACGCCGGAGTTCGCGTCGCGTAACCCCGGGTTTAACCGCCTTTTGCTGCAAACCCCGTCGCCCGCCGACCCCGACGCGGTCGTCCTCACCATAGGCGGTGCTGAAGCCGAGCCAGCCGCGGTGCGCGTCGCTGGCGATTCGTTACTTGTGGAACTGCCGCGCGCAGTGCGGCGCGAGGAAGTTGCGCTGACATTTAGTACGGTCGTAGAGCGCAATGCCACGCTCTTCCGGGCCTTCGTTGGCAACGACCGGCAGCTAGAGGTGTGGCAGCCGGTCGATCCGGTGCGCCGCGCCGCCACGACCGTGTATTTGCCCAGCGTCCCGGGGACTGATCAGTTGATCGCCAACCTCTCGGTGCAGTCGTTCGTCAGCCCCAATGGGGACGGGATCGGCGACGTTGCGGAAATCCGCTTCCACGTCCTGAAGACGGACGCGCCGGCCCAAGTGCGGATCTACACCCTCGATGGCCGGCTCGTCCGCGCCCTTGAGGGCCAGCACCAGCCCGACCAGTCCTACCTCTACATCTGGGCCGGCCAAGATCAGGACGAGTGCATAGTCCCCCCCGGTTCGTACCTGTGCCGGGTGGAGGTAGAAGCCCAAGCTGGGGCCGCGAGCCAGCACCGCATTATCAGCGTGGCTTACTAGGCTATACTACTCGATTTCCAGTCGTATGGCGTCGTACGCGATACAGCCGGGGCCGGAACCGCTTTCGCCTTTTTCTTCTCCCTGCACGTAGCGATTGCCCAAAGCATGCCGCAGGGAGACCGCGTTCGCGCCGCTGCTGAATAGTCCGGCGTCGAAGACGATCTCCTCCACGCTGTAGCGCGTCGATTGTCTGGCGCTGCGATAGCTGTCTCCACCGGTGCTCGCCACCCTGACGACGCCCACTTCCGCGTCGTTGACCCAAACCTGCAACTCAGTCGCTGCCTTGTTGTCCCCCAATCCCCGTGCATTGTGCCCTCTGGCGATGGCGATGCCGAAAGTCAGCACTGCCTTGCCCGTGGGCTTTTCGTCCAAATCGAATGCGATATTCCAGGCGTTGTTTTGGCTGTACCAGTTCCAATGCGCGAAGTTCCAGTCTTCGCGCTCTTGGCTCTTGCCGATTACAAAGTTGACGTCCTGCGGAAAGTCGGTCGGATAACGACGCCATAGCCCCCAATGGTGAAAGTCGTCGCCATTGGCGAATTCCCCCGGCGACCGATCGGCTGTCCCGATCTGCCAAACGCGTCGGCCGCGCACGACCCGCTGCCACGTCAGACGGCCTACAGCCGTCTCCTCTCCAGCCGTGACTGCGATTCCGTCCCGTTTGAATTCATAAAACTGATCGGCACCTAGCGCGAAGAGCGCGTAGCGGCCCGGTCGGACTTGTTGCAGGGAAAAGCGCCCGTTCGCATCGGTGCGAGTCCAGAAGTGATATCCCTTGTTCTCCTGCGACCAGTGGGTTCCTTCCGGCGCGAGGATCACCCACGCATCGATGGCCGGGGTGCCATCGTCGAAAACGAGCTGGCCGGCCGCTTCGCCGCGCTCAAGCGGAAACAATTCGTGCGCCATCCATGCAAACGGCCACTTTTGCGCGACGGTTGTCACGCGCGCTTTGGCGTCGCTCCACAGGCTGTTGTAATTGCCGCCGCTATTGAGATAGATAAACGCGGGACCGTATATCTTTTGCCAGTTCGTCCCGTTCTCGGGCGGGAACTCGATCTCGTAGCCGCCCCGATGCACGCAGTGAGCCTGCCAGACGATGACGGGCGTCTTCGCCGTCTGATGGCTCGTCAGCAAGACGCGGAACGGTGCCGAGCCATAGTATTCCCCACTAGCTTGGATCCACCACACGCCAGCTTGTGGCCCGGCCCAGCCGTATACCTTGAAGTCGCCGTCTTCGATCGCGTGACAGTAATCGTACTTGCTGACCACGCGCCCGTCCGCAAGGACAAATGTGGCATCCATGATCTGTTTGGCCGCGCCTTCTTCCTCGCAGGTGTGGCTTATGTGGCGGCGGATCTCGTCAACGGCAATATAATCGAAGTACTGCGGGGCAAGACGGAGGTTGTAGGCGTATTGCGTGATAGAGCCGGCGGGCATTTGCGCGTCGTGGGCCGCGGTCATGTAGAGGTAAAACCCCGGCTCGCCCCGCCGCAGCACGTAGTGGAGCGCAGTGCGAAAGAAGAGAGGCTCCGCTGGCTCGCGGACGAAAGCCACTTCCACTAGTTCATCGGATTGGCGCAGCACGTTGGCTCGGCCTGCCAGCACTGAGAATTTCTGGCGTAGCGGTGCTCCCGCCGCGTCGTATCCGTTGCTGTTGCAATTCCAGTAGCCGCTGCTGGCCAAGTTGGGCCCGCCGCTCAGGGAAAGCTCCTGCAGGATGCCATCCTCGCGGATCCCCAGACGCACCAGCCCGTTGTCGATGATAATCATCGCTCCCGTCTGCAGTGTCACCGGCTGGGTCATAGCATTAGCTCCTGTGCTCGCGGCGAGAATCAGTTGTATGCAAAGTATAGCTTTCATGTATTCTTCCAAGTAGAGGCATTGCGATTATATATTATGCTGCTAATATACAACCTTCAGTTTTATCCTAGTCGGCGAACCAACGCGAGGAAAGATATGACGATGGCTAGCGACATGTACGCGCATTGCTGCGGTCTATTCAGGGCATTCCTCTTAAGCCTAGTCCTGACCGTTCCCATAACCAGTATCGCGTCTGCCCATGTAGGTGTCACGGTCCCATTTGTCGAGGTGCCGGATCCCGCGGCGATAACCATAGATGGCGACGATGGCGACTGGGCCTTTTTTGACCCTCGTCTCGCGTTGGACCGGGAGGGATTCTTCGACCGCGAATCGGATCACGTCAATGCGGCCGACTTCGACTTTACCATCTACACCGCTTGGAGTCCACCTCCCGACAATAGCTGGTACTGCTTCGCCCGGATCAGCGACGATACCCTCAAAATCGAAAACGAAGACCCCCTCAAGTGGTGGCGGGACGATACGCTGTCGATTACCGTGGATTCCGACCACTCCGGCGGCAGTATCTACGGATTCACCCGCGAGGAACTAGTCAACGGCCAACGCTACTACGCCCGGGTGCTGCCGTTGAAGCACCCGCGCCTCCCTCACGGCCAAGCCGGCTTTCTCGACCAGCACCACGACCCTTTTTTAGAGGAGTTCCTGTGGGCGATGCACAAACCCCACTTCGACATCGCTTGGACGATGCGCCCGCCCGACGCGGCCAACGGCACTTTGCACGTCGAATATACCTTCGAGTGGAAAGCGGCCTTGTGGGATGTGTTGGGGTCGAGCTTGGAGGAGAGCAAGCGGCACGTTTTCGCGCCGGGGCAGACACTGCACATGGGGTTCCGGCTGCTCGATGCCGACCGGCCGGGGTCGGGGCGCAAGCACTCGATGTACATTATAGGGGGCCATCAGCATCAGGACCGCAACGCCGACCGGATGCCCGATTTTCGCACCATCACTTTAGATGAGGCGCAAAACTGGCGCATGCCTGTGGAGCAGGATGTGGTGCAACCGTCCTCTGTGGACGGTAAATGAGTTGCGTGGCTATATGCGTGGCTATAATAAAAAAGGAGCGATTCCAATGATCATTGATACCCACACTCATTTCTACGATCCATTCAGACCCCAAGGTGTGCCTTGGCCGGAGAAAGACGACGAGATTCTCTATCGACGTGCGCTACCCGAAGACTACAAGGCCCTAGCCGTGCCCGAAGGCGTAACGGGCACGGTCATGGTCGAGTGCAGTCCTTGGGTCGAGGACAACCAGTGGGTTCTCGACTTGGCCGCCGCCGATCCCTTCATCGTGGGATTGGTCGGCCATCTCGAACCCGACGACCCGAATTTTGCCGCTGACCTAAAGCGCTTTGCCGCCGACCCGGTCTTCGTCGGCATCCGCGCCCGCGTAGATGCAGCGGAAAGTCACGGCTTGGCTGCCGCTGAAATGCTAGTAGCCAACGATCTAGAGCTAGACACGGGTTTACACGAGGGCGTGCCCGCGCTGGCGGAACGCTTTCCCGAGTTGCGCATTGTCGTCAACCACATCGGCGGCATCCCCATTGACGGTGGCCCGCCCGATCCGGCGCGGCTGGAATTGATGCGCCAGGCCGCGGCCCATCCGCAGGTCTATTGCAAGGTGTCGGGGCTGATGGATTTGCGCAGTCAAGTCAAGCCAGCACCGACGGATGTGGACTTTTACGCCCCAGTGCTCGACGCGCTATGGGATTTGTTCGGAGAGGACCGGCTGATTTACGGCAGCGACTGGCCGGTATCCGACCGCAGTGGCCGCGAGTACGCAGATATACAGCGCTTAGTGATGACGTATTTTACTGCACGAGGCGAAGAGGCGACGGAGAAATACTTCTGGCGCAACGCCAAAGCCGCCTATAAGTGGATTGACCGCGACAGCCAATTCTAGAATTTATTGAAGTGATCGAGTAATTCATTAAAGCTATAGATTACCGTACTCTCGCCTTCATCATTGTACCCGTCTTCATTATTCATCTTGCAAAGTACAGTTTGTATGCTGAACTCATTTGCGGCTGTTATATTTTTCTCTCTATCGTCAACAAACAGCATCTGAGTTGGCTTTACATTTGATTCTCTAATCAGGACATCATAGATGCCAGGGGAAGGTTTTCTAATTTTTAAATCGCCGCTTATGAACCACTTCTCTATGTATTGATCTAACTGAAATTTTCTTCGCAATTTAATTGACCATTCTGACACATCGTTAGATAGACAGTAAATAGGTGCTTTAACTTGATTCTTGAAGACAGATAAGAAATCTAATAGACCAACAGATAGTTGATGTCTATCAAGGTATTCATTCTCAAGGTTATAATCGACCCCTACTTTGGCCCAAAATTTTTCGGAAGAAAATTCGCCTAAGCTAGCTCGTGTATAAAGATCTTCGATGGTTTTTTTGTCGATATTTGATCCTTTCTCTCGAATAAATGGCACTAGTAATTCTTCTACATCATCACAGCTCTGATATATAACTCCCATAGCGTCTAGAACAAGAATCTTGTTAATGTTCATCCCACCTCACTTATCCTAACTATAGTCAATAGATGGCCGAAGCATGGTCTGCTAGGCCGCAATGTGCCCATAATAACGAGTAAAAATATTTTCGAGGTTTTCTACGAGTTGGGGGGCCGATAGCTCGCGCGCCACCATAAACTGGTTCCACTCGTTCCAGTATTGGCGATACAAGAACGGGTGAGCCCCTTCTAGACCAAAGGAAAATGAGTAAAACTGCTCGGTCTGGTCGAGGATCTGATCTAAGCCTTGTTGGATGCCGGGCAGTGGCATACCAACAAGCGGGCTGATCATCTGGGCCTGTTGCACCATCTGCTCTTGGAACCAGCGGCTGTTGACCAAGCGCAGAAATTCTGCCGCCCGCTCGGGCTGGCGGGCTAGGGAGGGGATACTCTGGGTGTTGACCGTGCCGATCAAGTCGTGCGGATTCCCGCGCCCG
>JAPPEF010000103.1:0-4267 GCA_028875335.1 Gemmatimonadota bacterium
CATCTGATTTTCTACCACCGCGAGGACCTAACCGGCCCCAAACGCAGCGACTACGAGATTGCCAAAACCGAAGACCCCGAGGGCCTGCGCAACATCCTCAGCAGCATCCACGGAATCTGGGTCGAGGTGGAGAAGACGCGTCAGGTCTGGCTGTGGGAAAACGTGCGCATCCACCTCGACGACGTAAAGGGCCTCGGCCAGTTCGTCGAGCTAGAGGCTGTAACCGAAGAAAAGGGCGTCGAAGAGTCGCACCGACGTGTCGAGGCCCTAATGCGAGCACTGGAAATCACCAGCGACCAGCTAGTCAAAGGCTCCTACGGGGATATTGTCGCCGCTAGTTGATCCTTCTCTACTGCGTCGGTCGCCACCACACCATCCTAGCCGAGCTGTAAGCGTCTTTCTTGGCTTGCCCGCTCCGTTGGCGACCAATCGCGAAATCGCAGCTTTTGCGATCTCGAAAAACGCGAGGTCGCCCCTTCCCTTACTCAAACAACCCTTCTACCTCGTCGCAGAGCAAAGCGGCTTCTGCGGCGCTTGCGCTCTCGGCGATGACGCGGACGATGGGTTCGGTATTGGAGGCGCGCAGATGAACCCACGGACATTCGAGTTGTCCGCTCAAGTAGAGCTTGGATCCATCGCGCACCGGGTGGATGTATGCTTGGGGATAGCGTTCGCGCAGCGCGGCAATGGCGGCGTCTAGCTGCTCTGAAGTACAAGTGATTTTGCGCTTGTCGATGGCGTAGCTGGGCAGCGCTGCAACCAGTTCCTCAAGAGACCGTCCAGTGCGTGCCATAGCCTCCAGCACTAGGGCCAAGCCGAGGGCCGCATCACGGCTGGGGCCGATTTGGGTGACGATGACGCCGCCGTTGCCCTCGCCGCCGATGACCGCTCCTTCAGCCATCATCTTCTCCACCACGTGAACCTCGCCGACCGCCGTGAGAAAGACCGGACAATTGTAGGTAACAGCCGCGTCTGTAACGGCCTGCGAGGTCGAGAGCGTAGTGACGACCGGGCCGGACTGCCGCGCCGCCACCGCTTGCACCGCCAGCGCCAGCGTGTAGTCTTCGCCCACGGGTGCGCCGCTCGAATCGACCAATGCGACGCGGTCGGCGTCCGGGTCGATGGCAAAGCCGATGGCGCAGCCGTGAGCACGAACGGCCTGCCCGAGCTGGACGAGATTGGCGGGCACCGGCTCCGGATCGTGGGCGAAATCGCCGTCGGGCCGCGCGTTGATGAGCGTGGCTTCGACGCCCAAGGCGTCTAGCAGGCTTGGAACCACCAAGGCCCCCGTGCCATTACAGGGATCGACGGCTATCTTGAACCCGGCCCGGCGAATGGCGTCGGAATCGACATAGTCCACAATCTGCTGAACGTGACGCGCCACCACGACGTCTGGATCGATCGTTTCCAATTCGCCGGATGCGGCGCAGCGGAACTCGCCTGAGTGGAAGAGGGCCTCTACGCGCTCGCCCTCTTCCGCATTGAGGAAGACTCCGTCGGCGCGCACCAACTTGAGGCCGTTCCAAGGGGCCGGGTTGTGGCTGGCGGTGATGATGATCGCGCCCTTGGCATCGAGCGCAGCGATCATCAGCTTGGCTCCGGGCGTGGAACACATACCCAAATCGACGACGCGGCAACCCGTCTGGCGCAGAGCAGCGGCCGCAGCTTGGGCAAAAGCCGCTCCAGACGGTCGCGTGTCGCGGGCGAGGACGACAGTATTCCCCGGCGTCAAGGTGGTGCCAAAAGCCGCGGCAAAACGAGCGACGACCTCATCGGTGAGCGACTGGCCGACGAGGCCGCGAATCCCAGAAATGCTGACGATGAGCGGAGCACTAGACATAAACTTTTTCTTTTTCAAAGCTTTTCGACGACAAGGGTAGCACGGCGTTGCACACCTAATTGACGGGCGGCATTGCCACCGTTGACCGCAATCTCCAACAGACCAGCGCTGCCGATCAAAGCAAGCGGCGCACCCAGCTCGACATCCTCATACGTGCGGCAAAGTTCTGTAAGCACATGCCCGCCGAGGCGGAAGCGCAGCGCGGCGCCCCACGGCGCAATATCGGCGGCCGCAATGTTGCTTACCAAGTTGCCAAAGCCGTCGATGTGGACGATGTGGCCAGCGATGAGGTCAGCCGATTTACAGGGTGCGGACTCATCTAAGCGCACCGGATCGGCCACTAGCGGGCCGACGTCAGCAAGATCCAAGCCGCGGCAAAGGTGAGCAGCCAGCGGAGCAAAAAGGTCGCGGCCGTGGAAGGTGCTGCTCAGGTCGGGTCGGCCAAGGGCGGGTCGGGCGATCTCGTGTACTCGACCGTCGGCGCGGTCGAGAACGAAGCTGAAGAGGCCGTTGTCCGGTCCCACCCACAAGTGGCCGCTGCTCTGGAGAGCGAGGGGACGTCGCTGGGTACCTACACCAGGATCGACGACGGCTAGATGAACGGTGCCGGGCGGGAATTCGCGCGCGGCGTGGCGCAGGACAAAAGCGGCGGCGAGCACATCTTGAGGCGGAATCTGGTGGGAGATGTCCACGAGTTGGGCCTCCGGTGCGATGCCCAGAATGACCCCCTTCATCGCGCCGACGTAATAATCGCCTCCGCCAAAATCCGTCGTCAGCGTGACGATTGGGGCCGCACGCCGCATGAATTTATTCTGCATTTTGCACGCATACCTCCCGCTTTCCAAGTATAGCGACATATTCAATTTGCCGCTTGCGTTCCTCGGTTGATACCAAGCGGCTCGGGCCTTAGATTTGCCGCTGCAAATCCCACCCCTGTCCTTTGCAGCGCAAGGAGGATCGCCATGGCCGTCAAAAGCCACATTGAAATAGCGCCCGGCCTCAAAGTCGCGGCCCAAATGTCCCCAGAGCCGAGCGACGAGGAAATGGCCTTTGTGCGGCAGATGGGCGTAGAATACGCCGTGACTTGGATCGACTCAGCCAAGGCCACCCCCGAGTACTATCGCAGCCGCCGAGAGCACTTTGCCCGCGGCGGCATCCAGCTCTACGGCTTGGGCAACGGTAGCGTCCACAACGTGGATGCGATCACTCTCAACTTGCCCAACCGCGATGAGAAAGTAGAAGAGTACAAGGCGCACATCCGCAACTTGGGCCAAGCCGACATTCCCTATACAACCTATGCCCACATGGCCAACAGCGTGTGGAGTACGCCGCCGGAGCAGACCCGGGGTGGCTCTAGGGCACGGGCCTTTGACATGGCGCGGCTCGCCGAGGCGTCCGGCGGCGGCTTTACCGGCGAGGGGCTGACGCACGATCGCGAATACACCGAGGAAGAACTGTGGGACAACTTCGCCTCCTTCGCCCAGGAAATCGCGCCCGTCGCCGAGGAAGCTGGCGTCCGCATTGGCATTCACCCGGACGACCCACCTGGAGTGCCTTTGGGCGGCGTGCCCCGGCCCATTTTTAGCAGTTTTGACGGGTACAAACGCGCCCTCGAAATCGCCGACAGCCCCAACGTGGGAATGTGCTTGTGCATCGGCTGCTGGCTGGAAGGAGGCGAGGCCATGGGCCGCGACGTGGTGGAGACGATCCGCTACTTTGGCGGGCAGGGCAAGATATTCAAGGTCCACTACCGCAACGTTGACCAGCCGTTACCGCACTTTGTCGAAACCTTTGTCGATGACGGATACTTCGACATGTACCAAGCCATGCGCGCGCTAGCCGAAGTCGAGTACGACGGCACCTTGATCCCGGATCACATCCCGCAGATGGGCGACGACGGGCGGCTGGGCACGGCTTACACACTGGCTTACATGCGCGCCCTGCAAAAGAGGGCCGAAGAAGAAAGGAGCTAGATATGCTGAGCAAGGAACAGATAGAGCAATACCGCGAACAGGGCTATCTCAAGGTCCCCCAGCTCTTCACGCCCGAGGAAGCCGAAGAGTTGGCCTCGGAGATGGTGCGAGTAATCGAGCAGTGGGGACAGGAGTCCATCGGCTGGGTCGGCCCCTGGCGCGATCGCTACCTCGAAGAAGAAGACCGGCTCAACACGAGGGCGGTCTTCATGCACAACCCGCACTTTTACTCGGCAGCTTGGGGCCGAGTCCTCTTCCACGAGGGAATGATCTCCTGCGTGCGGCAGCTCATCGACGGCCCAATTCAGTGGCACCATACGGTCCTGCACGCCAAGCCGCCGGAGAAAGGCACGCCCTTCCCCATGCACCAAGACTATCCATTTTACCCGCACGACGGGCCGGATTTCGTCGACTGCTTGTTGCACTTAGACGACACGCCGCTGGAGAGCGGTGC
>JAPPEF010000103.1:5002-8142 GCA_028875335.1 Gemmatimonadota bacterium
CTGCCGCATCCCCAAAAGATCGCCCGGCTGTGGTTTCCCCAATACACCGAGCACACCACGCCCATGCACCAAGACTTCGTCCACTTCCAAGGTAGTTTCAACACCTATACCTTCTGGGCACCCGTGGGCGATTGCCCGCTAGAGCTTGGAGGCTTGGCGGTGCTGCCCGGGTCGCACAAAATCGGCAAGGTGCGCGAGCACCACTTCTCATTGGGGGCCGGCGGCCTAGCCGTGGACGAATCCGAGCTGACCGGGCGCTGGCTCAGCGCCAATTACGAAGCCGGGGACGCGCTGATCTTTCCGAGCCTGACCGTCCACCAAGCCCTGCCCAACTACACGGAAGATCACCTGCGCATTTCACTCGACAACCGCTATCAGGCACAGGGCGAGCCAATCGCGCAGCACATGCTGGAGCCGCACCTGACCGGCGTCACCGACTTTAACTGGGACGCCTGCTACGCGGGCTGGCAAAGCGAATCATTGCAGTACTATTGGCAGGATCTATACCTAGAGGTTGTGCCGCAGTCGTCCCGTTGGGGCGATCAAGGCTTTGCCGAGGCCCTGTCCTTAGCGCGCGACGGCGACGAGCGGGCCCTGTACCAATTGCGGCGCATTGCGCGGCGTGACCCCGAATCCGAGCGCGGTCAGCAAGCTCTCCAACTCCTACACGAGGGAAATGTATGAAGGCAATTATGGTCATGTTCGACTCGCTCAACCGGCACATGTTGCCGCCCTATGGCTGCGATTGGACGCACGCGCCCAATTTCCAGCGGCTCGCCGAGCGGTCGCTCACTTTCGACACCAGCTACGTCTGCTCCATGCCGTGCATGCCCGCCCGCCGCGATCTGCACACCGGGCGGCCCAACTTTCTCCACCGATCCTGGGGGCCGCTGGAGCCGTTCGACGACTCCGTCCCTCGAATGCTGCGCGAGGCCGGAGTCTCGTCGCACCTCATCAGCGACCACTACCACTACTGGGAGGCCGGCGGGGCTACCTACCACACTCAGTACAACACTTGGCAGTTCTTCCGCGGCCAAGAGGGCGACCCGTGGATCGGGCAGGTGGCCGATCCGCCGCCCGTAGAGGCGCACGCAAGCAATGCAGGCCGCAGCATGTGGCATCGCCAAGACCACGTCAACCGGCAATACATGCGCCGCGAGGAAGACCAGCCCCAAGCGCAAACTTTCAAGTCCGGCGTCGAGTTCATCCGCCGCAACCACGCGCAAGACAACTGGTTTTTGCAGATCGAGACCTTTGACCCGCACGAGCCGTTCTTCACCCAACGCCAATACCAAGACCTCTACCCAGAGCTTTTTAAGAACCGCTCGTCCGTGCTGTTCGACTGGCCGACCTACGGCCCGGTGACCGAAGAGCAAGCTCTCGTCGATCAATGCCGGGGCCACTACGCATCGCTGCTGAGCATGTGCGACGCCCGCCTCGGCGACATCCTCGACGAGATGGAACGCCTCGAACTGTGGGACGACACCATGCTCATCGTGTGGACCGACCACGGCTTCCTGCTCAGCGAGCACGACCTGTGGGCCAAGATACAGATGCCTTGGTACCGCGAGCTGTCCAATACGCCGTTCTTCGTCTGGGATCCGCGCTGCGGCCAAGCGGGCCAGCGACGGCAGAGCTTGGTGCAGCCGTCAATCGACTTGGGGCCAACCTTGCTGGACCTCTTTGAGATGGAACCGACTGCGGACATGCTGGGCCAGAGCCTGCGCGAAGTATGCGCCAGCGACTCCCCCGCGCGCGAGGCCGCAATTTTCGGCAACCACGGCGGGCAAGTGAACGTCACCGATGGCCGCTACGTGTACATGCGCGCGCCCGCCCAGCCCGACAACCAGCCCCTGTACAACTACACGCTCATGCCCACGCACATGCGCGACCCCTTCTCAGTCGATGAATTCGCCGGCGTGGAACTAGCCGAACCGTTTGGTTTTAGCAAGGGCTGTCGGCTGCTGCGGACGCAAGGACACACGCGCAGCAAGCAGCACGAATACGGGACCCTACTCTTTGACCTAGAGCAAGACCCGCGCCAAGAGGCCCCGCTCGCCGACGCGGCACTGGAGCAGCGCATGCAGGAGTTGTTGCGCGCGCAAATGGAAGCGTGCGAAGCCCCGCCAGAGCAATACGAACGCTTGGGAATCTAACTAACTGATGGTACGCATCGTCCTAACGGTAGGGGGCGGTTTCAAACCGCCCCCTACCCGGGTGCGTAATATCACTAAATAATTACAGGAGAATTACATGCAGAGTCCGGCGCAAAAAGCCATCGTCATCGGCATGGACGGAGCCGCCATGGAGTTGGTGCAACACATGGTGGACCAAGGTCACATGCCCCACTTAGGTCAACTCATGGCGCAGGGCACCAAGCGGCCCATGATCGGCGTCTTTCCGACCCTGACGCCACCCGGCTGGACAGCCACTTCGACTGGGGCTTGGGCGGGGACCCATCAGGTCATGGACTTCAATATCCGCAAGCTCGGCGGGCGTCTCGACGAAACGGTGTGGGGCATCAACACCCAACTCTCCCAAGCCGAGTACTTGTGGAACACGGTCGAGCGGGCTGGCAAAAAGCCGATCTTGGTCAAGTGGGAGATGTCCTGGCCGCCGACCGTGCAAACCGGCATCCAAGTCGAAGGCACCGGCCCGGGCGTGTCTAACGTGCATCAGATCACCGGCTACCATCTCTTTGTCGGCGGCGGCTGGACGCCTCGGCCGATCGGCGGTCCACGCGACCCTGAGACTTTGGACCCGAGCGCCCTGCAAAAGGTGCGCAACGTCGATCCAGTGGAAATCGTCCCAGCAGAAGGATGGCAAGATGCGCCCGCATCCGCGCTGCCACCCAAAGAAGTGGCGCTGGTCATCGAACCGCTCAAACGCGGGCGGGCGGATATGCGCCGACAAGGCCTAGAGGGAACGCCTAAGCATTTCTACGGCCTGATATACGCCTCGGCCGGCCAGGGCTACGACCGACTGCTCATTTGCCGCAGCCGCGATGCAAGCGATCGGGTCGCCGAACTGTCCGTGGGTCAGTGGACCGAATGGTGGAAGGACGACTTTGAGATCGGCGGCCAAACGCTTGACGGCTACGTGCGCATGAAGCTCGTCAGCCTGAGCGCAGCAGGCGATGT
>JAPPEF010000347.1 GCA_028875335.1 Gemmatimonadota bacterium
TGTGCCTGATTTTCGACGGCGGCAATCTGTCGAGCCAAAACTTCACCCCGGTCGAAACCCTAGCCGAGTACCATGCGATGCGCGAGGGAATTGGCTGGATGCACATCAAGGACTACAAGATCGACCCGGCTCTACAATGGGAGGGCGTCGTGGACGAGGAGCGGCTCAAAAATTTTGTGCCCGCCGACCGCGGTGACTCCGCACACGAGGCCATATTGCGCGACTTCCGCACCCGCATCCCGGCTCTGGAATGCGAACTGAAGCAGCAGGGAATCCCCGGCGTGTTCCTCGACCTAGAGCCGCACCTAAAGGGCGGCGGGCAGTTTGGCGGCTTCAGCGGTGTCGATGGGTTTGGGGTCGCGCTGCGGGCGCTGCTCAACCTGCTCGACTACGTGGGCATCGGCTACGCGCTGACGGACTACGAGGCCATCGCTCGGCAGCGGGACTAGCGCCCTTGCGCTAACAGAGCCTCGTGTCGCTTTTGGAAGGCCGCGCTGTTGTCGTCCTCAATCACCTCTAAATCGACGCCTTGCTCAAAGCCGGGGATGTTGCCAGCGTAGAAGGCCTGCTGATAGTGGGCTTCAGCGGTAAATTCCCACTCCCGCTCTTTGCCGTCACCCGGCCAGTACACGCGGAGAATGCGCTTTTGGGCCATGTAGCGGTGTGTGGGCGTCGGCTCGGCGGGATCTACTCGGTACTTTGCAATCGCCTCTTCATCCACGGAGACGCCCAAGCCGGGCGCGTCTGGAACCGGCATATAGCCGTCGCGGACCTCAATAGGCTCTTGCAACAGGTCGTCCTCCCACAGCTCGTGGCAGGTGATATAGGGCAGTTGGGCGTGCGAGAGCACCGAGCCGAGGTGCGCTGCATAAGTAGTGGTCAAACCAGCGCCGACGAGCTGGAGCCAAAAGGGCTTGTTGTGGGCGGCCGCGAGGGTTGCCGTCCGCCGGGTATCGGTCGCGCCGCCGCCGATGACAAAGCCGTCGCAGCAGTCGTTGCGCAGATACTGGTCTTGGTAGTGCTCGACAATGGGTTTGCGCACCCGCTCGCGCAAAATCCGCGCCCCATCCACGTCCGAGTGCAGGTAAAATGGGCTTTCGTACATGCCGACGTTGGGGTTTTCGTCGAGCTTTTGCAGGGTGATTTCAGCCTTGGCTTGATTGAGCAAGAAGCCGTTGAAATCGACATCGAATTTGTAGTCGGCTGGGACGACCTTGGCGACCGCATCGGTTTGGGCGATAATGTCGCGCCATGGGCGGGCCTTCATCTTAAAGGTGGTGTACCCGCGCCTTAGCGATTCCTCGGCCTCGGCGACCCAGTCTTGGGGCGGCATATCTATGTCCCACCAAGATATGGGGCAGCGGTCGCGGAGCTTGACGCCGAGCAGTTCGTGTACGGGCACGCCGTTGTCTTGGCCCACTAGGTCGAGGCAGGCGACTTGCGCCCCAAAGCCAATATCGTCGCGGTTTATCAGGCTGGCCGGGTTTTGTCCGACGAGGCCATCGACCGATGGCAGGCCGTGGTTGTCGGCCCAGCCCACCAAGCCGTTATCCGTCTCCAAGCGCACGATCCACACGCGCTCGTCGTGGGTCGAAGCGCGCTGCATGGCGCGGGTGACGTGCTCGGCGTAAAAGGGAATGTTGAGGGCAATGGCTTCAGCGTGGGTGATCTTCATGGGAGCCTCCGAGGATGATGGGGTCACAGATTGCTGGACAGAAGACACGCAAAAATTCGCCTAGGAGCAACCGTTAATTTAATCTAAGTGATGTTACGCACAGATCCGGGTATGAGATGCTTCGACTTCGCTCAGCATGACAGACGCTAGCGTCGTCCACGTCAATTAATCCAACGCAAGGAAAGGCAACGCCATGAGCAGTACGTATGAAACCTTTGTAGAACGCCTCCACGAGCTAGCCGACATAAACCACGCGCAGGGGCTGATGGGCTGGGATCAAGAGACCTATATGCCGCCGCGCGGCGCAGCCATGCGGGCAAGAGCGATGGGGACCTTGGCCGGTCTGTACCACGAGCGGCTCACCGCACCGGAGCTAGTCGCGCTCGTAGCAGACCTCAAAGACGCCGAGCTAACAGGCGACGCGGCCGTCAACGTCCGCGAAATCGACCGCCAGCAGAGCCGGTCGCTCAAGCTCCCCAAGGAACTGGTCGTCGAGCTGAGCCAGACCGAGTCCTTGGGGCACGAGGCTTGGATCGAGTCGCGAAAAAAATCGGACTTCGCCCTCTTCCAGCCTTGGCTGGAGAAAATAGTCGCGCTCAAAAAGGAAGTCGCCGAGCGGGTCGGCTACGAAGACGCGATGTACAACGCGCTGCTCGACGAGTACGAACCTTATGCGCGAGCCGAGGAGATCGCCCCAGTCTTTGCCCAACTCAAAGAGCAACTCGTACCACTAGTCGAACAAATCACCGCCACCAGGAAGTACCCGGCTCAGGGCGTACTCGACCAAGAATACCCCATCGAGCAACAGGAGCTTTTGGGACAACAGGTGTTAGCGGATATGGGTTTTGACATGCAGGCCGGACGGCTCGACTTAGCGGTGCATCCGTTTTGTGCAGGCACGTCCCGCGACGACGTGCGGCTGACGACGCGCTACAGCGCCGATTGGCTGCCCGGCTCGCTCTTTGGCACCATCCACGAGGCCGGGCACGGGCTGTACGAACAGGGCCTGCCCGCCGATGCGATTGCTACTCCAGCCGGTGCGAGCGTCTCGCTGGGTATTCACGAGTCGCAATCGCGGCTGTGGGAGAACATGGTCGGCCGCAGCAAAGCCTTTTGGACGCACTACCTGCCCAAGCTGCGATCACTTTTTCCCCAGCAGCTCAGTGCGGTTGATTTGGACGCTTTTTACGCGGCAGTCAATCAAGTCGAGCCGTCGCTGATCCGGGTCGAGGCCGACGAGGTGACGTACAACCTCCACATCCTGCTGCGCTTTGAACTGGAGTGCGATCTAATCGAAGGGCGGGTTGCCGTGGCGGAGTTGCCCGAGGTGTGGAACGAGCGGATGGAGCAATACTTGGGCATCCGTCCGCCCAACGACGCCCTCGGCGTGCTCCAAGACACGCACTGGTCCTGCGGCCTACTGGGTTATTTCCCAACCTACACACTGGGCAATCTGTACGCGGCCCAGTTTTTTCACCAAGCCCACCAGGACTTGCCAGACCTCGAAGCACAGATCGCGCAGGGCGAACTCGGGCCGCTCAAGACTTGGCTCAACGAAAAAATCCACGCCCGCGGCGCGCGGGCGACGGCCAGTGAATTGGTCGAGGAGGTGACAGGCGAGAAGCTGAGTGCCGATTACTTCATCGACTACTTGTGGGAAAAGTTCGGGGCGCTCTACGGCCTCAGCCGATGACCTGTTGCAGGAACCGCAGTTGGTTCGCGCCGAGGATCTTGCGGACATCGGCCTCGGAATAGCCGCGAGCGGCCAAGCCCACCGCAATGTCCGGGAGGCAAGTCGCGTCTTCCAACAGTAGGCCGCCGCCGTCAAAATCCGATCCCAAGCCAACGTGGTCGATGCCAGCGACGGCGACCGCGTGTTCAATGTGGTCGAGCAGGCCGTCGAAGGTGGGGTTGTGCGCGTCGATAAAGTCCGGGACAAACGTGATGGCCACGACCCCGCCCTTTTCGGCGAGGGCGCGGAGCTGCTCGTCGCGGAGATTGCGCGGGTGGTCGCAGAGGGCGCGGCAGCAGCTATGGGTGGCCATAAAGGGAGCCTGGGCCGCTTGGACTACATCCCAAAAGCCCGGCTCGTTGAGATGGGACACATCGACGACCACGCCTAGTTCGTTCATCTGCTCCAGTAGCTGGCGGCCAAAGCCGGTCAGACCGCTGCCCCCCTCGACTTCGCAGCCATCTCCGGCCCAAGACCGGGTACTGTGGGTAAGGGTCATGGCACGGACTCCCAACTGGTAGAGCAACGGCAGGACGTGAGGGCTTTTCTCCAGTGCATCGCTGTTTTCCACTGCCAGTACGGCCGCTAGTTGGCCCTCGGCGAGGGCGCGCTCAATGTCAGCCGCACAGCGCGCAATGGCAATGTCCCCGCTGTGTTCTTCTACCTCCTGCAAAAAATGGCCCAAGGCATCCATGCAGTAGAGTAAGTGATTGCCCCACGGGCGGGTGCAATCAACGGCGAAAAACGCCGCGTCCAGCCCGCCCTCGCGCGCCTTGGGCAAGTCGAGCTGAACGCCGTCGTCCGGCGACTGGTACTGGCGCAAATAAGCAACAGCCCCGTCGCGCTGGTGAAAATCAGCGCGCTGTGCGCCGTCGATGGACATGCCCCGACGGATCAGGGCGACGATGCTGTCGTTGTGCGAATCGATGACCAAGGAGTCTTGGTGCAGGCGGCGGGCAGTCTGTTCGTCCATTGGCATTATTGCGTTCACCCCTTATTCAGCGTCTCCAACCTACAGCGGTAGGAGGTAGTTTCCATTTCTGCGGATTACTCGAAGGCCTGAAACTCGCCGTTTTCGACAATCAGCATGACTGGGTCATAAACCGTATCCCCAATGTCGTTAAAAGAGAATTTACCCAAAACGGTGTCAAAGTCTGAGAGGTTTGCCATGGCGTCGCGAATCGCGGTTGAATCGGTAGATTGGGCGTTGGCAATCGCCTCTGCCAGAATATATGCGGAGGCGTACGACTGCGCCGCATAGATGCTCGGTTCGACACCGTATTTTGCACTGTAATTCTGAACGAAGGCTTGATTCCCCGGTGTATCAGCCGTGCTGATCCAGCTAGCAGAAGTTATCAGACCCTCGGCAGCAGCGCCTGCGGTTAGCACTTCGTCTATACTCACTTGAGCAACAATAAAGGGAATCGAGTAGGGAATGCCGAGCTCGCGAGCTTGAATCAGAATGTTAGGCATGTCTGTTGGTAAAGCGGAGATAAAGATAGCGTCAGGATTTAACGCCATTATCCGAGTCAACAGGAGGGAAAAGTCGCTATCGCCACTTTGGAAAATTTCTCTGGTCATAATTTCAACACCGCTCTCTGCGAGGGCTTCCCTCCACACCTTGTCGCTACTCCGAGAGACGAGCTCGACGCTGTCAACTATGGTAGCCACTCGTTGATAGCCGAGTTTTGCATGAGTTACCTTGACGCTATTGGGGATAATCACATCTGCGGTAAGACTAGCGCGAAAAATAAAATCACCAATTGCACTCAGGCCAGAGGCACCAGAAGTCGGGCTAAGTGCCACAACTCCATTCTGTTGTGCGATTGGAAATGCCTCTTCGCCTGCACTTGAACTAGCGGGCCCGAGGATAGCGGATACGCCGTCTTGATGGATCAGTTTATTGAAGGCTTCAACGGCACCCTCAACGGTGGTCTGATCGTCTTCAATGATGAATTTAATTCTCACATCGCTGAGTTGTGAGTTGTTAATCTCTGCGAGAGCCAACTCAATTCCTTGGCTCATCCGCAAGCCCACCGTAGCGAGCTTCCCTGTAATAGGCAAGACGGCACCGATGGGAATTTCTCCACGGAGTCCTTCTAGCTGAGGTGTTTCTCCACTCGACAGAACCGAGCCGGATTCATCGCAAGCGGAAAGCCCCACAGCCAGCGCAGCAATCGCCAAAACAAATACAAATCTGGTAAAATTTCTGATATTCACTTTGTAGGGATTCGGGATGCTGAGCCACGTATTCTTTTGTAATGCGGCGAGACTTATGAGCGGTACACAGTCGCCGCAGGTGGGAACGCACTAAGCCATGTACTCGTCAAAGTCGATCACCACGCCTTGCTCCGATGAGGCCCCTAAGGCGTTGATCAGGCCCACCGTGGCTAGGTTACGCGGGCCGGAGAAGGGCGGCTCCACGTCGTTGAGCACGTAGTCGCGGAAGCCGTCTAAGAGTACCTCCTCGGGGTGGGAATTTTCATCCATCGGTATGATCTCGTCGTCATTGGCCCCAGGCCGCCGGATCGCCAAGCCGCCGGAGACCTCTTCGACCGTGCCCTTCTCGCAATCCAGCCGCCAGCTTGAGCCACCTTTGTGCGTGGCGAAGGTGCATTGGAAATTGAACGTGGTGCCGTTGTGGAACTCGATCCAGCCATCGATGGCCGCGCCGCCGCTGTACGGACTCCAAGGTGGGTTGAAGCTATGGCAAAAGAGCCGCTTGGGCTCGGAGTCGAGCAGGTGGCGCAACTGATCGAAGTCGTGGATGCCGCGCTCCCACAAATAGGCGTGCAGATCCGCGCCCGAATGGTGAACGCGCGGACGCCAGCCGTATTTGGTCATCAGGCCAAAGGAAGGCTGACCTAATTCGCCGCTTTGCAGCAGGCGGCGTATGGTTAAGACCGGCGGATAGTAGCGGGCGTTTTGGGTGACGGCGACCTTGAGGCCGCGCTCGCTCGCCTCGGCAACGATCTGCCGCGCTTGGCCGAGGTCTTTGGTGAAAGGCTTTTCGACCAGTACGTGCTTGCCAGCGCGGATCGCCTCCAAGCACTGGCCGGCGTGCAGGTCGGGCGGCGTAATGACCACCACGGCGTCTGCATCAACGGCTTGTAAGGCATCGGCGGGCGTAGAAAAACATGCCTCTTTGCCTAGGCCGGTAGTCTCCCGCGCTGTGGCGAGGTTCTCCTCATTGACATCGACTAAGGCGACGGCCTCGAAGTCAGTGCGGTCGCGGAAGCGGTTCAGAGGCCAGCGGCCACGGCCACCAGCCCCTACGTGGATCGTGCGAATAGTCATGATGAGCTCCAATCGAGGGCAAGTTGGGTCAACAAGCGCACGCCGATACCGACGCCGCCTCGCGGCACGTAGGGTTTGGCTTTTGTGCACCAAGCAGTGCCGGCAATGTCGAGGTGCGCCCAAGAGTAGTCGGCGAATTCGGCCAAAAGCGCCGCAGCCGTACTGGCACCTGCTGGCCGACCGCCAGAGTTTTTCATGTCGGCGATGTCGCTGTCGATCTGGTCGCGATACTCGGGCCACAGCGGCAAGCGCCAGAGCCGCTCGCCAGTTTGCTCCCCGGCGGCGAGCAACCGATCCGCCAAGTAGTCATCGTTGGCAAACAAGCCCGAAGCGTGGTGCCCCAGCGCGGTTACACAAGCGCCGGTGAGGGTCGCCAGATCGACGACCGCGGCCGGCTTGTAGCGAGTGGCATAGGCGAGGGCATCGGCCAAGACGAGGCGGCCTTCGGCGTCCGTGCTGACGATCTCAATGGTCTTACCCGTGAGGGTGCGCAGCACATCGTCAGGGCGGAAGGCAGTGCTGGAGGGCATATTCTCGGCCGCGGCAATCAGGCCGACAACCCGCCGCTTAAGGCCGAGCGCAGCCACCGCCTGCATCGCGCCCAAGACGGCAGCAGCGCCGGACATATCGGTCTTCATCGTGCGGATGCCCTCGACGGTCTTGAGTGAGAGGCCACCGCTGTCAAAGGTGATGCCCTTGCCGACAAACACCAGTGGTTTCCCTTGACGGGGACCGTGTTCAAGGACGATAAAACGCGGTTTATTGGCACTGCCCTGGCCAACGGCCACCAAGGCACCCATGCTTAGTTCGGCCAAGCCCTTTGCGCTAAAGACCCGGCAGCGCAGATCGTGGGTTTTGGCTAGGCGGCGGGCCGTGCGGGCCATGTAGGCCGGTGTAACTTCGCCGCCGGGGTGGTTGACCAAGTCGCGAGCGAGACAGGTGGCCTCGGCGAGGGCGCGGCCTCGCCGAACTCCGCGCCGCGCCTCTCTGAGCTTAGTCGCGTCGAACTCGACGATGTGCAGCTTGGCCAGCGACTGCGGACGGGCGCGCGAACGGTACTCGTCAAAGCGATAGGCCGCTAACAACGAGGCTTCGGCCACAGCTTGAGCGGCCGACTCGACCGATAGGCCGCCCGCGCCAGCACCGTGCAGGATAGTGGCCGCACTCTTGGCACCCAAGCCGCCGAGAGTGCCAATGGCTGTACCGGCGGCGCGGCGCGCCCGTTCGAGGTCAAAACCCTCCTGCTCACCCAAGCCAACGACGAGGACGCGCGGTGCTGGGATCTGATCGTGCGTGTACAGCAGCAAGGTCTGACCGGCCTTGCCCTCAAAGTCGCCTAAGTCAATCGCCGCCGAGATTTGGCCGCCAAGGGCTTGGTCAACCGCACCCGTAGCCCCGCCGGGGCGCGCTCCGGCAAAGAGATTGA
>JAPPEF010000095.1 GCA_028875335.1 Gemmatimonadota bacterium
CAACCCGAAGTGACTCACGTCCAAGCGTTTTCGGACATTATGAAGCGTCTCAACAGAAACATGCACGGCGACGATCCAGCCTTTTATCGCCTACCCGAAGACCCGGAGCTCGCGGCGCAGTACCTGTTGCTCTACGAGCTTTCGCTGCCATTCGGCAGTGACCTCAATGACCGCATTGATGTCGCCAAATCCGCTACGCGCCTAGTCGTGACAACCAAAAATGCGTGGTCGCGCGATATACGCGAACTCGATAAACGCGCCCAAGTCTGGCTGCGCGCCAATGCACCCGCTTTTGCCCAAGAAGCATCGGGCCTGAGCGTTGTTTTTGCCCACCTGTCGCTGCGCAACATCAACAGCATGTTGCGCGGTACGATCACGGCTATGGCGCTCATCTCGTTCATTCTGATTTGGATCTTTAAGAGCGTGCGGCTCGGGCTTCTCAGTCTGCTGCCCAACTTTATCCCCGCCATTATGAGCTTCGGCCTGTGGGGCTATCTCGTCGGCCACGTGGGCATTGCTTCTTCTGTGGTCATCGCCGTTGTCTTTGGGATTGTCGTGGACGATACAGTTCATTTTTTGAGCAAATATCTGAAGGCCCGGCGCGAGGGCCTCCCAGCCCCCGAGGCCGTGCGCTCTGCCTTCCACATGGTGGGGCACGCTTTATGGACGACGACTGCGGTTTTGTCGGTCGGTTTCTTGGTGTTTGCCACATCGGGATTTGAGGTGAGCTGGGCGCTCGGCCTTTTAGTCACGATCACGATTGTCTTCGCGCTTGTCGCCGATTTCCTGCTCCTGCCAACGCTGCTGATTGCCATCGACCGGAGAAATTCATGATTCCTACGCGACTCATGCTGCCGTTTTTCGCGCTTTGTCTCATCATTTTCTGTTTTGGCGCGGTACCTGCCCACTCTGAGAGTGCTACCCCCGAGGAAATCGGACTGAAAATCGCCCAGGACTCTCGCGTTCGCGAGGAAGGCTTTGGCAACTTTACAGCTCAACAAACCATGGTACTGCGCAACAAGCACGGACAAGAGAGCCGACGCCAACTGCGGGTAAAGATCCTCGAAGTTGCCGACGATGGCGACAAGAGCCTGTTTGTCTTCGATGAGCCGCGCGATGTCCAGGGAACGGCGCTGCTGATTCACGCGCATCGGGAAAGCGCGGACGATCAATGGCTCTACCTACCCGCTCTGAAACGAGTCAAGCGCATTAGTTCGTCGAACCGATCCGGTTCCTTCATGGGGAGCGAATTTGCCTATGAAGACCTGACCGCCGAGGCCGTGGAGAAATTCACCTACCGCTACCTGCGCGACGAGCCTTGCGGCGATTTAACCTGCACGGTCTCCGAACGCGTTCCCGTCGATAAGAAATCCGGCTATAGCCGCCAAGTGGTCTGGCGCGACAAGGACGAGCTGCGCGTGTGGAAAGTGGAGTACTACGACCGCAAGGATGCCCATCTGAAGACGCTCACGCTGGGGAATTACCAGCAATACCTAGAGCGTTACTGGCGCGCCGGCGAGATGACGATGGAAAATCATCTGACCGGGAAAAGCACCGTGCTGACTTGGACGGATTTTCGATTCCAAACAGACCTCGACGACCGCGATTTTACGCGAACCGGGCTGAAACGGGCGCGTTGATGCTACTTCGTGCTGTCTGGATTTTGGCCTTGGTCTTTGCCGTCGAGGCGCGGGCCGGAACCGAGATTGACCACGAATTTTCCGGCCGCTTGAACGGCGAAAGCCGATGGTTCCCCGAAGCCGGTGCCCATTCCGGCCAACGCTCCCATGCGAGCGGCTTTGTTACAGTGCCCAAACTCTACCTTGAAGACGCCGCGGGTAGAAGCCTCACTTTAGCACCGTTCTTTCGCTACGACAACACCGACTCACGCCGCACCCATGCCGATCTGCGCGAAGCCTATTTGCTGCTATTCGGCGAAATCGGCGACGGCGAATGGGAACTGCGCGTGGGCGTCGATCAGGTGTTCTGGGGCGTCACCGAATCGCAGCACTTGGTCGATATCGTCAACCAAGTCGATTTCGTCGAACATCCGGCCGGAGAGGCCAAGCTGGGGCAACCCATGGTCTATCTCACTTGGTCTAGCGATTGGGGTGTGATGGAAATACTAGGTCTGCCCTATCACCGCGCCCGCACCTTTCCGGGCCAAGCGGGCCGCCTGCGCCTTCCGCTCGTGGTAGAAGACGAGCATGTTGAGTACGAGAGTGAGGCCAAGGAACGGCACGTGGATCTCGCCGCCCGCTACAGTCACAGTTTTGGACTTATCGATATGGGTGTGAGCGCATTCAACGGCACCAGCCGGGAGCCTGCTCTGAATCTACTCTTGGACTCTAGCGGCGCGCCGATCTTAGGTCAGTACTACGCGCAGATCCGCCAGTTTGGGCTGGACGCTCAGCTAACGGTCGGCTCTTGGTTGTTCAAGCTGGAGGCCATCCAGCGCGCCGGCGCTCGCAACCTGTCCGGCCGGGAAGAGGATTACGTTGCGTCCGTTTTTGGCGGTGAATACACGTTCTATTCCGTATTTGGCTCGGCTGCCGATCTCAGCCTGCTCGGCGAATGGAATTACGATGGGCGTGGCCGCAATGCGACTCCAAGCCGCTCGCCCAATACGCTCGAAAACGATTTCTTCTGCGCCGCGCGCCTTGCGTTAAATGATGTTCAGAGCAGTGAAATTGTCGCTAGTATTCTGGGGGACGCGGAGCGGGCTACCCGCGCTCTTGCTGTCGCATTGGAGCGGCGCATCGCTGATCGGTGGTCCGTGAATCTAGAGTCGATCTATCTTCTCAGTATCGACAAAGCGGATATCCACTACGAGACTCGACGCGACAGCTTCATTGATCTGAGCCTGAGTTATAATTTCTAGCTCGTTTTACCTCGTTTCCGGGCAGTGTCAGCATCTGGACGGAAAGGGGTTCAAGTACTAGTGACCTAAGCCCGGCCATCTTTCTAACAGGAGGATATGCATGATTGATTCGTCGCAGGGCGACAGCGTCGTCATTCTATTTCGGGGCGGACGCTTACCTCAGTGGCATCAACTCGACGAGGAGCAGCGGCACGACTACGAGCGCCAGCACGTGGACCTGATGCTCTCCGTCTCCGAGCACCACAGCCTGATCGGCATACACGGGTACCGCCTGCTGACATCCCGCAACAGTTGGGAGCGCTTCTGGACCATCGAATTCCCGGACCTAGCCGGTGCCGAAGCCTGGATGTCGGCGGAGGTGGAGCCTCCGTACGGACACTACGGCTTCTACGACTACTCCCTCGCCCGCCGCTGGCAACCAGAGAGCCTAGCTTGGCTACCCCGCAAGCCCGAGCCCTCCGTAGCCTCCGACGCGGACCCGCGCGTAATCCCACCCCTGACCGTCGATCCCTCCTCAATCGTCGTGCTCGCCTTCGGCGGCTGGCGTCGCGGCTCCGACCAAGTTGACCCACAGACGCGCGGCGACGAGGATCGCCAGCAACGACTGCAGGAGGTGGCCCGAGAGCACGACCTCATCCACGGGGAGGTCTTCCGCCTCCTCGGGACCAACACCGAAGGCGAGTTCCTCGGGATCTTAGAGTTTCCCCAGCTAGCCGGTGCCGAAGCTTGGATCGAAGCCGAGAAGGCACCACCCGCCGGGTCCTATCACAAACGCAACTACCACCTCGCCAGACGCTGGGCACCCGAGTACTTCGCTACTTGGCCGCCAGAGGAAACGAGACAAGAGGGATGACGCGACTCCAACTCCTCTGCACCGGCACGCCCGCCCCGCTGGCGCATCGCGGCGGCTCCAGCTATCTCGTCCAGACGGGGGACGAAACCCTAATCTTCGACTGCGGCCCAGGCTCGGTGCGGCGCATGCTCGAAGCCGGCCTCGCCTTGCCCTCAATCGACCACCTGTTCCTGACCCACCTGCACTACGACCACTGCGTTGACTTCGCCTACCTAGTACTGACGCGTTGGGACCAAGGCGTCGGCCAGATCCCGGAACTGCGGGTGTACGGTCCGGCACCCACGGCGCACATGTCGCACCAGTTGTTCTCCTCTGATGGTGCCTTCGGCCCAGACCTAACGGCCCGGACCGAGCACCCAGGCAGCCACTTCGTGTACGAGGCGCGCGGCGGCGTGATGCCACGGGAGAGACCCAATCCCCAAGTGCACGAGGTCGGGCACGGAGACCGGATCGAGACTCGAGGCTGGCAGGTCGATGTGGCCGAGGTGGTACACGTGCAGCCGCAGCTCACCTGTCTGGCCTACCGTCTGACCACACCCGACAGTACCATCGTTTTCGGCGGCGACACGGCACCTGTGGGCCGTCTCACCGAGTTAGCGAGAGGCGCGGACGTGCTGCTGCACATGTGCCACTTCATCAACGGCGTAGTCACTGACGAACGCCTGACCAATAGCTGCTCCGGCCACCTTGATGCAGCGACCACGGCGCGGGATGCCGGAGTGAAGACGCTGGTCCTCGTTCATCTGACCGAGCAGCTAGAGACTCCCGGCGTGCAGGAGCGCGTACTGCACGAAGTGGGAGAGGTGTTCGACGGGCAGGTGATCCTCGGGCAGGATCTGCTCGAAGTGCCCTTGGGGACCATCGATACGGAGCCGGTGCGATGAGCACCGAGAACGCTGGCCAGCGCCCGCCAACGCCCGACTACGGGATCATCTTCAACAACGACGGCGGCTACCTGAAGCACGCCGAGTTCCCAATGTCCGTCGAGGATCTGCTGGAGCGGATCTACGGACCCCTAACGGGTACCCAAGTCGGTGCCCTAGCGTGGTGTGTGGGAGTCGAGGAGGCACACTGGCCCTCGGACCGGCTACCGATGATCGGCGAGGCAGAGGGCCGCCGGTACCTCTCCGTCCGCGACATGCGCCGGGCCGAGAGCCTGCGGGCGATGTTCGATGCCGATGTCGATCTGTACGGCCAGCTCGTGCGCCGCGGCCACCAGATGGGGCTCGGCGTGTACGCCTCGGTGCGCATGAACGACAACCACTTCTGGTCCGATGCCGAGCGCCGAGCCAAGCCGCTACGACCCGAGGAGATGGCAGCGACGGAGCGACCCCATCTCACGGCGCTCCGCAAGAGCCACCCAGAGTGGGTGCTCGGCGAGGGGGCACCGGCTTGGGCGGCCACATCGTGGAACATGGCGGTGCCAGAGATCCGCGAGTACACCCTGCAACGCATCACCGAGGCCTGCGAGCTGGCAGACTGGGACGGCATCGAACTCGATTGGCAGCGCCATGCCTTCCACCTGCCCGAAGAGGACGCCTACCGTCTGCGCTACACCCTCACCGATCTGCAGCGCGCCGTGCGCCGCCTCACCGACGCGATCGCCGAGCGGCGCGGACGGCCCTTCCACGTGATCGTGCGCGTCGGTGCCTCCCAAGAGACGAACCGGCGCGTCGGCTACGACCTAGAGACTTGGATCGAGGAGGGCCTGTGCGACATCGTCGTCACCGGGGCGAACTCGGGGACCGATCCGGACGTGGAAGTGGAGGCCTACGTGGAGATGATGCAAGGCACCCAGGTGCGGCTGTACCCCGGGTTCGACAGCCACGGCGAGTGGGGGCACGGGCACCTGCTGCCCGCCGAGCAATGGCGGGAGGCCTGGTTCCGCGGCCTAGCCACCGGCTTCTACGAACGCGGTGCCACGGGCGTGCACCTGTTCAACTGGCACAACCACGTGTACGCAGCCCGGCCGCTGCTGCAGAGCCTCGGCGCACCCGACAGCCTGCGGCGCACGGCCAAGGTGTACGCCGCGGTCAAGCGCCACATCCGCGACCGGAGCGAATTGCGCTACGGCGCTGAGCGGGACGACCGACTGCGCGGCGAGGTACCCGTCGATCTGCTGCGCACGCTAGTGGAGGGCGGTCCGAGGTTCCACATCGGCGTGTACGAGGAGGTGTCGGAAGACGCGGCGCTAGAGCTACAGATCGATCTCGACCATCTGTCGCCCCAGGATCGGGTCTCCGTGAAACTCGACGGGCAGCCGCTAGGGGACCCGGTGCGGCGCAGCCCGGCGGCCGAGGAAGCGGCGAATCCGGCGGACGTGTCCGAGAACACATGGCTCGTCTGGCCGCTGGTCCCGGCACAGGTCGGCAAGGGCATCCACGTCGTCGGCATCGACTTGCGCGAACGCGACCCGCGTCTGCGACCGTCGGTCGTGGTGCGGAACGTGGAGATCCACGTCAGCTACCGCCGCGGTGGGAACGCGAGCGCCGAAGGGATTTGACCGAGTACCCAGCGACTGATAATCCAGCGGACGAAGGCACTGTAACCCATTAGGAAGGGCTTGCAAGCCGCGCACTCACAAGTCGATTCAAGCTCACCCCTTGCTCTGCCGCTTGTATGGCGAGGGCGCGGTGCGATTCTGGCGGCAAGCGCACCATGAACTTCCCACTGTAGCTACGGTCCGCTATTGGCTCCGGCACGGCTTCTCCGGTGGTGTGCATATCTGCGAGACACTCACGAACAAGGCGCTGGATCCCGGACAACGCCGCAGCGGGCGTAGGTGCCAGCCAACTCAGCGATGGGAATTCAGCGCATAGACCCACATGTTCGTTGTCTTCAGCCGACCACGTGATGCGGTACGTGTAATGGTCACTCATCTCGTGCCCTCCAGTTTCTCATTACAACAATATCACTAATGATACTATTGTCAAGAGAGACTGTGCTTTACTCCGTCGGAATGACGAAATAAGGCGTCTGGATGCGCCAGTCTGGCCAGCGGGTGGCCCGGTCATCGTCGAAGAGGAACTCAAAGAACACCATCAGATCCCAAGCGGGATCAATGGAATCGCTTGGAATCACCGCTCGATGCCCATCGCCGTCGGAGTGCATATCGACGCGGTCAAAGTCCAGAGCTTGATGGGCGATCCGGTGATAGCAGCGGACAGCGGACGGGATTGGAGATTCGCACCGGATGCGAAGCTCTAGGTCGCTCCCCGCCGTAGCACAGGTCGGAGGAGCGAAGGTCACCTCCGGCGGATCGAGATGAATGTCGCCGCCGGAAAAAGGTCCGAGGTCGGCAACTGGGACCTCCAGCTGTTCCGCGATGAGTGCGTCGACGGCCGCCAGGTCGCGCTCGACCACAACCAAGTCGTCCTTCCAGTGGCCCACGTGGCCTTTCTCGCGAAATCCGAAGACCAGATCGTCGCAGTAGACACCCTCAGCCGCCGCAGACAGCGCCGCCCAATGGTCCTGTGCCCAGAGCAAGTGTTGTCGGACGGTGGCCAAGCGATGAACCTCACCAGCCTGACGGTGAAAGGCAAAATGGACGGCGGCCAGTTGACGACAGGCATGGTACTCGGCCAGATGAGCAAGCAAGGTGAAGTCGAGGAGGGTATGACTCAACTCCGGTTCCGTCGAATCTCCACCGAGACCAGTTAACAGGCCGCGCACCCGATCAGCCAGCCGGCGCAGGTGATGGGCGACATGGGGCGGCGTCCATTTGCCGCAGAGCCGATTGCCCAAAGCGTCTTCCACGTACTCGTCAATGCCGTAAAACCGGGTCGGGTCGCTGGGCTCGACCTGCGCATCCTTCGCCAAACTGCGACCGGCAAAGCGCTCAGGCCAGAAGGTCCAGAGGCTAGCCGAATGCTGCAACACCACGGTGAGCAGGGGCAGGATCTGACCGCCGATGCGATAGAGTTCTTCCACGGAAGCAGCGGCATTACCAAAGCGATGACGCAACTCCCGCTGCCAGACTTCAGAGGAAGCATCCGGGTCGTAACCCAAGTGACCAAACAACAAGTAAAACATCCAGTGACGCCGATGCTCCTCAGCGTGAAACCGGAAGGCGGGATCGGCGCTGGCTGACCACACCGGCTGCTCGTCGCGAACCCCTTTATTCGTCAGCGGCGCCATCACCTCAAAACCATCGCCGCCAAAAGTGCAGGAGCTAGCAAAACGCCGCACCCATTCGGGATCGGCCCACAGCAGCACGCGCTGGCTCCCCGCGCTCCACAGACGGTGGATCAACGCAAAGGAGCGGGGCTTGCGCAGCAGATCCCAGGTGCCGTAGCGACGATAATTTTTCTGATCGAACTGCTGAATGGCTGGCATGGGATAGGGCATGCCCAAATGCTCGCACCAGTGCTTGGTAGAAATCACCG